>CAZUKF010000263.1:0-1516 GCA_964620765.1 uncultured Rickettsiales bacterium | reverse complement strand
AACCGCGAAGGGCACACGCTTGAGGCATTCCTCCTCGCCCACTGCACCGCCGCCGAAGCGCTCGCCACCACCGAGACCTCATCAGGTGCTGACATCCTCTGGGCGAAGGAAGGCGCATCGCTTGCCGCACTTCTTGAAGAATGGAGTAGCGAATCCTCCGTGCTCGGCAGCATCCAGCCGCACGATTACCCGGCACTCTTCGAAGCGCTCCTTTCCCAGCAGGTGGTGCGCGAACCGTTCGGCACCCATCCGCGCCTGCATATATTGAGTCCCATCGAAGCGCGCCTCACCGATTACGATTTGGTGATTCTGGGGGAGATGAACGAGGGTACATGGCCCACGAAAACCTCGCCCGACCCGTGGATGAGCGCATTGATGCGCGACGCGTTCGGCCTGCCCTCGCAGGCGCTCGCCACCGGCCAAAGCGCGCACGACGTATGGATGCTGATGCATGGCGGCGAAGTGATCCTCACCCGTGCGCGGAAAATTTTCGGCGCCCCGCAGGAAGCCTCGCGCTGGTGGGTGCGTCTGACGACACTGGTGAAAGGCAAGGACAAGGAGTTTTTCCAGCGCATGCAGATTGGCCCCGCGATGCAAGCGACGTTGCAGGCGCAGGACGCACCGTACGACACGCAACCCTTGCAGCGCCCGATGCCGGTGCCGCCGCTTTCCGCCCGCCCGCGCCATTTTTCGGTGAGCGATATCGATTTGTGGGAGAGCGAGCCTTATGCGTTTTATGCGCGTCGTATCCTGGGACTCCGCACGCTGGAACCGCTCGACCAGGAACCCGATGCCGTCGATTTCGGCAAAAGCATCCACGCGGCACTCGAATTTTTCTCAAGCCAGCATCCGGATGCGCTGCCCGAACACAGCTATCAATTGCTGCTGGAAGAAGGCAGGAAAGTTCTTGAGCCTTATTTGAACCGCCCGGCGGTCGCCGCACTCTGGTGGCCGCGCTTCGAGGCGATTACGCGCAACTGGCTGGCCCGCGAGGCGAAGCTCCGCGAAGAGAAATACCATACGAAAAGTGAAGTGAGCGCGCGCTGGGAATTCCCGGTGGCGGAGGAAACGATCACGCTTTCGGCCCGCGCCGACCGCGTGGATATGATGGATGCGAGCTTCCGCCTGATGGATTATAAGACCGGCACCCCGCCCAGCAAATCCGCCGTCGAACGCGGCGAGAAACGCCAATTGCCGCTCACCGCACTGGCACTCATGCGTTCAGGCACCATCGGCAAAACGCCTTCCGCGCTCGTCTACTGGGCGCTGAAAACACGTGAGCAAAGCAAGGATTATGTGGAGATCACGAATGCCGAGGAACTACTGAAACGCACCGAAGCTGATTTGGTAGCGCTCATCAGGGAAAGCCTGCGGGAAGAAACGGGCTACGCCCCCGAAACCATCCCCAGCCACCCGGACCGCCCGGGCGACTACGACCACCTCATTCGCCGGAGCGAATGGGGGTCGGGGTAATTACGGTGTAGTGCGGCCAGCAGGAGTGGTTGGCGCAGTACCA
>CAZUKF010000262.1:0-1530 GCA_964620765.1 uncultured Rickettsiales bacterium | reverse complement strand
GAAGGGTAGCGCTTGCAGAACTCATGGAGCGATTCCAGCACCGTCTTGTCTTTATCATCGGCGGTATGATGCAGCGCGCAGCTTTTATCGATGGAAGCGTTTTTAGCGGCCAGAAAATGCTCCAGCCCCTTGGCCATGTCATGCACCTGAATATCGGACTGATCGTTGCGTCCATAAAAAACCAGCGATAACGTGCCAAGAAAATATGAAAACGCACCGGCCATTACCAGCTTGTCGGCTTCCTTCTTGCCGTAATTCCAGAAGCCGTAATCACCTACCAGGTAAGACCAGCCGCTCAATTCCAGCGTTCGCTCGCGCAGCGCATCCCATAACGTATGCTGTTCTGTTTTTGTCTTGTCTTTTTCCTCTTTGCCTGAGGCGGCATGATGTTTCTTGAGCAGGCTCAAAAACTGCTTTTCATTGCTGAACCCGCGCACTTCCAGCACCGGGTTTCCGTTCCTGGTGAAGGGAGTCACCATTAATTTATCGGCGATCAATGCTTGAATAACCGGCTTGGTTGCTTCCTCTCCCGCCCCCTCCCGCGCATGCAGATAGGCGCGCAGGCCGCCCTTTTCAGACGCCACGAACGCGACTTCGTCAATTAATGACGGTGCAGCAAAGCGGTAGTGGCTCATACGATATGGTTACTCCTAACCTACCACTACAGGGGTGGAATGTTACAGTTTCGCGTCAAAAACCTTTATTTTTTGATATTTTAACCATCAGAGACCGCTGGATTTCCGGCCTGTTTTTCGTTAAAATCAACCGGTGAGCATTTACCGCTACCCTGCCGCTTCGCCCGTATCGGAAATCACCTTCCGCTACGCCAATGACCGTCCGCCGGTGGCGCTGGTTTCCGCCGGGGCGGGCGCAGATGCCCGGCAAATCTCTACCATTCGCCGTGCCCTGGAGGCGGAAGGCTTCAATGCGCTGCCCGTGTATGCCGAGGGGCGGGAGGTTTTACAGGTGAGCGGGTTTGCCGATGAGGGGCAGCTGGCGGCCTTGCTACAGCTGCGCCATTTCGCCTCCGGCAAGCCCAAAATCCAGCCGGAGGCGGGCGACCACCCTACCCGCAGCTGGAACGAGTGGCTGGAAGATTTCAGCTTAAAAACCGGCGGTGTGGCGAATCTGGTGGGCGACCTTTCGCTCTTTGCCTCTGGCATCATGGGCGGGCGGCCATTGGAAGCCATCACCGGCGGACTATACACCGCCGGTGCAGGGATTCTAATGCGTTACGGCAACGCACCGACGGAGCATTACCGGCGCAACGTATCGGAGAATCTGGCGGTGTTCCTGCGGGAGCAGGGCGCCAGCCTGCCGGAAGACTGCGGGCTTTACAGCATCCTCAAGCACAAGCGCGAGGGTTCCATCCGCAGCGCGGAAGATTTGCTGTATCGCTACCCCTCGCAGGCCATGCTCGGGGCTTATACAGCCGGTGCACTGACCATGCTGGGGTCTGGCGTTTGGCACGGCAAGCCGCTGGACACGGCTTATGGCGTTAGCTCCGCCGCCACCAAGCTTGCCTCGCTG
>CAZUKF010000261.1:0-1531 GCA_964620765.1 uncultured Rickettsiales bacterium | reverse complement strand
AAGCGATTCGGCAAGCAGCCCGGCGGCGGACATTGCGCGTAGCGCCAGGTGAACGACTATCCAGGCATAGGCGGCGTGAAGAATCCACACCATGGGCGTATGCACGGTGCGCCAGGGCTGCCAGAGATGGAGCCGGACAGCGTGCGCGAGCGCGCAGGCGATGGCGGCCAGCAGAATCACGGGTGAGGGCGCCTGAACAAGGTCGGCCGCCAGCAGGACCAGGATGCCGCCCAGAGCGAGCTTTTCCACGAGCGGCAGGCGCCGTGCCTGCGCACCGGGGATGCCGTTGTTGGTGAACATCGGAATGACGCGCCCGCCCATGACGGCCATGATGAACAGAATGATGTCGAGCGCCGCCAGCAGACCCAGTCTCGGCGGCAGTTCAAGCGCGCCCTGGTAAGCCAGGTGAAACGCAAGCACCGCGCACCCCAGGAGAATCAGCAATCCCGGAAAAAAATAGTTTCTCCGATTGCCGCTGCGGACGAGCGGAATGCCGATGGCAAGCGCGACCGAGACGGGAAACGCGGCGTTGACCCACGCCGCAGCGGTTGCATAGGGCGTCAACACCAGAACGCGCCCCAACAGCCAGAGGGTGGCAAGCAGCGCCAGCGGAATGCCGCTCGGCGTGGGCTGACCGGTCCAGTTTCGCACGGCGGTCAGCAAAAAGCCGGCGATCACCGCTATCGTGAAACCAAAGATCATCTCGTGACCGTGCCACGGCGGCCCCTGCAGATAGACCCCCACCGGCAGCCATCCCGCGAACTGCGCTGCCCAGACGGCAACGCTCAACGCGCTGAAAACACTGGCGAGGAGATAGAAAGGCCGGAAGCCCAGGTTCCATAGCGCAAAACCCGGAGGGGGAGTAGCCGGCCCCAGGTTGGGATTCTTAATCTGCAGCGGTTTATCCATGCCAGGTCTCCAGTTCTTGCTACGGTCCGCCCTCTGTTACTTCCCTGTTTTTTCCCCTATTATTCCGGCGGCAGCATTTTCTCCACGGCGCGGGCGCTGAAGATACATCGGCGCGTCCCGCGGCGCAAGCTGATGAAGCGGCAGGTGAGGGCTTGAAGAGTTTCATAAACCCGGAACAAACAGTGCTATTCAACAACACGGGAAGCGGTCAGCTACCGTTTCTATTGAGTGTTACCAAACCCCGCGTGACAGATTGAAAATGACTTTCGGCTCGAACCACCCCGTCCGCTACGCGGCCACCCCTCCTTTTCCAAGGAGGGGAAAATTCCCCTCCTCTCAGGAGGAGGGGTCGCGCGGAGCGCGGGGGTGGTGTGGGTTTGCTGTCACGCAGTTGCGTAAAGTTCAATAGAAAGGAGGCGGGCATGTTCATCACTCCCCTGCTCAAGCTGATGTCGGAAAAGCAGGCCTCCGACCTGTTCTTTTCGGCCAATGCTCCCATCAACATCAAGATCAACGGCATCGCCATGGCCATCAACCAGCAGGCGCTGGACGCGGACACGGTGAAAAAAATCGTCTACGAGGTCATGTCTCCGGAGCAGATCCAGGCATTCGAGGCCAACCT
>CAZUKF010000260.1:0-1562 GCA_964620765.1 uncultured Rickettsiales bacterium | reverse complement strand
AGCTTCGCCGCCCACGGCAGTATGAGATAGGGCATGGTGCGGTACTGCAAATCCTCGGTACTGTTCACGGGGGCACCCAGCCACTGCTCGAAACGCGCGAGGCCCTCACGGCATTTGTTTAGCTCAGCGGCGCTGAGCAGAGGGAAGGGCGACAAAAAGCCGTCATGGCGCCAGCGCGTGATTTGTTCTTTGTTCAACTTGCTCATGGGTGCTTGCTCGGTGTGAGGCGGGAATCGCAGCCGGTTCTGGCAAGCAAAATTATCGTCGCGTACGTGCCTTGGCGGCAAGGCGCTTGGATTCCTGCTCGGCTTCGAGCTTGGTTTTCGCGGGCGTTGTCTTGGTCGTTGCGGCTTTCAACGCCCTCGCTCGCAATGCCGCCTCCAGAGCGCGCCGCGCCCACGGTTGCATCAAATGCGGGGCATCCATCGCTTCACCGGGTGCGCGGTAGTAGCTCATCACCATGGGCTTGCCCCGGGCGTCGTAGGTGAAGGGCGCGCAGCCTTCGGCTTCAAAATCGGCGCGGCTGATATCGTCGACTTTCAAGTAGAGTTCGTCATCGGCGAGTATCGCGACGAACAAGCCGTCCACATAAACACCGTGGCCGCCGAACATGCGCTTCGCCACCACATGCCCCAACGGCGCGAGCAGCTCGGTGATGTGGTGGATGAAGCCGTCGCTGGTGGCCATTCTTAGAGTTTAAGTCGCCGCCAGATCTCGCTGGTGAGTTCCGCCTGATTCATGGTGTAAAAATGCAGGCCCGGTGCGCCGGCTTTGAGCAGGTGTTCGCACAGGCCTGTGACCACGTCCAGGCCAAAGGCGCGGATCGACTCGATGTCGTCACCATAACCCTCGAGTTTTTTGCGTATCCAGCGGGGAATCTCTGCGCCGCAGGCATCCGAAAAGCGCGCAAGCTGCGAGAAACGACCGATCGGCATGATGCCGGGCACGATGGGAATCGTGATACCCATTTTTTCGCACTCGTTGATGAAGTGCTCGTAGCAATCCGGGTTGTAAAAATACTGCGTGATGGCGGCGTCCGCGCCGGCGTCCACTTTGCGTTTGAAATTGAGCAGATCGTCGCGCGCGCTTTTCGCCTGCGGGTGATATTCGGGGTAGGCGGCAACCTCGATGAAAAACTGATCGCCGAACTCCTTCCGGATAAATGCCACCAGTTCATTCGCATGATGAAGCTCGCCCGCGGTCGCGGTGCCCGAGGGCAAGTCACCGCGCAGCGCGACCACGTGACGGATGCCGTTATCCTTGTATTGCTGCAGAATTTCGCGCAGACCGGCGTGCGTGGAGCCAATGCAGGAAAGATGCGGTGCGGCGGCCAGCCCCGCCGCGCGCACGTCAAGCACGGTTTTTAGCGTGCGCTCACGAGTGGAGCCGCCGGCGCCGTAAGTCACCGAAAAAAATTTCGGCTTAAGCTGCGCGAGTTGCGCGGTTACCGCGCGCAGTTTTTCCACGCCCTCCGGGGTGTTGGGCGGGAAAAACTCGAAGCTGAACGTGCGCGCGTGCTGTTGTTGAGATTGCATGCCGCGTGCCCGCGCTTAGTAGCGGTA
>CAZUKF010000259.1:0-1578 GCA_964620765.1 uncultured Rickettsiales bacterium | reverse complement strand
AGGTGGCCGGCCTGATCATCTACCTCGCGTCCGAGGAAGCCGCGTTCGTCACCGGCGCCAATATCTCGATCAACGGCGGGCAGCACATGTCGTAAGGGCTGTGACGACGTGACTGCCGTGACGATCGTCACGGCCCCTGTGGACAATTCCCGACAGGTTTGGCCCCAAAATGGGGCAAAAAAAACCCCGGTGGGAAACCCACCGGGGTTGAACCTTTACCAAAGGAAAACCTTTAGATAAAGGGGGAGGAGCCTTAAAAATCCGTAACTTCGGACGGCATCTTAATCTTCTGCTTGCCGTCAAACCCGCACCGGGCGGGCTTTTCGCGCCGGGTTGCAACCGTGCAACCCGCCTTGTATCCGTTCACCTCGCTGCTGCTGCCACGACCGCCCTGCGTCGATCCGGCGCGCCTTGCCGGGGTTTGCCCGGCCTCATTCGTGCGCCCTGCCCTACATTATGCAATCAGTATGCCAGCGGCCGCCTGCGACCTCATCCCACCGGCATTCCCGTTTCGGCCATCGTTTCCGGGTCGCCAACCTGTCAGGATCGCGCCTACAGGATTCGCGGCCGATCCGTTTTGTTCACCGCAAAAACCGCAGCCAGGCTTCCGCATCCTTTGCAACATCCTGTCCAGAGGCGCAAATTCAACCGCTTGGCGAAGCTTCCTGTCACGGAATGTTGCGTTGCACCAGTGAAATACTAAAGATGCCGATAGGCCGAGTCAACTTTTTTTTCGCATCGCATGAAGTTTGGTATAACCTATTTATCAGATGCTTATAATGCGCGTCTCGCGCGCTGCGGCAGAGTTGCTGCAAGTACAAATTTTCCGGACTGCACAAAATGAGTGAAGAAATCCGCCTCATCAAGAAATACCCCAATCGCCGCCTCTACGACACCGCGACCAGCAGCTACATCACGCTTGCGGACGTGAAGCAGCTCGTGCTCGACCAGGTCAGCTTCAAGGTCGTCGACGCGAAGAGCGAGGAAGACCTCACGCGCGCGATCCTGCTGCAGATCATCCTCGAGGAGGAAAGCGCGGGCGCGCCGATGTTCTCGTCCGACATGCTGTCCCAGATCATCCGGTTTTACGGCAATGCCATGCAGGGCATGATGGGCAGCTACCTCGACAAGAACATCCAGACCTTCGTCGAGATCCAGCGCCGCCTGCAGGAGCAGAGCGTGCCGAAGTTCGGCGACAATCCCATGCTGAACGCGGAAGCCTGGAGCCAGTTCGTCAAGATGCAGGGGCCGACCATCCAGGGCATGATGTCCAGCTACCTGGAGCAAAGCGCCACGACTTTCCTCGACATGCAGCAACAACTCCAGAAGCAGGCCCGCTCCATATTCGGCAGTTTCCCTTTCGGATTTCCGGGCGGCCCGCAGGACAAGGATGCCGAGCCCGCCCCTGCCGACGACAGCTTCAAGCAGCCGCAGAAGAAAACCGGATCCTGACGCGACCTTACCCAATTCATGCAACGGCGCGGGGCTGCTGCCCCGCGCCGTTTTCCATCCCGATCCCGAATGAGCGCCGTTAAGACCCGCAAGCCCCGCAGGAGCACCGCTTCCACGCCGCGGCTG
>CAZUKF010000258.1:0-1619 GCA_964620765.1 uncultured Rickettsiales bacterium | reverse complement strand
TTCATGGCAGGCGCGACGGCATGTCGGTGTGCAGCGGATGCTTACGCTGATGGCGCCAGCGATCCTGGGTGTTTCGGTGGCGCAGATTTCATTGTTGCTGAATACCCAGATTGCCTCGTTTCTCCAGACAGGTTCCGTGGCCTGGTTGACGGTAGCCGACCGCCTAATGGAATTTCCATCTGCGATGCTGGGGGTGGCGCTGGGAACCGTGCTGCTGCCCTCCCTGGTTAAGAGCCACACGAATGAAAACTCGGAAGAATTCTCAAGGCTTCTCGACTGGGGCCTGCGCGTCACGCTGCTTCTGACGCTGCCTGCCGCGCTGGCCCTGGCCATGCTCGCAACACCGTTGATAGCTACTCTCATGCAGCACGGCAACTTCACTTCACATGATGTCCTGATGTCGAGAGCCGCATTAGTCGCTTACGCACTGGGTTTGACCGGCATCATCCTGGTGAAAATTCTTGCGCCGGCCTTCTACGCGCGCCAGAACATCAAGACTCCGGTAAAAATTGCCGTCATTACCCTGTTAGTTACGCAGGTATTCAACCTGGCGTTTGTGCCTTTGTTCCAGCATGCGGGACTAGCCTTGTCCATTGGACTCGGCGCCTGTGTTAACGCTGGCCTGCTTTACCTCCTGATACGACGCCAGGGGATTTTTCGGCCACAGCCACAATGGTTGGTATTCCTGCTCAAACTGTCGGTTGCGCTTTATGCAATGGGCGGCATGTTGTGGTGGGTTGCGGGCGCGGATGCGCATTGGCTGGTGCTTGATAGCGCAGCCAAGTGCTTGCGCCTATGCTGGGTGGTTGGCTTGGGTGCATTGACCTACTTTGGCGCACTCTGGGTGATGGGCTTTCGCCTCAGGGACTTCTCCCGGGATAGCGCGAAATAGCCGATGAAATTACACCGCACACTTGATTCAGTAGGCGCGCCGTTGGCTTTGGCAATTGGAAACTTTGACGGCGTGCATTTGGGACACCAGGCAATCCTCTCGGCCTGTATTGGCGCCGCGAGTGAGCATACGCTCACACCGGCTGCATTGACTTTCGAGCCCATGCCGCGCGAGCTATTTGCCAGGCTACGGCAAGGCGCGCCGCCGGCGCCGCCACGCCTCATGGGGATCACTGAAAAACTCGCTGCCTTTTCAAACGCCGGCATCCAGCACGTGTTTGTTCCCACATTCAATCGGGCCTTTGCGTCGAACTCGCCCGACGATTTCATCGCCATGCTGGTGCGGATGAACGTGCGCTGGCTTATGGTCGGCGAAGATTTCCACTTTGGAGCGCGACGCGCGGGCGATGTCACGCTACTACGGTCGGCGGGCAAATCACACAAATTTAACGTGGAGACAATGGCCGACATAACGGCTCAGGGCCAGCGCATTTCGTCCACCGCGGTTCGCACCGCCTTGGCAGCCGGTGAACTTGACAACGCCAGCCGCATGCTGGGTGCGCCGTACCGGATCGTTGGCCGCGTGATGCATGGACGAAAGCTCGGGCGAACCCTTGGTTTCCCCACGGTCAATATTTGCCTGGGGCCGCACGCACGCCGCCAAAATCCCGCCCTGCGGGGCGTGTTTGCAGTAAAATGCAGACTTGTAACTCGCGGGCTCGAGGGAG
>CAZUKF010000257.1:0-1620 GCA_964620765.1 uncultured Rickettsiales bacterium | reverse complement strand
TGGCAAGTATATTGGATGAGGTGGAGCGTGAAATCAGCGGCGTGAAAATCGTGGCGGATTGGGTGAGAAAAATGAACCAGCTTCTCATAGAAAGAGAAGATAAAACGCTGTCAAAATTACGGGGCGAGCATGAGGCGCCACACATGCTCAGCCTAAAGCTGAGCGTGCCGCAAGAACGCAATTATGGCCGTGTTTATGATGGATTGCTCGGCATTCTTCAGCGTCAGCCGCATTACAATGGGCCGCGATTGAAGGGATTTACCAATGCGGAACAAGAGGCGATTGCGCAAATGGATCCGAACGAGGAAGTACAAGAAGTGCGGGATTTGGTTACGCACCAGCCCGTGCACGACGCCAGTGATGCCGCAATTCAAACTCTGAGCAGGTACTCAAGAGCGAAGCGCAAGTCTGAGAGCTGGATACTGGAATAAGGATTTAAGGAAGAGAGGTTGTATGCTTGATGTGATTACGGATTTCTGGAAGCCGATGAAAAAGCCCACTACGCAGGAGCGGGCGGAGCTGGACCGGTTGGAGCTGGGTGGCGGCATCACGTTCGGCCCCATGCCGCAATCACTTATCAGTGATCGCCGCTTGAAAGTGGGCGCGGTGAACACCTATCAATTCGGCGACGAGCGCATGACTTCATTCGTGCTCACGCAAGACCGCGAGGAGGGCGTGTCGCTCATTATCGCCAGTGCGGAGGGCGAGCAATATCTGGCACTCTCACGCCGCATTCCGTTTACCGACCGTATGCGTATGTTTGACCCGTCCGAGCTGGAGGCGGTGGTGGAGCAGGCCGAGTCTACCCGCCTGGCCTGCCGCGAGATTGAGAATGGCTGGAAGCATTGGCTGGTTGGCGCGTATAAAAAGGAATTGAGCGGCATTAAAGGCAGCGTGCTGAAAGGCGATTTTCGCGGGCAGAAATTGCCGGAAGGCGCCGCGCCGCAGCCGTTTGATTACGTGCTGCTGACCAGTGACAATAACGAATACGCGCTGGAGATGGAAAAATATGCCGATGGCCGCCTGGAGTTATACGCCACGGTGTATCGCCGCGTGTCAGACGTGGTGTCGGTGGAGCCGAATCCGGCAACCGCCGCTGCCCGCCCTGCCGCTGCTGCCGCGCCGAATTTAGAGATTGTGCGGCCGGAAGCTAAATCTGTAGAATCCAAACCAGTAAAAGAACCCACGCCGCCCGCTGAGCCCGTGCTGGCTGCTGCTCCGGTTACCCCGTCAGCACCGCCGATCATTTCAAGCTTGCCGGCAGCGAAGGAACCAGTAGAACCAAAGGCTGCTAAAAAAGAAAAAACCGCTGACGCAAAACCGGCTGAAGCAAAAGCGGCAGCCACACCCCCTCTCACATCCATCAAAAAGGAGTTTACTATGCCCTTCCCCGCGCAATCCAATGGGAATGCCACTGAACCCAAGCTTGCCGTGCCGTTTGCGCCACCGGCTGCCAGACAGGAGGTCGCTGTGACCCGCAATACCATGGAAATGGAGAACGACGTGATCGAGTGTGAACTTAAAGTCGCCAATAAGGTGATCGAGGAAGCCATCCGCAGCGAAATTCGCTTAACCGATGTGGTGCGCCGCATCATCGCGTTGCCGCTGGCCAACCCCGAA
>CAZUKF010000256.1:0-1630 GCA_964620765.1 uncultured Rickettsiales bacterium | reverse complement strand
ACACCCTTCAATACCTGGAAAGGGCAGACGGCAAACCGGAAGTGGTTGCCAGTGACACGTACAAGAGCGAAGCGGATTTCTGGGCTGTGTGGGATACTCGCCAAGCTACCGTGGACAGCGAAACAATGCTTTATAAGACGGACAACGTTGTAAGCGGCATTATGCGCTCCAGAGCTGACAGCACAGTGGTAGATGAAGCCAAAGCTGCACATATCGCTAATCCGTCCGGCACGAACCCTAGTGGCGGCGGCGGTCTTTTCGGCGGCAGCTGGCTGCCGAAGATCATCGGCGTGGGCGGCGGCCTGGTACTGGCAGCACTGGGCAATTTCTCCACCATGAGCATGATCGGCGGCGCGGCACTGGCCGCGGGCGGCCTGTTCTGGGACAAAATCTCGGGCTGGCTCAGCGGCAGCGGCTCATCGGCTGCCAGCACCACCAACCCGGAAAGACCCACGGGCAACGCGCGTGGCAGGGAAATGACGGCGGAAGAAATAGCCGCAGAAGAAGTCGCCGCGGCAAAAAAGGAACGCGAGGGCAAATCCGAGCCGGACCGCGCTGTGCTTGAAGAAGCGCGCACGGCGTTCCGGAACGTGGATGGCGTCAGCATGTCCACGGGCGATCCTCAAACACAGTTTGTTGGCAGCAACGTCAATAGCGACGAAACGGACCGCGGCACCCGCGGCGCTTAATCTCATTACCAGCATAACGATTTACAGAAATGTCGTGGCAGCGAAGGCTGCCATCCACGATCTTACTAAATCATAGAAAGCAGGAAGCTCGTGGATCCCGGCCTGCGCCGGGACAACGGCACATTAGTATTGTAATTAAGCGTTGGCGGCGCTGCCTTCGCCTTTCTTGGCTTCCACTTCCTTCATGCGGCGCGCAACCTCGGCTTCCGGGTCCATCGGCTGGAAAAAGGTCCTGGGGTCGGTCTGGTAGACCTCGGCTACTTTCAGCGTGACATTCTCGGGCGGCTCGTTGCCTTCGCCGGAGACAATCACTTCGCCGTACGCATCGAACTCATACAGGTTCAGCGAGCCATCTTTCTGGGCGTCGAGGAAAGGCTGGTACCGGGTGGGCTTTACGGCCACGTAGCACCAGAAGGGCTGATCGTTTTCCAGCACGCCATAGATAAGGATGATGACGCGGGCGTAATCATCGGGGTTTAATTGCGGATCACTCATTCAAAAGACCTAATCATTCCAAGTACATTTAGAGTAAGAGACTTCTCCCGGTCAAGCGCCACGCGCCTCCCGGGAACGGGATGTGGGGGTATTTTTGCTTAAAACCAGTAAATTTTTCACTACATACTGTAAAATACCGCCATTCAGGTAGTACTGGACCTCGTCCAGCGTGTCTGCGCGGCACAGCAGGGGCACCTTGCGGGCGGTGCCGCCATCGGCCGGGGTGATGACCATCGTCACCTCCATGCGGGGTTTGATGCCGCCGCTGAGGCCCTCGATGCTGATGCGCTCGTCGCCCTTCAGCTCCAGGGTCTTGCGGGAGGTGCCTTCCTTGAACTGCAGGGGCAGCACGCCCATGCCCACCAGGTTGCTGCGGTGAATGCGCTCGAAGCTCTCGGCGATGACCGCTTCCACGCCAAGCAGCTTGGTGCCCTTGGCGGCCCAGT
>CAZUKF010000255.1:0-1664 GCA_964620765.1 uncultured Rickettsiales bacterium | reverse complement strand
ACTTCGATTACGGATCCTCGGCAGCGTGATTTGTTGCGCAGTCAGATGATCGAAAACATCTATCGCGGCCGCAATGGCCTTGCGCCCATTAGCTTCGACAGCATCGTTCAAGGAGCAGCGGGCGGAGGAATTGACGGCATCATGAGCGGCGATCCTCTGGGCGGGATGTGGAGTGGCTTTAAGAATGCGGTGAAGGGGTTTATTTTTAATTTACCCGTTGTCGGACATTTTATGCGTACGCTGAATAATTGGGCGGGCAGCCACTTGCAGAGCTTGCTTGGGAATCCCAGCGGCGGCCAGGCACCGCCCGCATTAAGCTGGGCTGCGGCGTCTGACATGGCGCGTGGCCAGGAGGAGGCGGAGCGCGTATCGCGCGGCCTAACCATGTTTGCCGGTCTGCCGCGAGACGCTATTTCCGCGCATATCATTAACTTGCGCGCGCATGGCGTGCCTGCTGGGATTGATTTATCAACCTATCAAGGTGAACCGGCATGGGCGAATGCTTCTCGAGTGCAGGCGGGGAATGCCGCGGCCAATAGAGTGGGAGCCGGCGCGCTGGCTGCCATGGGCGGCTCCTTTGCTCCGATTGTGCAGCAATTCGCGCCTCCGGCAACGGTGCCCACGGGCGCAACGGTACCGCCACAAAATCAGTTGCCCAATAGTTCTCAGGGCAATGCGGTGGGCACTGTCCCGAATCATCCTTAAGAAGGCACGTCCGCGGCGCTCAAGAGAATCCCCCTTGCGTTTTGGCGGGGATTGTGGTTTTCCGGTAGCCCCTTAAACATTTGGCCGGAACCCTCATGAACATCACCGAAACCGCTACCGCCCCGCTGCAGAAAACCTACCGTGTCACCGTGGAAGCGGCGGACATCAGCCGCACGGAGGAAGAGGAGCTGAAGGCACTAGGCAGCCGCGTGAAAATCCCCGGCTTCCGCCCCGGCAACGTGCCGCTCAAAGTGCTGCGCCAGCGCTATGGTAAAAGCATTCACGGCGATGTCATCAAGAATGTCATCACCGATGCCACGGAGAAAGTGGTGCGCGACAAAAAACTCCGCATCGCCATGCAGCCGGACGTGAAGGTGGAAGACTATAAGGAAGGCGGCGACCTGGTGTTTTCAGTGAGTGTAGAACTGCTGCCGGACATGCCGGAGATTGATTTCTCTAAATTCTCGCTGGAGCGCGACATATTCGAGCTGCCGGAGGGTGAGATTGACAGTGCGCTGGAACGCCTGGCCACGCGTTACCCGAACCCGGTGCCGATTGCTGCTGGTCAGGCGGCTAAGCAGGGCCATGTGGTGACGATGGATTTTGTCGGCAAGGTGAACGGCAAGGCGTTTGAGGGCGGCACGGCGGAAGATTTCCGCATCGAGCTGGGCAGCGGACGCTTAATCGAAGGGTTTGAAGACCAGTTGATCGGCCTAAAAAAAGGTGCGGAGGCAGCCATCAAGGTCACCTTCCCAGAGAATTATTTCAATAAGGATCTGGCAGGCACGCCGGCGTAATTTGCGGTGAAGGTGAAAGAAAGTGCCACACTGGAAGCACCGGAGAACAATGAGGAATTCGCCAAGGCGCGGGGTTTTGCCGATATACGCGCGTTGCGGGAGGCGCTGCGAAGCAAGCTGATCAAGGAATATGACAGCATGGTGCGGGCACGGCTGAAGAAG
>CAZUKF010000254.1:0-1693 GCA_964620765.1 uncultured Rickettsiales bacterium | reverse complement strand
AACCCAACGCCTCGCCCGCCTCTACGAGCGGAAGCACGCCGCGCTGGAGGCGTTGAAGAAGTCGCTGCTGCACCAAGCCTTCACCGGAGAACTTTAGGAGACACGCCATGAGCAAAGAAAAGAAACTCCAAATCCGCAACAGCACCGCCGAGTTCCTCATCTTCACCCGGCAGGCGGGCGAGGACGGCATCGAAGTGCGCGTGGCGGAGGAAACCGTCTGGCTGACGCAGAAGTTGATCAGCGTGCTGTTCGACAAGGGCCGCAGCACCATCACGGAGCATCTGAAGAATATCTTCGACACCGGTGAACTGGCGGAAAAAGCAGTGTGTCGGGATTTCCGACATACTGCCGAGGACGGCAAGGATTACACGACACGGTTCTACAACCTCGACGCCATCATCGCCGTGGGCTTTCGGGTGAATTCGGCCCGCGCCATCCAGTTCCGGCAATGGGCGACGGGCGTGCTGCGGGATTATGCCATTCGCGGCTATGTGCTGGACAAGGAGCGGCTGAAAAACGGCGCGTTCCTGAGCAAGGAGTATTACGAAAACCTGCTGGCGGAAATCCGGGAAATCCGAGCCAGCGAGCGGAAGTTTTACCAGAAGATCACCGACATCTACGCGACGGCGATGGATTACAGCCCGGAGGCGGAGACGACGCAGAAGTTTTTCGCCACGGTGCAAAACAAGCTACATTTTGCCATTCATGGCCGAACCGCCGCCGAGTTGATCGTGGCGCGGGCGGACAGCAAGAAGGAGCGGATGGGATTGACCACTTGGAAAAACGCGCCGCACGGGAAAATCATCAAGCCGGATGTCGTCGTGGCGAAAAACTATCTGACCGAAAAGGAACTGAAGTCGCTGGACCGGGTCGTGACGATGTATCTGGATTACGCGGAGGATCAGGCGGAGCGCGGCATTCCCATGACGATGCAGGATTGGGCGGGCAAGCTGAACGCGTTCCTGAAGTTCAACGAGCGGGACATTCTGAGTCATCCCGGCAAGGTGAGTCAGGAGGTGGCGAAAGCGTTTGCCGAAAGTGAATTTGAGAAATACCGGATTGTGCAGGACCGCCTGTTCGAATCGGACTTTGACCGGCACATCAAGAAAGCCCTGGAGGGCGGCAAGGAGCAGCCATGAATGAAGCCGAGACCAGAGCCGAGCACATTGATCCCGCGTTGAAGGCGGCGGGCTGGGGCGTTGTCGAGGGCAGCAAGATTCTGCGCGAATATCCCATCACGCCGGGCCGCATCGAAGGCCACGGCAAACGCGGCCAGGCGCTCACCGCCGATTACGTGCTGGTCTATCGCAACCGCAAACTGGCCGTGGACGAGGCCAAGGCGTGGGGCAAACCGCTGACCGAAGGCGTGGGCCAGGCCAAGGATTACGCGGGCAAGATGGCCGTGCGCTTCGCCTACGCCACCAACGGTCAGGGCATCTACGCCATTGATATGGAGACGGGCCAGGAAGGCGAAATCGCCGCTTACCCCACGCCGGACGACCTCTGGGCCATGACCTTTGCCGAGGCGGATGCGTGGCGCGACCGTTTCGCCGCCGTGCCGTTCGAGGACAAGGGCGGTTCGCATCCCAGCCGCTACTATCAGGACACCGCCGTCGAGCGTGTGATGCAGGCCATCGCGGGCGGGCTGATGCGGATCCTGCTCACGCTGGCCACCGGCACGGGCAAGACGTTC
>CAZUKF010000253.1:0-1723 GCA_964620765.1 uncultured Rickettsiales bacterium | reverse complement strand
AGGGCGGGGAAAACATCGCGCCGCGCGAAATTGACGAAGCGTTGCTGAAACATCCTGCGGTGCTCGAAGCCGCGGCGGTAGGCATCCCGGATGCCAACTACGGGCAGGAGATCATGGCCTGCGTGATATTGAAACCCGGTGTGGCATGCACAGTGGAAGCGCTGGCTGAATTTTCGGCGCAGGAACTTGGCAAATACAAGACGCCAAAGATCATCAAATTTGTGACTGAGCTACCGAAGGGGCCTTCGGGCAAGGTGCAGCGGTTGAAGTTACTGGAATCGTAGCGCCAGTACCTCCACCTCGATGGGCAGCAAAAACAAATAAGTAATTGTTTTTAAATGATTATTTAATATAAGGTTTCAGAGGTGCAACTGCGCAGTTGACGAATAACTCAATTTTTGTAATCTTATATTGATGAATACATCAACCTTGATGACACGCCCTGGCCCGCTGCTTGAACAAATGAAGACCGCCGCGATACAACAGTTCGGAAACCTCGGCGCATGGGCGCGGGCCGCCGGCCTGCCCAAGGAAACGCTGTCGCGACTCAAATCGCAGGCGTCCTGCGACTTGCGCACACTGGCGGCGCTCGCCGCGGCCGCAGGTTATGTCGTCACTGTTACGCCTGCCCGACAGGCAGAACCCGGCCCGTTCCCGGAAACCCTCACGCGTGAACTGGAATCGCATTTACTCGACCTCGCCGCCTCCGGCAATACGGACAGCGCAACCTGGCAGCAACACGGTTCGCCGTTTTTCATGGGCGGGCTGGCCGTCATGCTTGCCAGCGCCAGCGGATTCAATCGCGAGAAATACCTGCGGCTCGCCGAAGAACTGCATCCCGGCGTCTCGACGCCTGAAAGCTTCGACCGCTGGCTGCAGCACACTCCCGTGCGTGCATCACGTTTTCTGCCGATGGTCAGAAAACGCAAGGGCCTCGAATGACAGTGGCAGACAAGGAACGCCTCTTCCTGGAACAGCGCGGCGCGTACGGAACAGCGCTGCTGGAAGTGCTGCGGCGGATTGAAACCGAATTCCGCGGCTACAATCCTGCCGCCCTGCCCATCACCATGACCATCGCGGGCGGCGCCGCGCTGTATCTGCTGACCGACGAGCGCGTCAGCATGGATATTGACGCCACGTTTTCACGGCGGGTGCTGTTCCAAAAGGATATCGAGGTGTCCTATCGGGATCCCGACGGGCGCGCGGCTCTGCTCTATCTCGACCGCAACTACAACGACACCCTCGGCCTGATGCACGAAGACGCGGATCGCGATGCATTCAGGATGGACATTGCCGGCATAGATCACACCGTTCTCGACATCCGGGTGCTGACTCCGCTTGATCTCGCCGTATCCAAGCTCGCGCGGTTCTCCGACCAGGACCGCGAGGACATCCTCCTGCTTGGCCGGCGCAAACTCATTGATGCGACATCACTGCGCGCGAGGGCGGAAGACGCGCTCGGGGGTTATGTCGGCAATATGGCACCCGTTCGCAACACCATCGACATCGCCTGCCGGCTGGTTGAATCCCTAAACCCCGAACCGGCCAATCCGAATCAACAAAACTCCCAATAACCGGCGGCAGCTTGCATCCATGCGCCGGCAACCGTAACATTCGCGCATGCGTTTCCCCCCCAAGCTCCGGATATGGCTCACCGCCTGCACCCTTGGCTTCATGCTGCTGGCGCAGCAGTCGGTCGCGGCCTACGCCTGCACGTCCAGCC
>CAZUKF010000252.1:0-1765 GCA_964620765.1 uncultured Rickettsiales bacterium | reverse complement strand
ACGGTTTCATAATTTTCATTAAACTGTCACACTAGGAACGTACGATTATGCTACACCATAAACATGACCGATAGCAACCACCCAGCTGCACGAAAATGGGCCGGCGCACTTGCCTTCGCCGGCGCGCTCAGCCTGCCGCTGTCGCTGGATGAAGGCGACCCCAGACCACCCGAAGCGGCGCATGCAAGCGCAACGCCGCGTTACGAGCAGTACGACCCGAACGGCACAACACTCAGCCAGGGGCAATATCACAGCCTGCTTAAAATGGCGCTTCAGGAGATGGATGTCGCGAGCACGCGTTTCGGTGGCGATATCGGCATGCTGGGGCTCATGCAGGAGCAGCAATTCACGCTGAAATTCATGCCCGCGCATAACGGCGTCTGGCCGAACCTCACCATCAGACGCAACCAGCGGGAGATTCACCTGCCCTATACGGCGCAGCTCTTCAATTTCATGATAAGCGGCGCGCGGCAGGTTAGCGGCAGGGAGCACCGGCGCTTCAGCGCAGCGGAGATCGCGGGCGACCTCAACGAGGAGTACAAGATCAAAAACGGCTCATCCCTTCCCGACTCGCTGCTGGGCGCGAAAAGCAACACGGTAGCCGATATGCAGGCCCTGGCCGATAAAACGGCGCAGATGCTCTCAGGGGATTACAAGCGGGGTCTGCCGATAACCGGCAAGGTCACAGCGACAATACCGTTGCTCTTTACCGGCGAGTGCAATTTCACGGTGGACGACCCGCGCGGCGCCGAAATCGATTTAGGACGTTAGCGCCACCACCCTGTCCATCCGCCTTGCCAGCTCCATATTGTGCGTGGCGATCAGTGCGGCAAGGCCGCGTTTTTTCACTTGCTCCAGCAACAGCGCAAACACCTGCTCGGCGGTGTGCGGATCCAAATTGCCGGTCGGCTCGTCGGCAAGCAGCAGCGAAGGGTTGTTGGCCAATGCACGGGCGATTGCGACGCGCTGGCATTCGCCGCCGGAGAGTTTCGCCGGGCGGTGATTCGCGCGAGGTGCGAGGCCCAGCGAAGCAAGCAGCTCGTTGGATTTTTCTTCCGCCTGCTTACGCGAAATACCCGCGATCATCTGCGGCAGCGTCACGTTTTCGAGCGCGGAGAATTCCGGCAGGAGGTGGTGGAACTGGTAGACGAAACCGATATGGGATTTGCGCGCCTCGGTGCGGTCGGCATCTGCCGCCTTGCTCATATTCCGCCCCGCGACCGTCACCTCGCCGGAGGTGGGGTTATCAAGGAGGCCCGCGATTTGCAGCAAGGTGGTCTTTCCCGAACCGCTGGGGCCCACGAGCGCCACGCATTCACCTTTTTGGATGGTGAGCGAGAAGCCGGAAAGCGGCGTGATGCGGTTTTCACCTTGGCTGTAGGTGCGGGTGATGTATTTGAGATCGAGCACCGCAGAAGATGCCGAATCATTGCGCCTGGTGTTCATCTCATTCAGCGCCATCATGGAGCATGCTCCGTTTGTCTGTTTTGCTCGTTGCGAAAAGCTTCCAGCAACGCAGGGTTAACCCTTACAGTATAGGAGCGCGTATCCTTCCTGTCTTCCGGCAGTTCGTCAGCTTGTTCTTCCCGTTCATTGAGAGGTACGTAGCTCTCGACCGGCTGTATGCAAATAAGGCCTTCCGTTTCTTTCATGAGCGCTTCTTCCAAAGGATCCATCCGCAAAGGTCCGAATTCAATTAAAGCGCGGCGTGCATGGCCACGATGGTTTTCCGGATTCAGGCAGTAGCGGATCCGCTCCGACCAAT
>CAZUKF010000251.1:0-1766 GCA_964620765.1 uncultured Rickettsiales bacterium | reverse complement strand
CGATGCCCTGGCTGAATGACGCTGCCGCCGCCGCCGCGGGCAGCGCAAGGAACGCGAGCGCCAGCAGTGCAAGCAAAGAGCGCGACACGTGCGCCCTTAAATCCGCGCCGCGCGCGCTTAAGCGTTCCAGTTTCAGTGCCGAGAAGGCGATGCCGGCGAGGTAAAAGGCCAGCAGCAGCCCGAAGGTCTGCGGCGGTGTGCCCGTCATCACCCCCAGCGCGCGGTACCAGAGAATCTCGAGGCTGAGCGAGATAAAGCCGATGGACGCCGCCAGCGTGAGCGCGCGCGGCAGGGGCATGTGCCACGTGGAAGCGGCAGCTTGGGCGGCGGGCGCAGTTGCTTTCACGCCGCGGCTCCAGGCATAGACCAGCGCTGCGGTGGTGAAGTTGCACAGCGCCGCCACGTAGACCGCGCCCTGCCGCCCGGTGACTACGAAGAGTAGCTCCACCGTGAGAAACGCCGCCAGCGCTGAGCCGAAGGTGTTGAAGGCGTAAAGCCGCCCCACCGAGCGGCCGAGATTGGCAAAATGCCGCTGCATGAAGCCTACCAGCAGCGGCAGCGTGGCGCCCATGAGCAGCGTGGGGATGGCCAGCAGGGCGTAGGTCACCAGCACCAGCTGCGGAAGCTCCGGCACCACTGCCTCCCCCGCTGCATGGATGAGCGGGATGCTGAAAATGCCGAAGACGCCGATCAGGATTTCGATGAGCATGAAGAGCTGGATCTGCCGTTCCGGCCAGCGCTTCTGCGCCCAACCGCCCGCCAGTGCGCCCACACCCAGCCCCAGCATGAACACCGAGACAATAACGGTGACGGATTCAGAGTTGATGCCGAACACCGCGAACAGCACGCGCTGCCACACCACCTGGTAGACCAGCGCCGCGAAGCCCGAGATGAAGAACAGCACCGGCACCGCGTTGAGCGACGCCCGCCACGCCGCGCGGCGCGACGGCCGCAGGGCCTGCAGCGCGAAAGCCGCAATCGCCAGCGCGGCCGCGATGAGCAGGATGAGTGCGAGGTTGAGGTGCAGGGCTTCCATCGGCGGCAGGATAGTGTAAGATTGCGCCCATGGGAAATTTTAGGCTGTTAACATTTGCGCTGGCCTTTATTTTAAGCGCGGGAGGAGTCATGGCGGACACAGTTAAAACGGCCACCTTCGCGGGCGGCTGCTTCTGGTGCATGGAAGGCGAGTTCGCCAACCTGCCCGGCATTGTTAAAGTTACGTCCGGCTATACGGGCGGCACGGTGAAGAACCCCACCTACGAGCAGGTTTCCACCGGCAATACCGGGCATTTCGAGGCCATTGAAATTAAATATGACCCGGCGAAGATTTCTTTTGAAAAGCTGCTGACGATTTTCTGGGATAACGTGGACCCGCTGGATGAATACGGCCAGTTCTGCGACAAGGGCAGCCAGTACCGCGCTGGGATTTTTACCCATGATGACGAGCAGAAAAAGCAGGCCGAGGCCTCGAAGATAAAAGTGGCGGCGAAGTTCAAGGAGCCCGTTGCCACCATCATCCAACCCGCTTCGGAGTTCTACGCGGCGGAGGATTATCACCAGGAATATTATATCAAAAACAAGATGCGCTATAAGATGTACCGCATGGGCTGCGGGCGCGATGACCGGCTGGAGCAGCTCCGGAAAAAGCAGTAGCCAAGGAATCTCACCTCAGCGTCGTCCAATAGATAGGCATGCCGGATAAAGACCTGGAACTGGTGGAAAAAGCAAAGGCGGGCGATGCAGGCGCCTTCCGGCTGCTCTTGGAG
>CAZUKF010000250.1:0-1786 GCA_964620765.1 uncultured Rickettsiales bacterium | reverse complement strand
TGGCAGGCAAGCGGCTGGGCATGGACGTGATCAACATGTCCGTCTCCAGCTCCTCGGTGAAAAAGGGGGAGACGCTGATCGACACGGCCATGACGCTCAATGCCATGCACCCGGACGTCATCACCGTGCGCCATAGTGAAAGCGGTGCACCGCACCTGCTTGCACGCAAGGTCAACTGCGCCGTCATCAATGGCGGCGACGGCTGCCACGAACATCCCACCCAGGCGCTGCTGGATGCGCTCACCATCCGCCGCCACAAGGGCAAGATTGAAGGCCTCACCATCGCGATTTGCGGAGACATTCTGCATAGCCGTGTGGCCCGCTCCAACATGCTGCTGCTGACACTACTGGGCGCGAAGGTGCGCATCATCGCCCCACCCACTCTGATGATCCCATACCCCGAGGAATTTGGCGTGAAGCCGTATTTCGACATGCGCGAAGGCATCAAGGGCTGCGACATTATCATGATGTTGCGCCTGCAGCTGGAGCGCATGGGGGGTAACTTTATTCCTAGCGTGCGCGAGTATTTCCACTACTGGGGACTGGACCGCGAAAAACTTGCATGCGCCAAACCGGATGCGTTGGTGATGCACCCCGGCCCCATCAACCGCGGCGTAGAGATTGATACCGAGCTGGCCGATGACATCAACCGTTCCATCATTTTAGACCAGGTGGAGATGGGCGTGGCCGTGCGGCAGGCCGTGCTTGCCATGCTGATACCCGACCATGCGTAACCTGGCGCTCCTCCTTGTGCTTATGGCCGGTGCCGCCGGGGCCGCGGAGAAGAAAACGGATGTACAGTTGCTCCGCATCGGCACTTTCCATGGGGAGGAAGTCACTGCCGAATCCGGCGAAAAATGGTTCGCACTGCGCAAAACGGCAGAAGGCTATGCACTTGAAGAAGTGGAAATCGCTGTCGACGCGGCATTCGACGCACTGTTGGACTACGACCCCAAGAAACCGGAAGACAAAAGTAAGAAAAGCGGCAAGGAAGTTTCTATCCTCGGCGAAGACAGGAATGCGCAGGGCTATCAATACCCCATCATCCTGGTGCGGGGAGATAATCTGAAAGCGGGCCCGCTTGAAACCGCATTCCCCACCGACCGCCACCGCGATGAGGAGTACCGCGCACTGGGTAACTTCGCACCGCGTCCCTCGCTGTGGATGGAACTGGGCAAGCGTAATTACCAGCTGGAACTGCAGATCGCCTGGTCATGGAAAGAACAGAAGGATGACAAGTGCGAGCTTTCTTTAAGCAGCCAGAACCCGGGGAACAAAAAATACGTCCGTCAGCTCATTGGTGAGCAGTTCCCGCCGGATTCTAACTGGCGCGAGATAGAAAACCGTAAAACCATGCCTATGGCTTGCATCATAGGTGACGGTTTCCCCGAGTTGCTCTGGGCGGGTGATCTAGACCGGGACGGCAAGCTAGATATGCTGCTCGCTCCACGTTACCACTATAATAATGATTCCACCGTGCTGTTCCTTTCCGGCCCAGCAGGCGAGGACGAGCTGGTGAAGCGCGTAGCGGAATTTACGGCTACCGGATGCTAGACAAACACATGGGTTAAAGATAAGCAGAAAAACATGACAGACCAGACCTTCACACTCCCTACTCACAAAGCGGATAGCAACCGCAAAGTAGCCTATACCAACGCCCGGCTGATTGATCCCGAGTCGGGGCTGGACCAGAAAGGCACCCTGATCACGCAGGGCGGCAAGATCGCCGATTTCGGCCCGAAAGTGGCCGTACCCTCCGGCGCTGAGGAGATCGACTGCGAAGGCC
>CAZUKF010000249.1:0-1806 GCA_964620765.1 uncultured Rickettsiales bacterium | reverse complement strand
TGCAAGATGCCTTGGTTTGACACCCTTATTTTGTTTGCCGCCGCGGCGCTCGGCAGCGCCATCAATTCCGTGGCGGGTGGCGGCACATTCATCACCTTTCCGGTGCTGATCATGCTGGGGCTTACCTCTATCCAGGCCAATGTCACCAGCACCATCGCGCTCTGGCCGGGGGTCATGGCCAGCGCCTACGCGTATCGCGGCGAGTGGATGCAGCAGAAAGAAGTGGTGCGAGCACTGCTGCCGGTCAGCCTCATCGGCGGCGGCATCGGCGCGGTGGTGCTGCTGATGACGCCGGAGCAGCAATTCCGCGAGCTGGTGCCGTGGCTGCTGCTGGCGGCAACACTTATTTTCACGTTCGGGCGACGTGTGGTGGCGCGGCTCAAGCTGCACGCACGCCCTGCCATCGGCCATGCCTTGCAATTCTTCATTGCTATTTATGGCGGCTATTTCGGCGCGGGCATCGGCATTCTCATGCTTGCCATGCTGCAACTCATGGGGCTTTCCAATGTGCATCGCATGAACGCGCTGAAGGCCACATTCGGCGCGGCGATCAATCTCATCGCCGTGATGTTGTTCATCGCGTATGGCGCAGTGGTGTGGCCTGCGGCGCTGGTGATGATTGCGGGCGCACTCACGGGCGGTTACGCGGGAGCCGCGGTGGCACAGCGTTTTCCGCCGGAGCCGGTGCGGTGGCTAGTGTCGCTGATCGGCGTTTCAATGACCGCGTATTTTTTTCTGCAGTGAGTGTTCGTAAGTGTTGCACTGGTTCGCTCTTTCAGTATAATCGCCGGGATGGGACCCACGCAGCCTTCACTTTCTGGCCAATTTGCACAGCGCCATGCGCGCGTGATTGTGCTGGGAAATGAAAAAGGCGGCTCCGGCAAAACCACCACCTGCCTGCATTTGATTGTGGCGCTGATGCGCCTGGGCTTTTCGGTGAGCAGCATTGACCTTGACTCGCGCCAGCGCTCACTCACGCGATACCTTGAAAACCGCCGCCAGACCATGATGCGTGAAGGCGTGCAACTGCCGCAGCCGCACCATGTAGTGATTCAGAAAAGCCCATTCAACGTGCAGGAAGACGCGGAGCAGGATGAACGCGACCGCTTGGGCATGGTGTTTACGCGTCTCATGCCTACGCATGATTTTATTGTTATTGATAGCCCGGGCAATGACACCTATCTCTCGCGCCTGGCGCATTCTTATGCAGACATTATTATTACCCCCATCAATGACAGCTTTGTGGATCTGGATGTGCTGGCAACGGTGGATGGCCAAACGTTGAAAATCCTCAAGCCCAGCATTTACAGTGAGATGATCTGGGAGCAAAAACTCTCCCGCGCCAAGCGCGACGGCGGCTCGATTGAGTGGATTGTCATGCGCAACCGCCTCTCCAACATCAACGCCAAAAACAAGCTACTGGTGACCCAGGTGATGAACGAGTTGTCTCGCCGCATCGGCTTCCGCGTGGCTCCAGGCTTTTCCGAGCGGGTGATCTTCCGCGAGATGTTCCTGCTCGGCTTGACCGTGCTGGATATTATGGACACGCGTGCCTCTTCCACCGTGTCGCTCTCGCACATCGCCGCGCGGCAGGAAGTGCGGGATCTGCTCAAAATGCTCCGCCTGCCGCAGGTGGAAGCCCGCATCGGCCAGCTCAAAACCGGTGCTGAACCCGCCGCACCCGCCGAAACTCCGGAGGTCTCTGAAGCCGCCGAGCCCATGCCGAAAGCCGCGCTTCCGGCGGCGTAAGTGACCCTCCTTCGCTCGACCGCCACCATCGGGTTTTACACGCTCATCTCCCGCGTG
>CAZUKF010000248.1:0-1835 GCA_964620765.1 uncultured Rickettsiales bacterium | reverse complement strand
CGGGGCGAAGCTCCGCCAGCTTCCATTTCCCTAAGCCCGAAACCGGCGGATGTTCGGCAAACCAAGCGGCAAGCACTTCTTTCGGCACCTCCGAACGGCGCAGCGATTGCTCCGCGCGAAGCACCAGCCGGTCAGGCTTCGGCCAGCGCGGATGGTTCCGCAAAAATTGGGTGATCTCCTCAAAGCTCGCGCCGCTGTCGGCATCTTGCACGTGCTGCCAGGTAGCAAGCGTGGCCAGCGTGTCCTCCGCCGCCGCGGGCATGGCCAATAGCAGGGCGCACAGCGCAAGGATGGATTGGCGGCGGACGATGTGGTACATAGATAGGCTATGTACTGCCCAGATGTTGTTTATCTCAAGCAGTTTTATGCCTCACCGCTCGGGCAGGTGGTGTCAGCGCATCTGCTTGCGCGCATGCGGGAGCTGTGGCCGGACGCCACCGGTGAGAGTGTGCTGGGCCTGGGCTTTGCCGTGCCTTATTTTGTGCAAACGCCCGGCCCCAAGGAGCTGGTGGTAGGCGGCATGCCCGCCGCGCAGGGCGCGCTTTATTGGCCAGCAGACAGCTTAAACCGCGTAGCGCTGCTGGATGAGGCCTCCCTGCCCTTCCCCGACAACACCTTCAACCGCCTGCTCCTGGTGCATACGCTGGAGCACACGGCGCTTCCGCAGCACGTGCTGCAGGAAGTGTGGCGCGTGCTGGTGCCGGGCGGGCGGGCGCTGATGGTGGTGCCCAACCGGCTGGGCATCTGGTCGCATGCGTCCGGCACGCCGTTTGGCAGCGGGCAGCCGTTCAGCCTGCACCAGATGAAAGCATTGCTGGAGCAAAGCGGCCTGACCACGCTGCGCCATCAATCCTCGCTGTTTTTCCTGCCCTCCGCGCGCCGGTGGCTGCTGGCCACCGCACCCACGCTGGAGTTGATCGGGCGCATGTTGTTGCCTGCGCTGGGCGGCGTGCTGCTCGTGGAAGCCGAAAAACAGATTTATGCCGCGCTGCGTGAACCGGTCTATGCCGGTACGCGGCGCGGGCGCACGGTTATTCCTGCTGCAGCGCATCCTGCACGATGGTGGGCGTAAGCAGCTGCGGCAGCACCACCGGTGCGGCGCGCGGTGGGTAATACACATAGAGCGGCACGCCGCGATAGCCGAAGCCGGAGAGAAATTCCGTAATCGCCGGGTCTTCACGCGTCCAGTCTGCCACCATCAGCACCACGCCCTTTTCCTGAAACGCCTGCTGCACTTCCGCACGTGCCAGCGTGGTTTGCTTATTGACCTGGCAGGTGATGCACCACGCCGCCGTGGCATCCACAAACACCGGCGTTCCGGCAGCGCGCAACTCCGCCAGATGCGCGGCGCTATACGGCGTTTGCGTTTGTTCAAAGCGCTGCGGCGTCAATTGCATGGCCAGCACCCAGGCCAGCCACAGCGCGGTGGCGTACATCGGCCAGGCGAGCCAGTGTTTCAGGCGTTCCATCCACGCGCCGGGCTTGGGCAGCAAACGGCGAAGCGACGGAAAGAAGCTGATGAGCAGGAAGGGCAGCGCCATGCCAAGCCCCAGCGTTTCAAAAATCAACAGCGCCACCAGCGGCGGCTGGGTGAGTGCATAACCCACCGCAGCAGCCATGAACGGTGCGGTGCAGGGCGCGGCCACTAGCGCGGCAAGCAGGCCGGTGGCAAAACTCTCGCGGAAATCATGCTTGCCGCTGCCGCGCGTGCTGATAAAGACAGGCAGCGTGTAAACACCGCTTAAATTAAGGCCGATGGCGAGCATGAGCAACAGCATCGCGCCCACAAACCACGGCGACTGCATCTGGTAACCCCAGCCCAGCGCCGCACCTCC
>CAZUKF010000247.1:0-1863 GCA_964620765.1 uncultured Rickettsiales bacterium | reverse complement strand
CCATCCTCAACGCCAAAATCCGTGATGAAAATCTCCAAACATCATGGTAGATGACCACTCGGCTCAAGGCCGAGTTGGATAATGTCTGCGTATGGATTGCGAAATGGCATTATTTCACAAAAATCCGGATTTCCGGCGCGGGCGCGGTGTTTGAGGATTCGCTGCTGATCTCAATCCGCGCATTGCCGATGCCCAGATCGTTCATCGCCTGAAGCACCGCCGCAAGACGTTCCTCCGCATCTGCATTCATCCGTTGATTCTGCGGACGATTCGTCGCCGAAGGCACGACGGACACCACGCGATACGCCACCCCGGCCTGCTGCGCCTCCAGCGGCGTCAGGCGCTGTCGCAGCGCCTTGTCCAGATACACATGGCGCTTATCGAAGGTAAACACCACCAGCGGAACGGGAAGCGCGGGCGTGCTATTTTTATCGGCAGCGGTATCGGGTTCAACGGTTTTCGCCTGCGGTTTTGTGGGCGCGGGCGCGGGCCGGGCCACCGCATTTTTCCCCATCGGCACCACTGGCGAGCCGATTTTTCCGATGTCGGCGTGGGCCGCCGCAGCCCACACGCATACCCCCACCAGCACGGCCAAAACACGCCACATACGCCCTCTCAATCCGAGTGAATCACCGATAACATCTGCTCTTCCAGTGTAGCAGGTTTTTCGCCCGAATAATAGGCCTGATACCAGCGGGCGGTGTGGGAAACGGCGTTTTCCAACGTCATTGCGGGCCGCCAGCCCAGTTCGCGCGCGGCCAGCGACGCGTCGAGCGTGAGCAGCTTTGCCTCATGCAGCGCCTCAGGCGGCGGTTCGATGCGCCATTTGCCCGCCGGTTTCCAGCACGAGGCGAACAGCTCGACCACGCGCTGCACTTGCGCCACCAGCGCCGCATCCGGCCCGAAATTATAGGCGGGCGAGAGCGGGGTTTTGCCTTCCAGCATCGCCTGGGCGAGGCTCAGGTAGCCGGTGAGCGGTTCGGATACGTGCTGCCAGGGGCGCACCGCGTGCGGCGCGCGAATCACCAGCGTGTCGCCTTTGGCGAAGGCGCGGGCGGCATCGGGCAACAGGCGGTCTTCGCTCCAGTCACCGCCGCCGATGACGTTGCCTGCGCGGGCGGTTACGACGGGGATTTGATCGAAGAAGGATTGGCGGTACGCATGGGTGATAATTTCGGTGCAGGCTTTGCTGGCGCTGTAGATATCGTAGCCGCCGAGCTCGTCTTGCTCGGTGTAGGCCTGGCCGGTTTCCTTGTTTTTGTAGCATTTGTCGGTGGTGATGACGAGGATGCCGCGCACGCTTTCCACATGGCGGCAGGCTTCGAGCAGATTCGCCGTGCCGTCGACGTTTGTGGCGATCGTGGAAAGCGGCTCGCGGTAGGATTTGCGTACCAGCGGCTGCGCGGCCATGTGGATCACCAGCTCCGGCGCGAAGTCTTTGACGGCGCTCGCAAGCGTGGGGTAATCGCGGATGTCGGCTTCGTGGTTGCGTGCGACGCGGCGGGCGAGATCGAAGATCGTATAGAGATTGGGCGCGTAATCAGGCACCAGCGAATAGCCGCAGACGCGCGCGCCGAGCGATGCCAGCCACAGCGTCATCCACCCGCCCTTAAAGCCGCTATGGCCGGTGAGGAAGACGCGCTTGCCGCGCCAGAACGTATTTCCCTCTCCCTTTGGGAGAGGGTTAGGGTGAGGGACGTGCAACAAGGGAGGCCGCTCATGAGTGGAGAGGCCCTCACCCCTGCCCTCTCCCAAAGGGAGAGGGGGAAGTGTTACCATTTTTTCCATGGCGCTTTCCCTGCGTACCACAGCTCTTCGAGCAGGCGCTTGTCGCGCAGCGTGGCCCTCGGCTGCCAGAAACCG
>CAZUKF010000246.1:0-1869 GCA_964620765.1 uncultured Rickettsiales bacterium | reverse complement strand
GCCGCGTCGGCTACGGTTCCGGCAAGGCGAAGGAAGTTCCCGATGCCGTGAAAAAGGCGCTCGACGATGCCAAGAAGCACATGGTGCGCATCCCGCTCCGTGAAGGCCGCACCGTGCACCATGACCTCTACGGCCGCTACGGCGCCGGCAAGGTGGTGATCCGCACGGCTCCCCCCGGCACCGGTATCATCGCCGGCGGCCCGATGCGCGCCGTGTTTGAAGCGCTGGGCATCCAGGACGTGGTGGCCAAGTCCATCGGCACCTCCAACCCGCACAACATGCTCAAGGCGACGTTCGCCGCGCTGCAGACCATGAAATCCCCCCGCGCCGTTGCTACCAAGCGCGGTAAGAAAGTGGGCGAGATCGTGGCACGCCGCGAAGGCGGCACGAAGGACGACAAGGCGCAGAAGGACGCCGCTTAATCATGACCGAGAAAAAAGAAGAAAAGAAAAAGACCCCGCCCAAGGCGGCAGCCGCGCAGAAAGCAGCGGCAGCAAAACCGGCGGCTGAGAAAAAGGCGGAAAGCAAGTCTGCGCCCGCGAAAGCGGCAGTTGCGCCCAAGGCAAAGCCCGCGGCGAAGCAGAGGGCTGCTAATTCCGGTGCGACGGTGAAAATTGTGCAGATCGGCAGCCCCATCGGCCGCCAGCAGCGCCAGCGCCAGACGCTTATCGGCCTTGGCCTGAACAAGCTGCGCCGCGAGCGCGTGCTGCAGGATACGCCGGAAGTGCGCGGCATGATTGAAAAAGTAAAGCACCTGGTGAAGGTGGTGAAGTAAAGGATTGTATATGGCTATCGTACTCAACACTCTCAAAGACAACGACGGCGCCCGCAAGAAGCGCATGCGCGTGGGCCGTGGTATCGGCTCCGGCAAAGGCAAGACGGCAGGCCGCGGCGGCAAGGGCCAGACGGCCCGTACCGGCGTGCGCATCAACGGCTTCGAAGGCGGCCAGACTCCCATTCATCGCCGCCTGCCCAAGCGCGGTTTCAACAACCATTCGCGCGTTGTGCATGCCGTGATCAACCTCGGCAGCCTGCAGAAGGCTGTTGACGCCGGCACGCTGGACTCCAAGAAGCCCGTGAACATGGAAGCGCTGAAGGCCGCCGGTCTACTGCGCTCTAATGCTGAAGGCGTGAAGCTCCTGGCAAAGGGCACTCTCAAGGCCAAGCTGGCACTGGAAGTGACACACGCCTCCAAATCCGCGGTGGAAGCCGTGGAGAAGGCGGGCGGCAGCGTGAAGGTGGCGGAAGCTGCGTAAGCTATGGCGCGTAACCCGCGCCCCTGCTATTTTACGCCGTCCATCACCCTAACTACTCGCTGTAAAACATGACCTCCGCCGCCGAACGCTTAGCCGCCAACCTGAACTTCGGGGTTCTTTCCCGGGCCACCGAGCTTAAGAAACGGCTGTGGTTTGTGCTCGGCGCGCTCATCGTTTACCGCATCGGCACCTACATCCCCGTGCCGGGCATTGACCCCCATATCCTGCAGGAAATTTTCGAGCGCCACATGAGCGGCGTGCTCGGCGTATTCAACATGTTTGCCGGTGGCGCGCTTTCGCGCATGACCATCTTTGCCCTGGCCGTGATGCCTTATATTTCCGCCTCCATCATCATGCAGGTGCTCACCGTTGCCATTCCCAGCCTCGCCGCCCTGAAGAAAGAAGGGGAGACGGGCCGCCGCAAGATCAACCAGTATACGCGCTACGGCACCGTCGTGCTGGCGGCGTTACAGGGCTACGGCATCGCGGTTGGCCTCGAGGGCATGAGCGGCCGCGCCGGTTCCGCCGTGATCGACCCGGGCGTGTTCTTCCGCTTCACCACCACCATTACGCTGGTGGGCGGCACCCTGTTCCTGATGTGGCTGGGCGAGCA
>CAZUKF010000245.1:0-1872 GCA_964620765.1 uncultured Rickettsiales bacterium | reverse complement strand
GCGTTTTCTTTTCCTCGACGATGTTTTTGCAATGCGGCTTGGGCGGCGGCGCGTAGGGATTAGCGCTCAGCCCTTCCAGCTGTTTGGGGATGGGGTCTGAGACCAGGTTGAGGTCTTCAAACGGCATGCGCAGCGTGTCCACCGTGTCCTGCGCCGTGCCGGCGATGGTTTCGCCCGCCACTTCACCGAACGAGCGGTCCCCCTCTCCGCAGGAAGAGAGCAGTGCGCAGGCCAGCCATAATACAACTCCTTTGTGCATCCCGTTCCCCTGTGGGTAGCAAGGGAAGGGTGGCACAAAGGAGTAAAATTAGTGGAAAGGGATGGCTAAGATAACGTTAAACGGCCAGCGCCTGGCCCGCCGCCTGCTCTTTTTGCGCCTTGATTCTCTCGGCGTAGTAGCTTTCGCGTTCGGCGTCCGTCACGTTGGCGTCGAAATAATTCTCCCCGCGCGAGGCCGCGGCGGCGGCGGCGGCAATGCGGCATTTCTCGGGGTCATGCGGCTGGGAGGCGCGGCGGGCAAAGAGCTTGCTCATCACTTCCAGCACCACGGAGGCCGTGGCGCAGGAATAGGTTTCCACGCTGGCAAGGCGCGCGTAGCGGTGCGCGGCGGTGCGGTGCCCCTCGGGCTGGATGCTGCCGGTCAGCGTGCGCTCGGACCAGTCCATCAGCCGCTTGTTGCGCTCCGGTCCCATCAGGAATGTGCCGGTAGCGATGCTTGCGGAAACGGCGAGCACGCGGCCGAACATCATGGCCGGCCATGACTGGCGCGGCGAGCAGGCGATCTGCTGCTCCACCTCGGCGTCGCGCTTCTGCACTTCTTCCGGCGACAGGGTGTTGCCGTGCAGCTTGTCCAGCAGGTGGTTGGCGCGCTGCACCCAGGCGGTCTTGTTGTCTTCCAGCGATTTCATCGGCAGGATCAGCAGCGTGCCGCCGCTGATGAGGGTTACCATCAGCAGCGCGTTGCCGCCGCGAGCGCGGGAGCTGATCATCTTGCCGTCGCTGCCCATTTTTTCGCCGAGCTTGAAGGTGCTGGCTACCATGTCGCTGACTTTGTTGTAGCCTTCCTCGCTGAACCACTCGCCCGGTTTTTCCAGCGCGGTGTTTTTAAACAGGTTGCGGCCGTGCATGAACTGGTCGGTGATCCACAGCGAGCTGACCTCGTTTACGCCGAAGCCGATGCCGGTATAGACCACGCGGTCAAACAGCAGCTCGCCACCGGAGGGGTCTTTTTCCCCCGGCGGTGGTATGGTCAGATCCTGTTTTTTCTGTTGCAGTTCAGCCATTTAATACACAATGCAAATGCGGGGCACACTTTTCCCCACAGCCAAATTTACTCTAAAACCGTGTTTTTTAAGATTACAGTTTAATGAAGCCACCTAAAAACGTGTATTTTACGCGTGGCGGGCTAAATAACCTTCAGTTTTTTGCCGACTTTTTCAAACTTTTCCAAGGCAAAACTGATTTGCTCGTCGGTAAGCGTGGCGCACATCTGCAGGCGCAGGCGGGCGGCACCTTCCGGCACCACGGGGTAGCCGAAGCCGGTGATGAAAATACCCTCCTCCAGCAGCGCCTCGCTCATGCGGATGGCAAACGCCGTTTCGCCGACGATGATCGGGATGATGGCGGATTCGCCTTCCAGCGGCTTGAAGCCGCGCGCTTCCAGGCCTTCGCGCATGCGCTTCGTGATTTCGTGCAGGCGGGTGACGCGTTTCTGGTCTTTCTCCAAAACCTCGATGGCCTTGAGGGCCGAGCCTGCGATGGTGGCGGGCAGGGCGTTGGAGAAAAGCTGCGGCCGCGAAACCTGCTGCAGGTAGTCGATAAGTGTTTTGGAACCAGCCACGTAGCCGCCCGCCGCGCCGCCCAGCGCCTTGC
>CAZUKF010000244.1:0-1887 GCA_964620765.1 uncultured Rickettsiales bacterium | reverse complement strand
CAAAGCGCTGCATCAGCGCCGCGCGGCTTTCCAGAGCGTGCGATTGCTGCGACGCCCATGCGCCGATCTGGCTTTCGCGCGGGCGGCTTTGGAAATAGGCGTCGGCCTCGGCGTCGCTCACGCGTTCGGTGGTGCCTTCGATGCGGATCTGCACGCCCAGCGGCTCCCAGTAGAAACACAGCGCCGCCTGCGGATTGGCGAGAAGCTCCGCGCTTTTGCGGCTTTCCATGTTGGTGTAAAAGGTGAAGCCGCGCGCATCCGCCTCCTTGAGCAGCACCACGCGCAGGCTGGGTTTTCCGCCCGCGCACGTGGCCAGCGTCATCGCCGTGGCATCGGCAATGGCAGGGTGCGCGCGGGCTTCGGCGAGGCAGGTGTGGAAGTGAGAGATTGGGTTGGTCATAGATATAGTTGTTAGTTGCTAGTCTTCCGTCGTTAGTAACCTGTATTGAACGACATTATGTTGGCCCCTCTCCTGCTTGCGGGAGAGGTCGGTTTTCTTAGGCTTGCGTCTTCGCAAGTCTTAGAAAACCGGGTGAGGGTGACTCTTGTTTTTTCAAGCGTATCACCCTCACCAAGATTTCCTAAGTGCCCGCTAAGTGGCGGTCACTAAGGAAATCTATCCTCTCCCGCAAGCAGGAGAGGAGCCAACGTAATACCCATTGTTCATTAACCCAACAGGTTACTAACGACTCATCACTTCACCTCCCCACAAACCGTACCGCATCGCCTGGCTTCAGGTCAAGCCGGGCGGCGGCGTCGGGCGAGAGGATCAGGCCGTCTTCGGTCGCTTCGGCAACCGTGAAGGCGACGCGGAAATCCGCAAGGCCGGTCGTCGCCACCAGCATGTTACTCGCGCCCGAAAGCGGTTTCGTGCCCACGAGCACGCCCCGCCTGCTTTCGCGCACGGTCCGCAGATGCTCGCGCTCGCCCTGCATCGTCGGCCCGGCGTCGAACACATCGACATAGCCTTGATAGCGGAAGCCTTCGCTTTCTAAAAACTGCATGGCCGGAAGCGACGCCGCAAACGGCACGCCGATCACCGCGCGCGCATCCGCATGCAGCAGATTGACGTAAATCGGGTATTTCGGCATGAGGTCGCTGATGAACTGGCCGCCCTGCGTGGCGTTGATGAAATCCGCGTGCTTGAAATCCATCTGGAAAAAATGCTGCGCGAGGTTTTTGTAAAAGGGCGACTCGCCCTGCTCATCCTGCACACCGCGAATTTCGGAAATCACCGTGTCGGAAAACAGCTGCGGGAATTCGGCAAGCATGAGGTAGCGGCAGCGCGACAAAAACCGGCCAATGCCGTCGCGGCGGTAATCCGGCTGCAAAAAGAGCGAGCCGATTTCGGTCGCGCCCGTATAGTCGTTGACCATGTGCAGCACGCGCTGGAGCGAGTAAATCCCCAGATCCTTCGAGGCCTGCACGATGGTGGAAAGTTTGTAGGAATAAAACGGCCCGCGAATGCCCACATGCGCCACAATCCCCACCGTGCCCACCAGCTTTTGATGCGCGGTGTCTTCAAGCGCGAATAAAAAACGCTCGTCATGGGGCACGTGCGTGGTGCCCGCGAAACTATCCACCGAACGGGCGATTTTTTTCTCCAGCACCTCGCCGTCGGGCGGAAGCGAGGTCATGCCGATCCCCGCCTGCCGCGCCAGAGCCAGGATTTCAGCGTGATCGTTCTGCGTCACCGGACGGACGAGCATCATAGGCTATTCCTCTCCATATATGGCATCAGTGCCGTTGCCCTGTTAACATTGACGGAATGCCGTTTTCCCCCATGATTCCAGCGCCCGCTCCAGCCGCTTCATCCCCTCTTTGAGTTCTTTTTTGGTAATCACCAGCGCCGGCAGGAAGCGCAGCACATTCGGCCCGGCTTGCAGC
>CAZUKF010000243.1:0-1894 GCA_964620765.1 uncultured Rickettsiales bacterium | reverse complement strand
CGCAGCAAAGCAGGGCAAGGTCGCGGCCGTGGATTTCGGCATCATGGGGCGGCTGGACTGGCGGCAGCGCATGTACGTGGCCGAGATTTTCAACGGGTTTTTAAACGGGGATTACCGCCACGTGGCGGAAGTGCATGTCCGCGCCGGTTATGTTCCGCCGACCACGAACGTAGATGAATTTGCGCAAGCCTGCATGGCTATCGGCCGCCCGGTGCTGGACCGCCCGTCGCACATGGTTTCCATGGCGCGGCTCTTGGGCCAGCTGTTCCAGGTGACCGAGATGTTTGACATGCAGACCCAGCCACAGCTGCTTATGTTGCAGAAGACGCTGGTGGTGGTGGAAGGCGTTGGCCGCATGCTGAACCCGAAGGTGAACATGTGGGAGCTGGCCCGCCCGCCGATCGAGGAATGGGTGCGCGAGAATCTTGGCCCCAAAGGCAAAATCAAGCACGCGGCGTGGGAGCTGCATGACATGGCGCAGAAATGGCCACTGGTGGTGCAGAAGCTGGAGAAGATTTTAGAGGACAGCTGATGCGCGTCCTCTTTCTCATCCCGTTATTGTTCGCCCTGCCCGCAGAAGCACAGGTCTTCAATTCACAAAAAACAAAATTCCATGCCACCACCGTGGCGGCGGGGCTGGAGCACCCGTGGGGGCTTGCCTTCCTGCCGGATGGCCGCCTGCTGGTGACGGAGCGGCCGGGGCGCATGCGGCTGGTGTTGAAGAACGGCAGTCTTTCCAAGCCGCTTGCCGGTGTGCCGCCTGTTTATTCTTATGGCCAGGGCGGGCTGCTGGACGTGGCGCTGGACCCGAAATTTTCCGAGAATAATATAATCTATTTTTCCTACGCCGAGCCGGGTGAAGGCGGGGCGGGCACGGCAGTGGCACGGGCGGAGCTTAAGGACGAAGCGCTGGAGAAGGTGAAGGTCATTTTCCGGCAGCAGCCGAAGGTGGAAGGCCCGAACCACTGGGGTTCGCGGCTGGTACCGATGAATGATGGCACGCTCTTCATCACGATGGGCGACCGTTATACACATAAAGACAAGGCGCAGACGCTGGACAACCATTTCGGCAAGGTGGTGCGCGTGAAAACCGACGGTGGCGTGCCGGCCGACAACCCGTTTGTGAAAACGCCGGGCGCACTGCCGGAGATCTGGTCTTACGGCCACCGCAATGTGCAGGGCGCCACGTATCATAACGGCAAGCTATGGACACACGAACACGGCGCCAAGGGCGGCGACGAGGTGAACATCACCGAAGCGGGGAAGAATTACGGCTGGCCGAAAATCACCCACGGCGTGGATTATTCCGGCAAGAAGATTTCCGAGTTCACGCACATGCAAGGCATGGAGCAGCCGCTGCATTACTGGGTACCCTCCATCGCGCCCTCGGGCATGGCGTTTTATACCGGCGCGCGCTTCCCGGCGTGGAAGGGGAATTTATTTGTTGGCGGGCTAGCGTGCATGTGCCTCTCGCGGCTGGAGATCGGCGCGAATGGCGCAAAGGAGGAATTGCTGCTGCGCGATTTCGGCGAGCGCATCCGCGATGTGCGGCAGGGGCCGGATGAATTGCTCTACCTGCTCACCGACAGCGATGAAGGCCGCATCGTGCGGCTCGAGCCGCTGTGATGGATATTGCTGATAAGAAATTGCGACCAGTCCCCCCTACGCTCCCCTTATGGAGCTTCGGAGTACACTACTTCGCCCAAGATGCGGCCCTTCTGGTGGCGAAGCCACCCGACATGTCCGCCATAGCTCAAAGAGCGACGGCGGGAGCCCGCATCCGCCTACGCTAAAGCTTCGGCGGACAAGGGGCGAAGGGTGGAGCGGGCGAAGAGGATCGAACTCTCGACATCCACCTTGGCAAGGTGGCGCTCTACCGCTGAGCTACGCCCGC
>CAZUKF010000242.1:0-1944 GCA_964620765.1 uncultured Rickettsiales bacterium | reverse complement strand
GACATGAATTCCCGGCGGAGATCGTAATAGTCGATTTTCCAAATGACTTCGTTATCGCCCACGCGGAATTTACCGAAGTCGCGCTCTCCGTGGGGATTGTTGTCGGGGGTGAAATCATCATACTCCTGAATTTTAGTGAGGACCTGTTGTAGCTCTCGCGGTGGGAGGTTCACCCATGTGTGTTTCCAGCACGCCCAGCTCAATGGTCTTGATAGCGTTTAGCGTTCCTGGCGGCGCGCCGCCCCGGGATGACGAATTTGGCTGCTTTTAAGATTCCCCGCCTCCGGTCGCGCAGGCACGTCATAACGATCCGCCCGCCGCAGATAAACTCTATGGTTGTAGAGATTGTATCATTTTGCTACTTAAGGCGTGAGAATTCTTGCGAAACGTGTAATTGCCGTATGTCTTTTATGGTTCCCGTATTACTCGCCGGTGGACAAGGCTCGCGCCTGTGGCCGCTCAGCACGCCTTCGCGGCCCAAGCAGTTCCTGCGTCTGGGCGGCGGCGAATCCTTGATCCGGCAGGCGGCGCGGCGGGCGCTGATGCTGACCGATGCCAGCCATATCATTACCGTACTCTCCGCCCATCACGCCGATATGACGCAGCAGGAACTGGGCCTGCTGCACCCGGATCTTTCCGCCCATCTGCTGGCCGAGCCGCATGCCCGAAACACGGCGGCGGCAAGCATGCTGGCAGCGCTGCACGCGTTGGAACATTGGCAAGATCCCGTATTGTGCCTGATGCCGTGCGATCATGTCATTGAAGATCCGGATACGCTGGCGCGCGCGGTTGGCCGGCTGCTCCCTCTCGCTGCCGAGGGGCGGATCGGCGTGCTCGGGCTTCGACCCGCCGGGCCACAGGAAAAATACGGCTATATCTGCGCTAAGCCCGAGAGAGAGGGAACGGCGATATTCGAGGTCACCCGCTTTCACGAAAAGCCCGTCCGCGAACAAGCAATCCGCTATATTGCGGCCGGGCATTGCTACTGGAACAGCGGCCTCTATGTCTTGCGGGCTTCAACGCTGATAGGTGAAATGCGCGCTTACCAGCCTTCGATCCATGCCGCATGCGTGGAGGCTTACCGGCTGGCGGGAAGGGCAGAAGCGACCGAATACGATCTTGCCTATGCCAAGATCCCACCTTTGTCGATCGACAAAGCCATCAGCGAGCATTCCGGCAGACTGGCTGTAACACCACTCGACTGCGAGATACGCGATATCGGAACATGGGATTGCCTGTTGGCCTACCGCTCTTTTGCCTTTGTGCAGGCGGAGCCGGCAGAAATACCGGTTTAAGATGTTATATAACAATAGCCTATAAAAAATCCGGCATAGTAATTGCATCCCCCTATTGCAATCGTATTTTTCATCCCTATATCCATCCCTCAGGAACGATAACAAATGATTGCGGCAGGCACCGCCTTTGGAGTGCCGCCATTAAAAATGGAGCATAAATAATGAGCAAAGTCATCGGCATAGACTTAGGCACCACCAATTCCTGCGTCGCCATCATGGAGGGCAAGAACACCAAGGTCATCGAAAATTCTGAAGGGGCGCGCACCACGCCCTCTATCGTTGCCTTTACCGAAAGCGGCGAACGGCTGGTCGGTCACCCGGCGAAACGCCAGGGCGTCACCAACCCGGAAAACACCATCTTCGCGGTGAAACGCCTAATCGGACGCACCTATGACGATCCGACCACCAAGAAAGATCAGGGGCTGGTGCCGTATAAGATCGTCAAATCCGATAATAACGACGCCTGGCTGGAAGCGCGCGGCGAGCAATATTCGCCGAGCCAGATTTCCGCCTTCATCCTGCAAAAAATGAAGGAAACGGCGGAAAGCTATCTGGGCGAAAAAGTCACCCAGGCGGTGATCACCGTGCCCGCCTATTTCAACGACGCTCAGCGCCAGGCAACCAAAGACGCCGGCAAGATCGCGGGCCT
>CAZUKF010000241.1:0-1948 GCA_964620765.1 uncultured Rickettsiales bacterium | reverse complement strand
GATGACGATGTTGATGCCCTCGCGTATCTGCATCCCCCGCACGCCATCGTCGAGCAGGGCGGTGAGCGTTTTTTCCAGCACCGCCACTTCGGCCTTGATGCCATCCATCACGTGAGCAGGAAGATCTTCATCCGGGAAATCAATGTAGGCTTCGAGGTGGGCGAGGGCGTGCACAGCCTGTTCACGCAGCGTTTCAAAGCGGCGGCTGTTTTCACCCTTCAGCGCGCGCAGGGCCTGCTTGCGCTGCGCCTCCGTCTCGGCATCGATCAAATCGGCCAGCCCCTCGATCTCGGCGAGGTCCAGCTTGCCGTTGGCAAAAGCCCGCCGGGCGAATTCACCGGGTTCGGCAAGACGCAGGCTGGGGAGGGCGGTAAGAAGCCCGACCAGTGCCTTCAGCACCGCTGGGCTGCCATGCACGTGCAGCTCCGCCAGGTCTTCTCCCGTAAAGCTCCCCGGAGCGGGAAACCACAACACCAGCGCCTGGTCTACGCCACCAGGCGAAGCCAGTGTTGCCACGCGCGGCCGGGGCAGGTTCACGCCGAGTTTTTCCAGTGCTGCGCGCGTTGCCGGGCCGGAGATGCGCAGGATCGCAATACCGGCGCGCCCCGGCGCGGTGGAAACGGCGAAGATGGTATTGTGGTCATTCATGCCCGCGTATATAGTCCGTTCCCATGCCTTACGCCATAGTCCTCGAAACCCCCGGCGGCCCGGAACGGCTTAGCTGGAAGGAAGCGCCGATACCCGCGCCCGCTTCCGACGAGGTCGTCATCCGCCAGCATGCCGTGGGCGTCAATTTCATCGATACCTATCACCGCACCGGGCTTTATCCGCTGCCGGTCTACCCGAGCGGCCTTGGCATCGAGGCGGCGGGCGTGGTGGAATCGGTGGGGCAGGGTGCTCGCACCTTCAAGCCGGCTGATCGCGTGGCCTATGCCGGCGGCGCGCCGGGCGCTTATGCCGAGCTGCGCGCCATTCGCGAAGATCTGCTGGTGAAAATACCTGAAGGAGTGGATTTCAATATCGCCGCCGCCGCGCTGGCCAAGGGGCTCACCGCGCAATACCTGCTCAAGGGCACGTACCCTGTTCAGCAGGGCGACACGGCGCTTATCCACGCCGCCGCCGGCGGGGTGGGGCTGATCGCCTGCCAGTGGGCGAAGCATCTGGGCGCTACTGTCATCGGCACGGTGGGTGACGATGAAAAGGCCACGCTGGCGAAAGCCAGTGGCTGCGACCACGTGATCCTCTACAAGAAGGAAAAAGTCTCTGCCCGCGTACGCGAGATCACCGGCGGCAAGGGCGTGGATGTGGTCTATGATTCGGTGGGGCAGGCCACGTTCATGGATTCGCTGGACTGTCTCAAGCCGCGCGGCTTGCTAGTGAGCTTCGGGCAATCTTCCGGCAAGGTGGAGCCGTTCGATATCGGCCTGCTGGCGCAAAAGGGATCACTCTATGTCACGCGGCCGACGCTGACCCATTACATTTCCGAAACCCCCCTATACCGGAAAGCGGCACAGGAACTCTTTGATCTCATCGCAAGCGGGGTGTTAAAAATCCGCGTCGACCGCACCCTCCCGCTGAAAGACGCCGCGAAAGCGCATGAGCTGCTGGAAGGCCGGGCGACCAAGGGCAGCGTGGTGCTGACCGTTTAAATAAAACAAAGGAGACACGAAAGATGTCTCAGATCGCACGGCTTGCGCCGCCTCTGCATTACGAACTGATCACCATTGACGCTGCGAATGCAGATGATCCCGATACCAGGCGGAAAATGGATATGGCTTACGGGGTGCTGGAGCCGGTCTTCCGCGCCAAGCATGATAATTTTGAAACGCTGGAGAGCTTTCGCACGCTGGCCGATGCGAACAAGGTAAGATCGGGCACGGCCTGTCATCTCGTGCTGGCGTGGAAAGACGATGAATTGGTTGGGGCCAGCTGCTCGCTTTCACATCAG
>CAZUKF010000240.1:0-1949 GCA_964620765.1 uncultured Rickettsiales bacterium | reverse complement strand
TTGCCCGTACCCCAAATATCCACGTTCATCAGCACCAGTCCTACCAATACCCCCACAATCGGCAGCACCAACGTGCCGAACATGTAAACCACAATCGCATCCTTGGAGCGCAAGCCCGCTTCGTTCAGCGCCTTGCGAATCTGCGTGGCCTGGTCGCTCTTGAGCATCTGGAAACGCCCCACCACCTGGCGCATCAGGTTCACGCTGCCTTCGGGCTTTTTGCGGCGGTTGCTGCCGCGCAACTCGCTCTGCAATTCAGTGCGGCGCTCCTGCAGCATCTTAATGCGCTTGCGTTGATTTTCCGCGCGCTGAGTAACCATCATCCCTACAGCAACAGAAGCCATGAACGCCGCCGCACCGGCGGCCAGCACAATGGCGTCATCCGGCGTCATGTGCGACGGAAGAATCATGTTCCAGCGAAAGGGAATTCCACCACTCATATTTCAAACTTCGCCATACGGTTCATCGTCCACACACCGGTAAACAGCATGCCCGCCGCCGACGCTGCGGCTATGTTGCCGCGCACATCGGAAAACAGCGGCGCGAGGTAGCTGGGCGTCATAATACCCACCGCGCTGATCACCAGAAACGGCATCGCGCCGATAATCATGGAAGACGCGCGCGCCTCTGATGTCATCGCCTTAATCTTCATGCCCATCATGGCACGCTTGCGCAGTACGTCAGCCAGGTTGTTTAAAATCTCCGACAGATTGCCGCCGGTTTCGCGCTGCAACACAATGGAGGTCACGAAGAAATTAAACTCCGTGTAATCCAGCTTCTTAGCCACTTCCTGCAGCGCGCCTTCCATGGAAACGCCGAGCTTCATGGTGTTGGCCACGTGGTCAAACGTGCTGCCCACCGGTGCAGGCACTTCGGATGCCACCAATTTCACGGATTCCGATACTGGCAGGCCAGAGCGCAAGCCGCGCACAATCAAATCAATCGCATCGGGGAACACTTTGAGAAATTTCTTTTTCTCGCCGTTGATTTTGAAGCCAAGAATCTTCAACGGCAGCCACACGCACAGAATAAAGCCGACGAACAAGCCGATCAGCGGCGGCTTGCCGATAAGATAGAACAACCCCACGAATAATGGCACCGCCAGCAGGCAGCGAAACAAAAATTGCCGTGCGCTGAGCTTAGAGCCGGCACGCTCCAGGCGATTACTTAAGCCCTGCAGATTGGGCAGCATCGCAATCAGGTTCGCCACCCAGCCGGTATCTTCCTTCTCACCTTTGCGGCGAAGCTGAAGGGCCTGTTCCGCCGACGCCGGTGTTTTGCCACCACCAGCTTTGCGCTGCTTTAAGCGCTCGATACGCTTTTGCATGCGTGCCTGCTGGCCGCCGCGCAGCAGCATCGTACCCATCACCAAGAGCAGGAATGTGCCTACAGCGATCGCCAAATCTGTCCATTGTAGCCCAGCGATCATGACGGCCCCATCATGGTTTCAATGAGCGCCTGATCCAGACCGAAATACGCCGCTTTGTGCACGAAGCTCGGGCGCACGCCGGCAGATTTGAATTCACCCACCAGCTTGCCACTTTCATCTTCGCCCTTGAACTCGAACACGAATAGATCTTGCGTCACGATCACATCGCCTTCCATGCCGGTAATCTCGGTGACGTGCGTCACACGGCGCGTGCCGTCACGCATACGCTGAATCTGCACAATCAGATTCACCGCAGAGGTGATCTGCTGACGTACCGCTTTGCTGGGCAGATTAGTGCCTGCCATGCCGATCAGGTTTTCCAAGCGCGCCAACGCTTCGCGCGGGTTGTTAGCGTGCAGCGTGCCCATGGAGCCGTCGTGGCCAGTGTTCATGGCCTGCAGCAAGTCAAACGCCTCGCCGCCGCGTACTTCGCCGAGCATAATGCGATCGGGGCGCATACGCAGCGCGTTCTTCACCAGGTCGCGCATGGTAATTTCGCCGTCGCCTTCCCGGTTCGCCG
>CAZUKF010000239.1:0-1954 GCA_964620765.1 uncultured Rickettsiales bacterium | reverse complement strand
AAGCTCGCGCCCCGCTCGGTGAGTAAAGTATTGTCATTGCCGGAGCTGTGGATTTTCTCCGCCACGTTTTTCATGTCCCACGGCGCCAGGAACTGGCCCTTCTTCACGTTCACCACCTTGCCGGTCTTGGCGGCGGCGATGAGCAGATCCGTCTGGCGGCACAGGAACGCCGGGATCTGCAATATGTCCACCACCTTCCCCGCGATGGCGCATTGCTCTTCGCTGTGCACGTCCGTCAGCACCGGGCAGCCGAAGGTTTTCTTGATTTCCTCGAACACCGGCAGCGCCTTTTCCAGCCCCAGCCCGCGCTTGCCGGAAAGCGAAGTGCGGTTGGCCTTGTCATACGAGGTTTTGTAGACAAACGGGATGCCGAGTTTCTTCGTCAGCGTGACCAGCTTCTCCGACATCATCAGCGCGTGGTCGCGCGATTCCATCTGGCACGGGCCGGCGATGAGAACGAAAGGCAGGTCGTTGCCGAAGGCGACATTGCCGGATTTCACGTGTTTCATGGCCGGTAACTTAGGCGCGGCCAAGGGAAATGTCTACACTCACCTGCCCTGCCACGGGCTTAAGGCATTGTCTTTGCCGGGCGCGGCGGCATCCACCAGCTCCACGAAGGACAGGCGCTCCTTGCGGTTGGCTAGCTGCCCCTCGCGCAAATTGGCAAGCGGGTCCCACTCGGTAGTCTGGAGAACAGGCGTATTTTTGCCCGGCTTAATCAGCTTGTAAATGCCGGTTTTAGACTGCCCTTCCGCGCCGCGTGCCGTCATGTAGCAGGCGTTGTAGGGTTGCTCGGTAAAATTGAAAGCCAGTCCCAGGCGGAATATGTCATCTGTCATTTGCATGGCGAAAGCTTTTTTGTCGTCACTCAGCTTTTTATCCTGTGCCCAAAATGCTCTCTTTTCGGGGTCAAAGCGCGGTGAGTTAGCGCTTAAATGCTTCCGCACCGGTTCGGTAAGTTGCTGCGCCATTGCGGTGCGCCATTGATGGTTCAGCGCGGTAAAAGATTTCAGCTGGCCTGCAAAATTCTTTGCTTCCACCTCGCGCAGGAGCGCACCGATTTTTACCTCGATGCGTTCCTTGCGGCTCAACCCCTCCAGGGACTCCTCCACCGCCTCGATACGGTTATCTATGCCCGTACCGTTACGTTCGGCGCTGGAATGCTTTCGCTGCGCAGCGGCCGTCGGCATGCTTATTTATACCGGCCCGGTTCTTCCTTAGGCGGCCCTACGTCCGGCGTATAAAGCGGCCTGCTTTCAGCCCACGGCGTATCCCCCACCAGCCGTCCCGTGTGGTTATGTGTGATGCAGTCCTGCTCGTTCTTGCGGCGCGCCTCAACCAGCATTCTCCTCAGATCATCTTTTTTCTTTTTCTCTTCCTTAAGATTGTCGCGCTTTATTTCATGCGGCAGTACCTCAGCCCTGTAAAACGCTTCCGCCGCCTCGATGGCCGGGATGTATTTTTCCTTATCCTTTTTCAGCTTCTGCGCTTCTTTATCCATCTTGTCGAAAATCGCGTACTGCTTGTCTGCATGATCGCTCCAGATTTTGATGGGGTCGTCCAGATCCAAAGAATCCTGGCCCAAGCGCTTCACGTCGTAGTTATGCTGCTTCACATAGCCTGTAACTTTGCGATGCTTTTCCATGTACGCATCAAGCGTGGCATCATCCACCTTCGTCTGTTTGGTCACACCTGCAAAATACGCATCATTGGAGGGCTTTGCGCTTCCTGGTGAATTCGGATCTTCTTTTTTCGGTTCGTCACCCATATTTTCCCCTTTGGTCAGGCGGCCAGCCTAACCGGGGAATGTGACAGCAATATGAAGGTTTTTAAGATTTTTTCTTCGGAGAAGAGAGCGTTACAACCTTGTCGACGCCCTTGGCCCCCGCCCGTGCAACCGCCGCTTTCACAAACGCCGCGAAGCGGCTTGGACCGGCATCCGCGAAATTCTGGG
>CAZUKF010000238.1:0-1958 GCA_964620765.1 uncultured Rickettsiales bacterium | reverse complement strand
CCACCCCTGCCTCCCCCGCCGAGGCCCGCAGCGCGCAGAACGCCTTGCGCGCGCGGCTGAAGATTGCCGATGATTTCGGCTCACTTTCGCTCATCGCCGGCGTGGACGTGGGCTATGACAGCGCGCAGGACATGGCGCAAGCATCTGTGGTGCTGCTTAATGCAGCTGACTTAAGCGTGGTAGAGCAGGCACAGGCGCGCGTGAAGGTGAATTTCCCCTATATCTCCGGCCTGCTGGCCTTCCGCGAAATCCCGGCAATCGAAGCGGCACTGGCGAAACTGACGCATACGCCGGACCTGCTGATGGTGGATGGCCACGGCATTGCGCACCCGCGGCGCATGGGCATCGCGGCGCATCTGGGTGTGTTGCGCAACCAGCCTGCTATCGGCGTTGCCAAGTCACGCCTGACCGGCAGCTTTAAAATGCCGGGCGAGAAAAAAGGCGCGATGGCGGCGCTGATGGATGGCAGCGAGCAGATCGGCACGGTGCTGCGCAGCCGCGACGGCGTGGCACCGCTTTTCGTTTCGCCCGGCCACCGCGTGAGCATGGAAACAGCGGTGCAGATTACACTGCGCTGCCTGGCAAAATACCGCCTGCCGGAACCCACGCGGCTGGCGGACAAGCTCTCGAAGTGGAAGGCGGCGGGAGCAACATTGGTTTAAATATGACCCTTCATCTCATCAAGCTCTCGGTAGGCTCGGACTCGCTGGCAGACCTGCAGGCGTGGCAGGCAAGCCGCGTAAAAGCAGGGCAGGAATTGATTCACATCACGCGGCAGACGCCCAAACGCGCCGAGGAATTACTGGCAGGCGGCTCGATTTACTGGGTGATAAAAGGTTTCATCTGCGGGCGGCAGAAACTGCTGGAACTCAGGCCGATGACGCGCGGAGGCGTACCGCATTGCGGACTGGTGTATGATAAGGAAATGGTGCGCGTACAGATGCGTCCGTACCGCGCCTTCCAGGGCTGGCGGTATTTGCAGCCCAAAGACGCTCCGCCGGACGCAGCCAAAGGCAGAGGTGATGAGAAAATGCCGGAGAAAATGCGGCGGGAGCTGGCGGCGCTTGGGCTGCTTTAGCCGGCCAGTATGCTCGCCGCCACCGCCTCGGCAATTTTAATGCCGTCTACACCGGCCGAAAGAATACCGCCCGCATAGCCCGCGCCTTCACCGGCAGGAAACAGACCCTTGGTGTTCAGGCTCTGGAATGTCTCATCGCGCTTGATCCGTATGGGCGAGGAAGTGCGCGTCTCCACGCCAGTCAACACAGCATCTGCCATGTCGAAGCCCTTTATCTGGCGGCCAAAGGCGCTCAGCGCTTCGCGTATGGCAGCAATGGCGTAATCGGGCAGGCACGGGGAAAGATCCGTCGGGGTCACGCCCGGCTTGTAGGAGGGAATGACGCTGCCGAGGGATTTGCTTGGTACCCCGGCAATAAAATCACCCACGCGCTGCGCCGGGGCGGCATACGTACCGCCGCCCGCCACGAAAGCCGCGGACTCCCACTGCCGCTGGAACGCAATGCCCGCCAGTGGGCCGCCCGGGTAATCGGCGGGCGTAATACCCACCACGATGCCCGCGTTGGCGTTGCGCTCGGCGCGTGAATACTGGCTCATGCCGTTGGTGACGACCCTGCCCTCCTCCGACGTGGCGGCGACCACCGTGCCGCCGGGGCACATGCAGAAGCTATACACGTCGCGCCCGTTGCTGGCGTGGTGCACCAGTTTGTAATCCGCCGCGCCGAGAATCGGATTACCCGCATTGGGTCCGAAGCGGGCGACGTCGATCAGCGATTGCGGGTGCTCGATGCGGAAGCCGATGGAGAACGGCTTGGCCTCTACATACACCCCGCGGTCATGCAGCATCTGGAACGTATCGCGCGAACTGTGACCGATAGCGAGCACGACATGGTCGGCGGCGATATGCTCGCCATTCGCCAGCATTACGCCGCGCACGCGCC
>CAZUKF010000237.1:0-1959 GCA_964620765.1 uncultured Rickettsiales bacterium | reverse complement strand
CCTACGGCGCCGGGAATTACGGCATGTGCGGGCGCGCCTACTCGCCCCGCTTCCTGTGGATGTGGCCCAACGCCACCATCGGCGTGATGGGCGGCGAACAGGCGGCGGACGTGCTGACGCGCGTGAAGCAGGATGCGCTGGAGAAAGACGGCAAGCCGCTGCTCAAGGGCAAGGAGCTGGAGGCGTTCCGCGCACCACTGCTGGCCAAGTATTTGAAGGAAAACAATGCCTATTACAGCACCGCGCGGCTGTGGGATGATGGGATTATCGACCCGGCCTCCACGCGCGACGTGCTGGGGCTGGCCATTTCTGCGAGCTTGAATGCGCCGATCCCGGAAACGAAATTCGGCGTGTTCAGGATGTAAATGAGTTACACCGTTGATATAGACAAGCGCGGCGTGGCATCGGTGGGGTTGAACCGGCCGGAGGTGCATAACGCGTTTGACGATAAGTTGATTGCTGCGCTGACGCAGGTTTTTCAGGATCTGGACAAAGACAAAAGCGTGCGCCTTGCCGTACTGTCCGGCCATGGCAAATCCTTCTGCGCGGGGGGAGACCTCAACTGGATGCGCAGCATGGTGAAATTCTCGCGCGAGGAAAATATCGCAGACGGCGCCAAGCTCGCCGGCATGCTCTCTACCTTGCGCAATTTTTCCCGTCCGCTGATCGGCGTGGTACACGGCATCGCCTTCGGCGGCGGCAGCGGCCTTGCAGCGGTGTGTGATTACGTGCTGGCGGCGGATGACGCGAAATTCGGCTTCACGGAGACGCGGCTCGGGCTGATCCCCGCTACCATTTCGCCGTTTGTGATCGAGAAGATCGGCGCGGCGAATGCGCGGGCTTACTTTCTCTCCGGTGCGCCCTTCCCGGCTTCCGTGGGCAAGGATATCGGCCTCGTGCAGCGCTTGGTGCCGCGCGCCGAGCTGGATGCTGCGCGTGAAGAGACCATCAGGGAATTCCTGAAGGCCGCACCCGAGGCCAGCCGCGCCGCCAAGGAGCTGATCGGCAGGGTGACCGCGCTTTCCGGGCAAGCGCAGACGCAATACACGGTAGAAGCACTGGCGGATGCGCGCGCGGGCGCGGAAGGACAGGAAGGCATGGGCGCGCTCTTGGAAGGCCGCAAAGCAAAGTGGGTAGAAGCATGAAACGGCTGCTGATTGCAAACCGGGGAGAAATTGTCTGCCGTATCGCCGCTACGGCGCGGGTGATGGGCGTTGAGACCGTGACGGTGTATGCGCAGGATGACGCGCACCTCCCGCACGCGCGCATCGGCAATTACAGCGTGAAACTGGAGGGTGACGCGCTGGCGGAGACGTATCTGAACATCCCGCAGCTGCTGGAAGCGGCGAAGAAAACCAAGGCAGACGCCATTCACCCCGGCTACGGGTTTCTCTCGGAAAACGCGAAATTCGCGGATGCAGTAACAAAGGCGGGGCTGATTTTTGTGGGCCCGCCGGCCAGCGTGATTGCGCGGATGGGCGACAAGGCTGAATCGCGCAAGCTGTGCGAGGAGATCGGCGTGCCGGTGATCCCCGGTTATCACGGCAAAAGCCAGGACGTGGAAGTGCTCACGCACGAGGCCAAGAAAATCGGCTACCCGGTGCTGGTGAAGGCGGCGGCGGGCGGCGGCGGCAAGGGCATGCGCGTGGTGGAGAAGGAAAAGGATCTGCAAGCCGCGCTGGAATCTGCCGCCAGCGAGGCAAAGGCCGCGTTCGGTGATGGCCGCCTGCTGCTGGAGAAATACCTGGTACACCCGCGGCACATTGAAGTGCAGGTGTTCTCGGACAGCAAGGGCAACCATTTGCATTTGTTTGAGCGCGAATGCTCTATCCAGCGGCGTCACCAGAAAATCGTCGAGGAATGCCCGGCGGCGAACCTGCCGGAAGCCACGCGCAAGGGGCTGTTCGACGCGGCGCTGATGGTGTGCCGGCATATCGGTTACGTGGGCGCGGGCACGGT
>CAZUKF010000236.1:0-1973 GCA_964620765.1 uncultured Rickettsiales bacterium | reverse complement strand
CTGCTGCTGCTCGGCCTTAGCCAGACCTCGTTCGAGATCAACCTCGTCGTCGTGGGCTGGCTGCTGGTGCTCGGCTGGCGCGACCGCCGGCACGACGTCGCGCACAAGCCGTGGCTGTTCAACCTGCGCCAGATCGGCCTCGCCATATGGACGCTGCTCGCCATCGCCTGCCTGTTTACGGGTGTGAAACAGGGCCTGCTCGGCTCGCCCGACATGCAGATCGACGGCAATAATTCCAGCGCCTACCTGCTGCAATGGTACCAGGACATCACCGCGTCCGTACTGCCGCAGCCCTGGGTCTTCTCGCTGCCGGTGCTGGTCTATCGCCTGCTCATGCTGGCCTGGGCGCTCTGGCTCGCCTTCGCGCTGGTGCGCTGGCTGCAATGGGGCTGGAGTTCCTTCACCAGCGGTGGCTATTGGCAGGAGAAACCAAAGAAGATCGTTGAAAAACAACCGGAAACAAAATAGTAAATTAATATTAACAAATGGGCGGGCTGCTGCTATAGTGGGGGCGTTTTAATCACCCTTGCGAGCAGCCCATGCCACTGAAATATCCCAACGGCGTCACGCCCCGTTTTCCCGAAGCGGAAACCATCCGCGACTTCATCCTCGCGCATCAGACCAAGCCAGGCATTGAAGACGACGCCGTTATCGTGCAACGCCTCGCCGAATCGCTCAACGTCACCGGCGACGCTCAGCGGGAACAATTGGCGAACGCATTTTCCAACTGGAAGGAAGGCAAATCGCTTCCCGCGCCTGATTTACTCAACGCGCTGGTCAATGCGCTGGGCGGAACCAACAACGACCGCATGCAGGTCCGATTCATCTACGCCGCGCAGACGAAACCGAAGCAGGACGACTCCATAGCTGAAGCCATCAAAGCGGTCGTGGCGGGCGAACGCGCGTCGGGCGGCTCGGGAAAAACTACCAGCGCCGAACTCGCAGAGCAGCGCGGTGAACGTTTTAGCCAGCCACAATGCATGAGCGAAATGCTGCATGCGCTGCTGCGCAAGCACGGCAAAAGCACGGAGCAGTTCAAGTACTATCTCGCGCGACACGGCATAGAGGGGGAAAGAGTGGACACCTGGCTCGACGGCACCATCATGCCTCACACGCGCTGGCTCGGCCAGATAAAAGCCTATTTCGGCATCCCCGCGACGCAGCGTTTTCCCGTCAAGGAATATGCCGGGCTGCGCAATAACGACATGCCGGTGGATGAGGCGCTTCAGAAAGTGTTTTCTCCTGCCCAGCGCGTGCGGGGGCGCTAACCGTTTTTGCGGATTACGAAACGAAACTCGTCGCCGCGTCGTTCCTGACGCTGTAGCTCATATCCCGCTTCCGCGCAAAAATCCGGAAAATCCGTCGCCGACGCCGGGTCGGTAGTCAATACGGTTAACACGCTTCCCGTCTCCATCCCGCGCAGCTTCCGCTGCGCGCGCAGCACCGGCAGCGGGCAGATCAGCCCGCGCGCATCCAGCGTTTCCTCAGGCGGCGAAGCGGGCGAGAGTGCGGTCATACGGCTCCAGTCTGGATATCGGCCCGAGCGCGGCGAGCGTCGGCTTGCTGCCCGAAAGAATCCGCGCGGCGAGGCGGGTGATGTCGTCGCAGGTCACCGCTTCCACGCGCGACTGTATATCCTGCACCGAGCGGTATTCGCCGAAATAAAACAAATGCCGCCCTATGGTTTCCGCCACCGACGACGTGCTCTCGCGCGACATCAGCAGCGAGGCGATGAGTTGGTTCTTGGCGCGCGTAAGTTCTTCCTCGCTGACATTTTTCGTCATCAGGTTCATCTGCTCGCACACCACGGGCACCATTTCGGTCGCCTTGTCTTCGCCCGTCGCGGTATAGATGCCGAACAGGCCCGCGTCGCTGAAAGCCGATGAAAAGGAACTCACCGAATAGGCAAGCCCGCGCTTCTCGCGCACTTCCTGGAACAGCCGCGACGACATGCCGCCGCCGAGGATGGTTGA
>CAZUKF010000235.1:0-2008 GCA_964620765.1 uncultured Rickettsiales bacterium | reverse complement strand
GCAGATCTTTTAAAAGCTGATGCAGAAACTGCTGCGCATCCGGAAAAATTTTATACAAATAGGCCAGACGCGAAATATTGTAATTGCCCTTGCTCACGTAGCGCGCGGCTTTGCGCACCCGCAGCAGCTTGCGGATGTGGTCGCGGTAGAACGCCTCGAATTCCGGGTTGTGGTTCTCTTCATCCAGCACGTTGCTCATATTGGGATTATGCGCAAACGGGAAGAACGCCATCCACAGCATTTCCTCCATCGCCTCCGGGCTTTCCGGCGTGATCATGATGCCGTCCTTGTGCGGGCGCTCTTTCGCCGCCGGCTTCTGCCGCGGCAGAAATTTCAGCAGCGTGTTCCATAAGTAAGGCGTCAGCACGAACGGGAAATCGCTGTAGCGGTGCGTCGCCACCTCCTTCGCCTGCGCCAGTGTTTCCAGCAGCGTCGTCGAACCCGCGCGCGCAAGGCCCGCGATGTAAACCGGCTTTTCTATGGGCGTGGCGTCAATTTCATCACGCAAGAAAGCGGATTCTAGCTTCCCGATGCCCAAAAGCAGCGGGCGGCAAGTCTCGGCAAAACGCGTTGCAGAATAAAGGCCGAGCGGAATTTTTTCAGCAGTCATGTCATCCTGAACGAAGTGAAGGATCTACTTAAATAGATTCTTCGCTTACGCTCAGAATGACAATAGAAAACTACGCCTTCTTCTCCCAGCCGCCCGTGTCATTCTGCTGGAAGTAGCTCACCTCGTGCCCCGCCGCCTTGTACTGTTTCCAACGCTCCCGCGCGGCCTGCGTGCGCTCCTCGCTCTTGCCGTCAAACATGTCGAGTATGCGCTTATATTTGCCCGGCTCCGGCGGCACGCTGCCTTCGGTCACGAATAGCAGATCCGGCGCGTTGGGCGCATCCAGCTCCGCCGAGAGAAACACCGGCTGCATCTCCGGCTCTGCATCCCCCCGTGTGCCGTGCGGCAGAAAGGAATTTTGGTCGTAAGTCCACAGCAGCTGGTTGAAATAATCCACGCGCTCCGGCGCATCCAGCAGCAGATGCGTGCGGAAGCCGCCGCCATACGCTTTCTCCGCCAGCTTCGGCAGTGCCCGCTCCATGGGTGTTGCGGTGAGGTGGTAGAACTGAACGGCCGTCATTCGTGATTATCTTCCACGAACCGGTCCAGCATCTGCACGCCGTAAGCCGTGGCACCCTTCGGGCAGGTGGGCTGCTCCTTCTTGGTCCACGCCACGCCGGCAATATCCAGATGCGCCCACGGCGTTCCCTCTTTAATGAAACGCTGCAGGAACTGCGCCGCGGTGATGCTGCCCGCCTCGCGGTCGGCGCCGATATTCTGCATGTCGGCAATATCCGAATTGATCTGCTTGTCATACACCTCGCCCAGCGGCAGGCGCCACACTTCCTCGCCCGTGGCCTTGCCCGCTTTGAACAGCTGCTCGGAGAGCTTGTCGTCATTGGAGAACAGCCCGGCGCGTGACGTGCCCAGTGCCACGATGATCGCGCCCGTGAGCGTCGCAAGGTCAATCACCAGCTTGGGCTTGTAATTCACCTGCGTGTACCACAGCGCGTCGGCCAGCACGAGGCGGCCCTCCGCATCGGTGTTCAGCACTTCGATGGTCTGGCCGCACATGGATGTCCACACGTCGCCCGGCCGCTGCGCCTTGCCGTCGGGCATATTTTCCACCAGCCCCACCACGCCCACGGCGTTCACTTTCGCCTTGCGTGCGGCGAGTGCACGCATGAGGCCGATCACGGTGCCGGAGCCGCCCATGTCCCACTTCATTTCTTCCATGCCGTTCGCCGGCTTGATGGAGATGCCGCCCGTGTCGAACGTGACACCCTTGCCGACGAAAGCCAGTGGCGCGCCTTTACCACCCTTCCACTGCATGACCACAAGCTTGGATTCATTTGCCGAGCCCAGCCCCACGGAAAGCAGCGAGTGCATGCCGAGTTTTTTCATCTCCGCTTCGCCCAGCACCTTCTCGCTTACGCCGAGCTTGGTAAGTGATTTGCA
>CAZUKF010000234.1:0-2034 GCA_964620765.1 uncultured Rickettsiales bacterium | reverse complement strand
TCCGACAAAGTTCTCTCCGCCGTGCAGGCGGCCAAATCGCGCGGCGCACGCATTCTCTGCGGCGGGCAGCGCGTGGGAGAGGCAGGCTATTACATTGCTCCCACGCTGCTGGAAGGCGTGGCGCCGGATGACGAGCTTTCCACCACCGAGCTGTTCGGCCCCGTGGCCAGCCTGTACAAGGTGAAGGATTTCCACGCCGCGCTGGCGCTGGCCAATGATTCGCCCTATGGCCTCACCGCCTGCATCCACACCAGAAGCGCCGACCGCGCCCAGCATTTCGCCCACCATGTGCGCTCCGGCGTGGCGGTGGTAAACGCTGGCACGTTCGGCAGCGAACCGCATATGCCCTTTGGCGGCCTGGGCCAATCCGGCAACGGCAGCCGCGAGCCGGGCACCGAGGCGTTGGATGTGTATAGCGAACTGAAAGATATTTATTTCACCGTGCGACCGGATAAGCTATGAGGGGAACCCTATGAAAGCAGTCATTCTCGCCGGCGGGCAAGGCACCCGCATCATGGAAGAAAGTGCGCGCATCCCCAAGCCGATGGTCAGCATCGGCCCGCGCCCGATGCTGTGGCACATCATGAAGCTTTATTCGGCGTTCGGGGTGAACGAATTCATCATCTGCCTGGGCTACAAGGGTTACATGATCAAGGAATATTTCTGCAACTACGTGGCGCACACGTCGGACGTTACCGTAGACCTCAAAAACAACCGCATGACGTTTTTGAACAATTACGCCGAGCCGTGGTCTATCACCATGATCGACACCGGCGAGCACACCATGACCGGCGGGCGCATCAAGCGCGTCGCGGAGCATCTGGGCAAGGATGAAGATTTTTTGCTCACCTATGGCGATGGGTTGTGTGATGTGAACATGCAGGAGCAACTGCGCTTTCATCGAAATCACGGCAAGCTTGCCACCATCCTGGCCGTGCGCCCCTCGGGCCGTTTCGGCGCGATTGACATGGACGGCAGCCAGGTGAAGCGTTTCATCGAAAAGCCCCGCGGTGACGGCGGTTATATCAATGGCGGAGTTTTCGTGGTCAACCGCAAGCCGGTGGATTTGATTGAGGGCGATGACACGGTGTGGGAAAACGAGCCGTTGGAGAAACTGACTGCCAAGGGTGAATTAATGGCATATCGACATGACGGGTTCTGGGCCTGCATGGACACGCTGAAAGATGCAACTACCTTAAACGCGCTGTGGGATTCCGGCGAGGCGCCGTGGAAGCTGTGGGACCAAAAGCCAGGTAGCAAGGCGGCATGTTAGCGGCAACGAAACCGGAACTTTTGCCCTTCGCCTGCAATTTCTGCGATGGCGCGGAAGCATGGCTGATGGCTGATCTTGGCCGCCAGCCGCTGGCCAATAATTACCTGCGCGGGCCGCAGGATATTCCGCGAGAGAAGGCTTATCCCCTGGTCGCGCGGGTATGCGCGCATTGCCAATTGGCGCAGGTAGACCGCCTGGTTTCCGCGCAGGAGATTTTCTCGCATTACGCCTATTTTTCCTCGTTCTCCACCAGCTGGGTGGAGCACGCCCGCCGCTATGCGGAGGCGATGATGGAACGGTTTCATCTCAACCCCAAGTCATTGGTGGTGGAGGTGGCAAGCAATGACGGGTATCTCCTGCAGCATTTCGTGGCACGCGGCGTGCCGGTGCTGGGCATTGAGCCGGCGGCCAATATCGCCGAGCACGCCAACGCCAAGGGCATCCGCACGCTGTGCCGTTTCATGGGGCAGGAAACGGCGGCGGAATTGGCGGGGCAGGGGCAGCAGGCGGATTTGATCGCAGCCAACAACGTGCTGGCGCATGTGCCGGATTTGAATGACTTTATTGCAGGCTTGGCGCGGTTGCTGAAACCCACCGGCGTGCTCACCGTAGAATTCCACCATCTGCTGAACCTGGTGAACGAACGGCAGTTTGACACCATTTACCACGAGCATTTTTCTTATTTGTCGCTGGCGGTGGTGCAGCGCATGTTCGCCAAGCACGGGTTGAAGGCGTTTGACGTAGAGCAGTTGGAAACCCAT
>CAZUKF010000233.1:0-2034 GCA_964620765.1 uncultured Rickettsiales bacterium | reverse complement strand
AAACCCTGCGCCTGCTGGGAAGCGTGGGCGAGCCGATCAACCCCGAGGCGTGGCTGTGGTACTGGCGCGTGGTGGGCGAGCGGCGCTGCCCCATTATCGACACGTGGTGGCAGACGGAAACCGGCGGCACGATGATGACGCCGCTGCCCGGCGCGCACGCGCTGAAACCGGGGGCGGCGAGCTTTCCGTTCTTCGGGGTGAAGCCGGTGATTGTGGATCAGAGCGGCAAGATGCTCTCCGGTGCGTGCGAGGGCATGCTGTGTATTACGGATTCATGGCCCGGCCAGGCGCGCACGGTTTACGGCGACCACGCGCGGTTTGAACAGACTTATTTCTCGCAGTTTCCCGGCCTGTATTTTACCGGCGACGGGGCGAAGCGCGACGCGGATGGTTACTACTGGATCACCGGCCGGGTGGATGACGTGCTCAACGTGAGCGGCCACCGCATCGGCACGGCGGAGGTGGAAAGCGCGCTGGTGGGTCACGCGCGTGTCTCCGAGGCGGCGGTGGTGGGCTACCCGCATGACATCAAGGGGCAGGGGATTTACTGCTACGTCACGCTGGAGCAGGGCGTGGAGCCGAGCGAGGAAGTGACGAAAGAACTGAAGAACCAGGTGCGCAAGGAAATCGGCCCCATCGCGCAGCCGGACGTGATCCAGTTCACGCCCGCTTTGCCCAAGACGCGCTCCGGCAAGATCATGCGGCGCATCCTGCGCAAGATCGCGGAGGGGGATACGGGCAATCTTGGAGATACCTCCACCCTGCTCAACCCCGAAGTGGTGGATGCGCTGGTGAAAGGAAGGAAGGCTTCCTGAGCGTTCCTTCCCCCTGGAAGGGGGAAGGGTAGGATGGGGGTCTGGTTCAGCATATTCTGAAGTAGTTGGGGATGAGAGATGGACCCCCACCTTAATCCTCCCCCTTTCAGGGGGAGGAAATTCAAAAAAGATGCGCTGGTGAAGGGAAGGAAGGTGGGTTAAATGTCGTCCCGAACTTGTTTCGGGACCCACGTTTCAACAATTGTCGGTGCCCCCGTGGAGGGGTGGGTGCTGAAACAAGTTCAGCATGACAGCAGAATCCTCTCCCTTCCAGGGGGAGGAAATTCAAAGGAGGGCCGTAAGGCGGGTTAGCTGAGCGAGCCGAGACTGGTTCCAATGACCTTGTCAATGCTGACCACGGCACGGTCAGGTGCAACAGGCGTATCAAGCGATACCTTTTCCCCGGATGCAAGCGCATTGGTTTTGAGGATTGCGAGCGGCCGTTTATCCGACACCTTATCGTCTATAAGCGGGATGTCAGTGGGAATGGGTAATCCACCGCGCACACCCAAGTCGCGCGGCTGGCTGCTGGCTGCTGTCCACATCTTATCATCCTTGTCGATCTTAAAGCTGTTGCCGTCGCGTTTGCCGGTAAAGACTGAAAGCTCACCTTTCTCATCGCGGTACAGCAGGAATTCCTGATCTTTAAGCTTACCATCTTTTTGCGCTGCAAGCAGTTTTTCACGCAGCTTTGGTGCCTCTTCGCCGCCTTTGCCCTCCAGCGCCGTGATAAGATCTTCCGCTTTTTTGTAATAGCGATTGGCAAGCGGGTCGAGATCCATGCTTTTCGGTGCAGGCGCGACCTCAGGAGGAGCGGGTGTACGCTTCTTCTGCACTTCTTTAGCTGCGCTCTCATTGAGCAGCTTCATGCTCTTCGCTTTTTCCTTTTGTGCAGTAACGAGCGCGGTTGATTTGACCGGGTCGAAGCCGCCCTTCTTGGCGTCTAAGAACTCATTATATTTCTCTGCCACTACCGCCTTGTATTTGTCGCTGTTACCCATGGCGATTGCCGCCTGCTCGCGCAGGTACTCATCGGCTATGATGGCATCAATCACCTTCTTGTTCTTTTCATTGAAGGGATCTTTCAAGAACTCAGCCATCTCCTCCTTGCTCACGCCCTTTGGCAACACGGTAGTAAGCTGAGTGCGGAGCATATCGCCCACGATGGTTTTATCGTTGGCCAGCAGCGTTTTCACGCTGTCGGCGGTGACGGGTGCCA
>CAZUKF010000232.1:0-2101 GCA_964620765.1 uncultured Rickettsiales bacterium | reverse complement strand
GTGGCCGCACGCGTTTTTCAAGCGCCTCGCCCTGGTAGGTGAAGGCGAGTTCCGCGCCTTGAGCATTCAGATATTGCGTGATTCCCCAGGCGAGCGATTTGTCGTTCGCTACACCCATAATGAGCCCGCGCTTACCTTTCATCAACGTTCCCGTTGGAATGACCGGCGCGGGCTCTTCTTTAACTGCTTCGAGACTCATGCGCAGGGTTACTCGACGATCTGCCAGCTGCCGTCAGGCTGGCGGCATGCGGTACCGTAGCCCTGCTCGGTGCGTCCACCCACTTTGATCGTCTGGGTGTATTCGCGGCAGTACTGGCCGTAAGAGTTCTGGTAAGGCGCTTTCGGAACGATGGTGCCCGAATTGCCGGTGCGAGGGTTGCTCCATGGGAGCACCTGGCCGGGTTGTGCGGTCTCTAACGCGCGTTGCGAAGCGTCATTATAGGCTGCGCGGTCCGCTGCATCGAGTGAGGCGCCGATGGAGCTTCCCAGTGCGCCGCCAAGGAGAGTACCGGCGATGGTGCCTGCGATGGCTCCTTTGCCGCCACCGATGTTGCTGCCGATTATACCGCCGCCGATGGCGCCGGCCAGCGTACCGACTTCCTGCTTATTGAAACCGCCGCCGCCCTGCGTCACGCCGGGGCCGCCCGGTTGTGCGCATGCCGTAAGCAGCGAGGTCGCAGCGAGTGCTGCAATGAGGGGAGAGAATTTCATAAGTCCTGTCCTTTGTTAGGTTATTATATATATGCGAGGCGCACATATATGTCATAAACATACACGATGTGCAACTACATACAGGTGACAAGAGAGTTACAATAGTGTAATTTTTCAATATGTCGCTTAACACGCTTTCGTTAAGCGACATGGCAAATCGCTTTCGAAAAAAGTGGTTTGCCGCGCGTAGGCAGCATGCTAACTTATTATATATGAAGAGCGTAGTCACATTGGTGGGCGCGGGTCCCGGCGATCCCGAATTACTCACCCTCAAAGCCTTAAAAACGATCCAGACAGCACAGGTGGTGGTTTATGACCGGCTGGTGTCGGACGAAATCATGGCGTTACTCCCGGCAGGCGCCCCCAAAATCTACGCCGGAAAATGCTGCAAGCACAAAGCCATGCCGCAGGAGGAAATCAACGAACTCCTCATCGCGCTCGCCAAAAAATATACGCGCGTCGTGCGTTTAAAAGGCGGCGACCCTTTTATGTTCGGCCGCGGCGGCGAAGAAATGCAAGCACTCCAATCCGCAAACATCACCTGCGAAATCATCCCTGGCATCACCAGCGCGCAAGGCTGCGCAAGCATCGCCGGCATCCCCCTCACCCATCGCGGACTCGCTACCGGTGTGAGGTTTTTAACTGGCCACCGTCAGGAATCCACCGACCTTCCCCTCGAACTCAACTGGAAAAGCCTCGCCGACCCGGACACGACTTTAGTCGTCTATATGGGCCTGGTGAATATCGACCAGATCAGCGAAAATTTGATCGCCCACGGCCTCCCCGGCGCGACCCCGGCGGCCATCATCGAGCGCGGCACGACGCCCGGGGAGCGCATCTTCAGCACCGACCTGGTCCGCCTCCCCGCACTCACCAAGGCCGAAAACGTGCAGTCCCCCTCCTTGATAATCATAGGGAAAGTGGCTGCCATGGCCCATGTCCGCGCGCAGGAAATTGTAACAGAATTGTCATATAAATCCGGCGCCTGATATGGTAAATTAGTAGGGTATAGGAGTCTATTTTTAAATGACCACAGCAGGCCAGAATCAAGGATTAAGTACCGCCGACCGGCTCTCGATGGAGGCTGCCAGTAAAGGCGGCGGCACGGAAGGCGCGCTTCATGACGAGGCCCTGAAAAAAGTGGTCAACACGGCAGGTAAATTAATACCGGGCGGCGTGTTGCTGGGCGATGCGCTAAGCACGGGTATTTTTAAATCCTACGATACAAACGGTGTCGCCGGTCAGATGGTCAATGCCGCGGCGGCACGCCCCGGTGCCACCCGCGGGGTGCTCGCACGCCTGTTCGACAAGCTGAAAAGCGAAGGCATGAAACTCACCGACCTCGGCGTGATCTTTATGCTCGCTGAAGGTGTCGGCGGCGATCGACTGG
>CAZUKF010000231.1:0-2108 GCA_964620765.1 uncultured Rickettsiales bacterium | reverse complement strand
CCTAATCGATGCCGTGATCCGGGCGGAAAGTGCCCCTGTGCGTTATAGTGAATCCGGCGAAAGGGCTGAGGTAACAGCTCATAAGCTTGCACAGGATGTGGCTATAAGGGCGGGATTGACGGATGGCCTGAATGCGGCCAATTATGTGGATCAAAAAATTGCCGAAGCCCGTACCGCTTCACGCTCCCCCGAATGATGCTTGCCACGCAGGCAAGGTGGCGCCGGCGCCTTGATAATACGGTGCAAATAATATTCACGAAATGCTAAGCAAGCACGGCAGAGTCTAACAACCCAGTTGACACCCTACCCTGCACACCATACCGTCCTCGCATGACGCATCCCTTACATACCTCCACCCCACCTGCGCATAGCGTATGGATCGGCGGCGCTGGCGTCTTTTGCCTGTTCGCCCTGCTCTTCACCCTAGGTATGGGCCCTGGCGGCTTCAACGATCTCGACCCGCTCTGGCACATCGCCGCGGGTGACCTGATCCGCGCAACGGGAGCATTGCCCGGCAGCGATACCTGGTCGTTCAGCGCGGGCGATTACCGCTGGCTCGATATATCGTGGGGATGGGACACAGCCTTCAGCTTCCTGCGCGAAAAAGGCGGATGGAATGCGGCGTTGAACGCCAATCATGCCATCCTCGCGCTCACGATTGCGCTGATTTATGCGGCAAGTGTTCTGAGCAGCGGCAACGGGCTTTCCGCCATTTTCTCAACGCTGGGCGCCATGACGCTGCTTTATGCCACGCTGCGTCCCCAGCAAATGACGCAATGCTTCGTGGCCCTGTGGTTTCTCATCCTTAGCCAGCATGCGCGTGGCCAATGCCACAACCGTTGGCTACTATTGCTGCCACTTTCCATGATCCTGTGGGTGAATAGCCATGGCGGATTCATTCTGGGGCCGCTGCTGCTGGATGTCTATTTCCTGCATGCCGTATGGCATAAGCGCAGGGGATCTATGATTGCGCTTGCCGCCTGCGCCCTTGCGGCCATCGCCACAGCCATTCTCTGCAATCCCTACGGTATGGGTATTGTCGAATCCGTCCGACGCCCGTTGCTCAGCAATGCGAACCGATTCATCATGGAATGGCGGCCCTACATCACTTCCTGGGCCGGCCTCATCCAGAATATTTACGCGGTTCTTTTCATGGCCGCGGTCATGAACCGGCCCTTGCCGGTACCAAAAACCGAGCGTTGGCTCGCCTATGGTTCGTTGATACTGGCTGCGACATGCGTGCGCTATTTCAGCGTCTTCACCATTTTTGCCGCTCCGCTCGTTGCCTGCCGGCTGAATGACTGGCTGTCCTCCCACCACGCTCCCGCGCCATTCGCCGAGAAAATACTGGCATACGGCAAACGCCTTGTATCGTATAAATATACACCCTGCTGGGCTGTGCTGGGCTCCTTGCTCCTTGCTGCCCTGCTTCCCACCACGCTTGTCACACGTCACCAGCAGCAGCCTCTTCTGCCTGAGGGAATGGAAGCCGAAATCACCTTTATCGACAAATATGCGCCGGACGTAAGATTCATAAACGATTTTGCGCTGGGCGGTCTGCTGATATATGAAACGCGCGGCCGCATCCCCGCTTTCATCGATCCGCGCGCAGAGACCGCCTACCCGCCGCAGGTGATCGAAGATTACAGCAGCTTCGTTACTGCGGAACCAGGGTGGGAAGCGATGCTTGCGCGTTACGGGATAAAGGGCGTTATCACCAGTCCAGATAATCACACGATCCGCAGCCGCCTCGACCACCGCGCCGGATGGAAGCTTGCCTTCACCGGCCCTGCCGCCGCCGTTTATCTTAAACAGGAGTGACGCGATTGTCCCTTGACAGCCGCGCCCTGCGCCCCTATGGTTCCGCCGTTTATCCCTAGGAATCCACACGACATCATGACCCACCAGACAACGAACCGCCCTGCCCGCCTGATACTTTCAGACGGAACGGTGTTTTCTGGATTTGGCATCGGCGCAGAGGATTCAACTATCGGCGAAGTCTGCTTCAACACCGCGATGACCGGTTATCAGGAGATACTTACCGACCCTTCCTACGCCGGCCAGATCATCACCTTCACCTTCCCCCATATCGGCAATACAGGAGCCAA
>CAZUKF010000230.1:0-2111 GCA_964620765.1 uncultured Rickettsiales bacterium | reverse complement strand
GGACATGTGATTGCCTTTGGCGGCCGCATAGTAGGCGCGATGACCGAAACCAGCGGGCCGAAATATCTGAACTCGCCCGAAACCCCGCTCTTTAAAAAAGGCGAGGTGCTGTATAATTATGATCTGGCTCGCAAGCCAGCCATGGATGCGCGAAACGTACTGGTCACCGAAGGGTATATGGATGTGATCGCGCTCGCCCAGGCGGGTATTTTCAATGCGGTAGCGCCACTCGGCACGGCGGTGACGCCGTCGCATCTGCACGCGCTGTGGCGGCTTGCGCCCGAGCCTGCGCTTTGCCTTGACGGTGACGAGGCGGGCAAGCGCGCCATGCTGCGCGCTGCGGAACTGGCGCTGCCCCTCCTGATGCCGGGCAAGAGTTTGAAATTCGCCCTCCTGCCCAGGGGCGAGGATCCCGATACGATGGTGAGCCGCCACGGTGCGCTTGCGATGCAAGAGCTGCTGTCGCATGCCCGTCCGCTCTCGCAGATTCTGTACGACCAGGCGGCGGCGCCCGCCAATGCCACGCCGGAGGGCAAGGCCGCGGCGGAACATGCATTGATGCAACTCGCAGAGAAAATTACCGATACGACCTTGCGCAACCATTACCGCAGCTTTTTCCGCGAGAAATTATGGCAGGACCGTGCATTGCGCTCGGGCAAGAAGGAGCAGGCCGTTCACGCCGCCGTCGCGCCGGCGCAATTGCTGCCGGGACAGGCGCTGCTGCGTTTTGAGCAGCAGATCGTCAAATTAGTGCTGTTATACCCGGCCCTGTTGCTGGAGTCGGCGGTGGAAGAGGAGTTGGCCCGCATGGAATGCCACGACCGTAGCCTCGACATGATTCGCCAGGCGCTGGTGGAAGTAGCCGGAATCGCCGACACTACTGCCGATGATTTGGATTGGCAGGCGCAACTCGAGCCTTGGGGCCTGTGGCCAAGCGTGCAGATGGTGCTGAACGATATCTCCATCCCCCTGCCGCGCACCGTGCAATCGACCAAAACGCCCCTGGAGGAGCGCCTGCGCGACGCGCGCGATACCTGGCAGCGGCTGCATGCCGCTTATGCGCTGGCGCGGATGCAGACCGACTATCGGCAGCAGGCACTGTCTGCGGACGGGTCCGAAGACGCCAAGCAGCGCTGCGTCGAATTACAGCGGCAAATCAGGGACATGCAGCGCAACCAGTTCCAGCCGCTTGAGGTCGCCGGTGGGGAATAAGGTGAAAATAGATATTTCCTATTGAAACCCCATGAAAAAAACCTATTTTACCCCATTGGATTTTCTCTTCAGTACCTTTGAAAGGTTCCACGACATGGCAAAGAAACCTGCCCCTAAATCGGCGAAGAAAGCAAAGAAACCTGTAAAGGCAAAACCAGCTGTCAAAAAGCTGAAAAAATCCGTATCCAAAGTAAAAAAGAGCCTGAAGGCAAAACCAAAAACAGCCAAAAAACCCGCTAAGAAAATGGTCAAGACGACAAAGAAGCCCGTTCGCAGGCCCGCAAAGAAATTGGTAAAAAAACCTGTTAAGAAAGCGGCGGCAAAAGCGAAGAAGCCTGTAAAGAAAATGCGCCCCGTCGCAAAGAAACCTACCGCTCCCAAGGCAACGCTCACATCAAAGCACGGAACAACAAAACCTACTTCCGCGCTTGCGAAAAAAGCATTAGTGGCAAAGCCTAAAGCCAAACCGCTGCCCGCCCCAAAATCTAAAAGCCTGCCGCCGCCTGCGAAAGCGGCCGCAAAACCCACGCAACCTGACAACAATAAGAAATCAGCAAACCCTTCCATGAATGACAAAAAGCAAAAAGAACACGATAAAAAATCCATGAAAGATGATTTAAGCCCCTCCCTGCTCAAAAAGCTGGTAGCGCTGGGCAAAGAGCGCGGCTACGTCACCTACGACGAATTGAACCGCCTGCTGCCCGCCGACGAGTTTTCACCCGAGGTGATGGAATCGACTATCGGCGCTCTGACCAAGGCTGAGATCAATTTGGTCGAGGATGCGGAGGGTATGCCCGTCAAAGAAGATACCGAAAGCGCGGTCGAGGAATGGAAAGCGGAACAGGAAAATGTCGGCCGTTCCGATGATCCGGTGCGGATGTATCTGCGCGAAATGGGCA
>CAZUKF010000229.1:0-2114 GCA_964620765.1 uncultured Rickettsiales bacterium | reverse complement strand
ATGACCAGCAAACAAGGAGCATTTTATACCAGCCAGGATGCCGATATTTCGGAAAAAATCACCGGCCACGACTATTATTCGCTGGATGATAAGGGGCGCCGCAAGTTAGGCTTCCCACCCACCGACAAAAACACCTACGCCAATGAAAACGGCGCGATGGTTTCGGCGCTTCTCACGTTATACCAAGCCACTGGCGATGAAGCCGTGCTGCAAAAAGCCGCGCGTACCATGAATTGGCTTTTATCTGCACGCGCACTAGCGAAAGGCGGATTCCGCCACGGCGACAAGGACAAAGACGGCCCGTACCTCTCGGATACGCTTGCTTCTGCCAATGCCTTGCTCACTATGTATGCGGTGACCGGCGAACGGAAATGGCTCTCCTCTTCCGAAACCCACGCGCGTTTTATGATTGCGAAAATGGCGGGTAAGCAGGGCGGATTCTTCACCAAAGTACCGCGTGCAGAAGATGTGCTCTCGCCACATAAAAATCCTGATGAAAACATCGCCGCCGCGCGTTTCTTCAACCTGCTTTCCTACTATTCCGCCGACAAGGATTTCCGAAAAACCGCACTGGGCGCACTGCAAAGCGTTGCCACCTGGGAGAGGGTGAAGAGCGCATATTTCGATCCCGGGCTCCTGATGGCCGATGACGAACTGCGAAATGCTCCGCTGCATCTCACCATCGTTGGCAGCAAAAAAGATCCTGAGTCCGCAAAACTTTTCAAAGCCGCCATCGCCGCACCCCCGCTTTACAAACAAACCGAATGGTACGACCCGAAGGAAGGCAAGCTCCCGGGCGGCGACGTGGCTTTCCCCGAACTTGAAAAACCGGCGGCGTTCATCTGCACCGGCACGCGCTGCTCGCTTCCGATGTTCGAGGTGAAAGCGCTCGAGGAAAAAATCAACGAACTGCGGCTGGAGGAATAGCATGGAGCGCTATGCCGTCCCGTTTCTATTCCTTTTAACCCTCCTGCCGCTGGGCCTGGGCCACACGCTTTTCGGCACCAGTGCCGCTACGCTCTCGCTGCTGGCGGTGGGGCTCGGCTGTTGCCTGTTCACCGGCTTCATGGCGTTAAGCGATGCGGGCGAATGGCGCGCCGTGCGCCGTGCCCTCGATGCTCTGGGGCGCCTGATCTTTGCCACCTCCACCCCGCTATTTCTCACCGTATTGTCACTGCTATTTTTCTCTCTCGCATTCGCCACCGCCATTATCACCTACGATTGCGCCATGCCCATCCAGGATTCGGTCGCGCAACTCATCGAGGCGCGCATGCTGGCCTCCGGCCGCGCGGCGCTTGCCGCTTATCCGCTAGGCGAATTTTTCGATCTGGGCGTGATGGTAAACGACGCGCGCTACTATGCGCAATTCCCACCGGGGCATAGTCTCCTGCTGCTCTTCGGCGTGCTGGCGAATGCACCGTGCGCGATAAGCCCGATCCTGGGCGCGCTCACCGTACCCTGCATCTACGCACTGGCAGCCATGCTCTATTCGAGACAAGTGGCGTGCATTAGCGCACTGTTATGCGCCGCATCGCCGATGATGGTCTACATGTCTTCAGAAATCGCAAACCACGTGACGTGTCTGCTCTTCATCTCGCTGTTCCTGTTGGCTTTCTTAAAAACATTGCGCGGCGGTGCAGCCTTCTGGGCGATCATTGCCGGATTCGCCATCGCCTATGCCTTCATCACCCGCCCGCTCACCGCGCTGACAATTGCACTTCCCGCGCTGTTATTTGCCCTGCCTCGCATCCGCTTCCCGCGTCTGCTGCTCGTGGGAGTGGCCGCGCTGCCACCGCTGTTCCTTCTCCTCGCCTACAACCATGCCACCACCGGCGACATGCTGACGCTCGGTTACCAGAAACTCGCCAGCAACCGCTACGGCTTCGGCCCGGTCCCTGAATCCATGCTGCCTTGGGTGAGCCAGCCGGAACACACGCTATGGCATGGCATCGGCATGGCGTTTAACAGCCTGAACGCACTCAACTGGTATCTTTTCATGTGGCCCGCTCCCTCGCTGCTTTTCGTGGCGCTGGCTTTTTTCCGCTCGCGCATCAACACGGAAGAAAAATGGCTCCTTGCTACCTGTGCGGCACTGCTTCTCGTTCACATTCCCT
>CAZUKF010000228.1:0-2125 GCA_964620765.1 uncultured Rickettsiales bacterium | reverse complement strand
CGACACGGTATATCGCGTATGGTGATTGGGCAAACCCTCCTGCCCCGTCAGACCCGACTGCGCGAAGTATTTGTGCTCCGGCCCGCTCTGGAACAACACGAAATTCTTGCTCGTGTCGAGCGTTCCCTTGTGCTGCTTCAGTTCCAGGCGCACCACATCACCGCCGAGGGTACTCACCTGTGCCAACAGCACGTCGGTCTCTATCCTGACAATGCTTCCTTCCCCTGCCACCGGTGCCGCTGCCACCGGTGCGAGCGGCAGACTCGCGGGTTGCTCCGGTACCACCGGTACATCCTTTGCCGGGGCCTTGGGTACTGCGCTGGTGCTCCCCTCCTTCTTGCCGCTGATGTCGGCTCCGGACTTGTTTGCCGATTGCACGCTTGGCGCTTGCCCGCGCTGCTCACGCTGCCAACCCTCGACCAGCATGAAGGTCGAAAACACAAACACAAAAAACAAGATTAAACGCTGCGTATCCATCGACTGATTTCTGCCCTTTTTTGCTACGCAGCCGCTGCCGCGCCGAAGCGGCCGGCTGCTTTTTTCAGCAGCCGGCACAACTCCTCGCGAACCTCCGGGTTGCCTGACTGGCGCAGATCATTCTTAAGCTGCAACACGAAGTCCACCGGCGGCAATGCCGGTCGCAGCCTATGGAACGCTGCTCGTGCCAACCGCTTCGCCCGGTTTCTGTCCACGGCACGGCGCGCGGCTTTCCGGCTGGCGATCAAACCCAGCCTCGCACCCGCCATGCCATTACTTTGCGCCCTGAGTAGAAAATAAGTACCCGCAACCCGGCATTGTGCGGTCAGTGCAGACTGGTACTCTATCGCCCGCGTCAACTTCAGCGGGTGCGGTGGCCTCACCGAAATTGTCAAAATATTAATTAAATCAATAACTTATTTATTTCGCTGTCGCCACCGGCGTCACGCGGACAATACAGCGCGTCCTTTTGCCCGCCGTGCGCGAATCACTGCTCGTCCGCCCCGCGTTTTCATACGAGCCCGAAAGCCGTGCGTTCGTGCGCGCTTAATTTTGGAAGGCTGAAAAGTTCTTTTCATGATGATCCGTCCTGAACAAGGGCCAAAGGATTTAACAGCAGATAGGCCCGAAGAAAACCCAGCATTACATCGCGTTTAGGGGTGTTCTGTCAATCGTTGGTCACACCCGCTTTGCACGCCACGCGGCGTTTTCCCGATAAGCCCAATACAAACATGGCACTACGCTGCCTGTGGATAACTCCCCCCAATCCACGTAAAATCTCGCGTTTCCGCGCTTGATTTCCGCGGATGGGTTCCTCCTCCACACCGTCCCATTCGCGAGGCCCGCGCTACACATCGGCCCCCTTCCTTTTTCCTGCCCCTGCAAACCATGAACAATTTCTGGCCCTCCTGTTTGCTCCAGTTTGAAAAAGAGTTGCCCAACCAGCAGTTCCTCACCTGGATCAAGCCGCTTGGCGTACATCAAGGCAGCGATAGCTCGCTAACGATTACGGCACCGAACCGCTTTGTCCTGCAGTGGGTGCGCGACAAGTTCCTCAGCCGTATCCAGGACCTCGCTGTCCAGCATATTGGCCACGCCATCCCTATCGAGTTGCTTCTTGCGGACAAGGATAGCGCCCCGGCACCGCACCGCCACCCACTACCAAACTCGCAACAATTGCCCTCACCCGCAGAGGGCGTGCCTCCGCGGGCACCGGCGCCCGCCATGGCTGCCGGCAGGATCACCACACTGCCACGCGATCTCACGCGGTTGATCCCCTCCTTCACCTTCGATACTTTTGTGACCGGGAAAGCCAATGAGCTGGCGCGCGCCGCCGCAAGGCAAGTCGCCGAGAAATCCGGTACCGCCTACAATCCGCTCTTCATTTACGGCGGCGTTGGCCTTGGCAAAACCCACCTTGCTCATGCCATCGGCAACTATTTTCGCGAACATCACCCGCAAGGCAAGGTGCGCTACATCCACTCGGAGGCTTACGTGTCGGATGTCGTTCGCGCCTACCAGCACAAGGCGTTCGACGACTTCAAGCGCTACTATCACTCCCTCGATATGTTGCTGATCGACGACATACAGTTCTTCGGCGGCAAGAATCGCACCCAGGAAGAGTTTTTCTACGCCTTCCATGCCCTGA
>CAZUKF010000227.1:0-2134 GCA_964620765.1 uncultured Rickettsiales bacterium | reverse complement strand
GAACGCAATCTCCTGCGCGCGGAGGTGCTTCTTCACCGTCATCGGGAAGTACGTGCCGCCCTTCACCGTCGCATCATTGGCAACAAACAGGCATTCCCGCCCGTGTACGCGGCCAATGCCCGTCACCATCCCCGCCGCAGGCACGCCGCCTTCATATAGTTCCCACGCCGCCAGTGGCGCCACTTCCAGGAATGGTGAGCCGGGGTCGAGGATCGCGTTGATGCGCTCCCGCGGCAGCTTTTTGCCGCGCGCATGGTGGCGCTCCACGGCCTTCTTGCCGCCGCCCTCGCGCACGAGCTCCAAGTTCTTCTCCAGCTCCGCCGCCAGCTTGCGGTGATGCGCCTCATTATCGCGGAAGGTCTTGGCCGCCGAATCCGCCTGCGTTGCCAGTGCGCTCATCAATAGAACCCAAGCGCCTGCGTGCGGTGGCTGACAATCACGTTCTTGGTCTGCTGGTAATGCGCCAGCATCATCCGGTGATTCTCGCGGCCGATGCCCGATTGCTTGTACCCGCCGAACGCCGCGTGCGTGGGATACAGGTGGTACGCATTCACCCAGATGCGCCCGGCCTTGATGGCGCGCGCCGCGCGGTAGGCCTTGTTCACGTCACGCGTCCACACCGCCGCTGCCAGGCCATACGGTGTGTCATTGGCGATTTTGATGGCCTCGTCATAATCTTTAAACGTGGTCACGGAAACCACCGGCCCGAAGATTTCCTCCTGGAAAATCCGCATGGAATTGCTGCCCTTGAACACGGTGGGCGTCATGAAATAGCCGCCTTCCATGTCGCCGCCCATCTTCGCCTGCGTGCCGCCGGTGACGAGCTTCGCGCCCTCCTGCTTGCCGATGTCGATATACGAAAGAATCTTCTTCATGTGCTCGGCGGAGTTCTGTGGGCCCATCATCGTCGTCAGCTCCAGCGGGTTGCCGATGGTGATCTTGGCAATCCGCGCCAGCGCCTTTTCCATGAACTTGTCATAAATCTTCTCATGCACCAGCGCGCGGCTGGGGCAGGTGCAGATCTCGCCCTTCACCAGCGCGAACATGGTGAACCCCTCCAGCGCTTTATCGAGCAGTTCTTCATCACCGCCCATGACATCATCAAAGAAAATATTGGGCGATTTTCCCCCCAGTTCCAGCGTCACCGGCACAATATTTTTCGCCGCGTATTCACCGATAATCTTGCCCGTGCCCGTCTCGCCCGTGAAGGTAATCTTGCCGATGCGCGGGCTCTGCGCCAGCGGTTTGCCCGCTTCCACGCCAAAACCCTGCACCACGTTCACCACGCCCGGCGGCAGCAAATCCGCAATCAGCTCCATGAACACCATGGTCGAAACCGGCGTCTGCTCCGCCGGCTTGATGACAATCGTGTTACCCGCGGCCAGCGCCGGCGCCATTTTCCACGAGGCCAGCACCAGCGGGAAATTCCACGGCAAAATAGCCGCCACCACGCCCAGCGGTTCGCTGAAATGGTAGGCCACGGTATCGTTATCAATCTGCGAAATGCTGCTCTCATCCGTGCGCGCCGCCGCGGCGAAATAGCGGAAATGGTCGATCACCATCGGCAGATCCGCGCCCATGGATTCGCGCACCGGCTTGCCGTTATCCCAGCTTTCGATCAGCGCCAGCTTCTCCAAATTCTGCTCCACCCGGTCCGCGATCTTGTTCAAAATGGCAGAGCGCTCGGCGGGCGAGGTCTTGCCCCAGCTTTCAAACGCCGTTGCCGCCGCATCAATCGCCTTCTCCACGTCTTTCTCGGTGCTGCGCGCGGCCTGGCAATACACCTTGCCGGTAATGGGGCTGATATTATCAAAATACTTGCCCTCCACCGGCTCCTGCATTTTGCCCGCAATCCAGTTGCCGTATTTCGCCTTCAGGCCCACCTTGGCCTGCACCTGTTCAAGCAGTCCCGTTGCCATATCGCTTTTTTCCTTCTGCATTGTTGCGGTAGCCATAGCTTCTCCTATTCTGCGCAACCAATTGCGCGTGAAATGATGAGCCGTTGAATCTCCGATGTGCCTTCGCCGATGCGTAAGAGCCGGTGGTCGCGCCAGAAGCGCTCCACGTCATACTCCTCCAGCAGCCCGTAGCCGCCGTGAATCTGCACGGCCATGTCCGTCACTTCGCCTGCCAC
>CAZUKF010000226.1:0-2140 GCA_964620765.1 uncultured Rickettsiales bacterium | reverse complement strand
AGGCGCAGGCCGGTTTCCTGCCATTGGTTGTGCGGATTGGGATCGCCGAACAATGCCCGGTGCACAAAGCCGGCGACGAGCACCACGGCGGCCACCAGCAGGATTTCGTATACCAGCGACAGGCAGCGCCTGCCCAGCCCGGCGCCCAGAGGCGCGTCCTCCAGCGCCACTTACTTGGCAGTCAGGGCATTGGCCGGCGGAGCGGGGGTGGCCGGCGCCGACGTGGGGGGCGAGGAAGGAACCGCTGAAGAAGCGGGCGCTTTTGCCGGGCCGCCCTTGGCGGCTTTGGCGGCGGCGCGCAGCTTCTGGCGTTCTTCTTCGGGCAGTTGCTGGTATTCGTCCCACTTGTCGCGCAGCGCCTGTTTTTTTTCAGGCGGCAGCTTGGAGACGTTCTTGTAGCTTTCGCGCGCCGTGCTGCGCTGCTGCGGCGTCAGGCTCGCCCAGGGGCGCATGTTCTTCTGGATGGCCTCCTGCTCGGCAGGTTTCATCTTCGGGTAGCGCTGGGCAATGCCCAGCCATTTTTTCTTGCGCGCAACGGACAGCTTGTCCCACTCGTCGGCGAGAGGCTCCAGGATGGTCTTCTGCTCAGGCGTCAGCGCCACCCAGTTCGGGGGCGGCGGTGCAGCGGGCGGGGCGGCGAAGACGGGGTTGAACGCAAGGCAAGCGCCAAGGCAGAAAATTACTGCGAAGAGCGCTTGAGCCATGCGTCAAACCCCTTGTCGATATAGGCGTCGATCGGCAGATCGTCGGTGAGCACGGCGGCGTCGATTTCCTCGATTTCCCGGATGTTTTGGGTCTCCTGCCAGCCGCTGAAGACAAAAAATGCCGCTACCAGCAGCACCAGCGGCAGCAGCACTTGGGGCAGGCTGGAGAGCCCGGCGCGTCCGAGGACGTTGCCGGCCAGAACCATGACAGGGGACGTTTTCGCCTCGGCTTGGCGGGCGAGGGCGCGCTGACGCCCGGCGCGCAGGGCCTCCAGGGCGGCCGGCTTGAGCTTCAACCCCAGGTTGAGCTCTTGCCGGACACGGTCACCGATATGATTTTCGTTCACAATTCAAGACCTTTTGCTCTCAACGCGGTAGCCAGAGCACGGGTGGCTCGCGAGCAATGCGTCTTCACGCTGCCCTCCGAGCACCCCATGGCGGCTGCGGTCTCGGCAACGTCTAGCTCCTCCCAGTAACGCAGCAGGAAGGCTTGGCGTTGACGATGTGGTAGCAGTTGTAGTTCTTTTTCAATAAATTCAAGGACTTGTCTTTGCTGTAATTTTTCCGGGGGAGCTACCCCCAATGAAGACCCGTCTTCAGCCGGTAAAGTTTCCAACGGGTCCGAATCATCGTCGTCGCGGTTCGGACTTAGGGCCGACAGCAGCGTGGTCCAGAGCGAACGCACCTTCTGCCGCCTGAAAAAATCCCGAATGGCATTCTGCAAAATACGCTGGAACAGCATCGGCAGCTCGGCCGCCGGCCGCTCGCCGTATTTTTCCGCCAGCCTCATCATCGCGTCTTGCACGATGTCTAGCGCATGGTCTTCGTTCCGGACCGCATAGGCGGCCTGCTTGAACGCGCGACGCTCGACGCTCGTCAGGAAGTCTGACAATTCTATACGCGAAGCCAGGTGCTTTCCCTTCCCCTTTGTCCTGCTGGAGGCACGAATTCACTCCGCCGGCATTATTAGTAAACCATAGTATCAAAACAGGCTTCGCTCGGGCCGTCGCATCCATGACGGCCTGGCAGCAGGCTTGACCAGGATTCCGCCTCAAAGTACTCTTTAGGGTTTTCCCCCTTCGCAGGCCGTACCATGGAACATAGCAGCCAACAGCTTGGCCAACTGGCCAGCCAATTGAGCGGCGCCGAAATCCTCATCCGCTGCCTTCAGGAAGAAGGCGTGGAGTTCGTGTTCGGCTATCCGGGCGGCGCGGTATTGTGGATTTACGACGAACTGTTCAAGCAGGACAAGATCAAGCACATCCTGGTCCGCCACGAGCAGGGGGCGGCGCATGCCGCCGACGGCTACTCCCGCGCCAGCAACAAGGTGGGGGTGTGCCTGGTGACCTCGGGGCCCGGCCTCACCAATGCCGTGACCGGCATCGCCACCGCCTACATGGACTCCATCCCGATGATCATCATCAGCGGGCAGGTGC
>CAZUKF010000225.1:0-2146 GCA_964620765.1 uncultured Rickettsiales bacterium | reverse complement strand
AGCGGGTGTACTGGTTGATCTTGCGGCGGCCCGCCTCACCTTCCTTCTTGAGGGCGGCGAGCTGCGGCACGGCAACGCCCATCAGCTGGATGATGATGGAAGCGGAGATATAGGGCATGACGGCCAGCGCGAAGATCGTCATGCGTGACAGTGCACCGCCGGAGAACATGTTGAACACGCCGAGCACGCCGTTCGCATGCTGCTTGAAGATGGCCTCGAGCGCCTGCGGGTCGATACCGGGGATCGGGATATAGGTGCCGAGACGGTAGACGATCAGCGCGCCGAGCACGAACAGCAGGCGGCTTTTCAGTTCGGTGGCGCGGCCGAGCAGGCCGAAATTGACATTGGAGGCGAAACGTTCAGCGGCGGAGGCCATAAAAGTCCTAAAGTCGAGTGGTTAGAGTCGAGAGTCGAGTGAAAGAAAGTCTCACTCGACTCTCGACTCTCGACTCTGATCACTTTTTGAACGCTTGTCATTAAAGCCGCCAGCCGTGCTGTCAAGCATCTTGGCCGTGCCACCAACAAAAACCAGCATTTCCAGAGGTTCCCGCTACGGTCGCCTCATACCAATCGATGCCTTGCTGCTGATTATCAAGGATAATTCGATAGTAGCGGCCAACGGCACTCCAATTCGCTGCGGCGCGGCAATCGTCATCAAACCTTCACACCCCGAGGGCCGAAATTACGTTACAACTGGATCTACCGGAGATGTACATGAACCAGCCGCTTGCCCGCCAGCCTCAGGATGCCATCCTTAAGCCCGTGAGACCGCCGATTCCGGATCTGGATGGCGACCGCACGCTGACCGGCCGCGACATTCTCCCACCGCTTCTGGCAGAGCGGGCGCACATGCTCAACGCCATCGAGAACCCCGGCACCGCCACCACCGCCGCCACGCCCTACCCCGTCCACGACATCCTGCGCGGTATTGATACCAATGGCTTCGCCCAGCAACTGGCACAATCGGTGCGTACCGAAACCGTCTGCAGCCAGCGCACGCTGCACAAAATCACCGATGAAATGAACCAGCTGCTCGCGATCAGCGTCGACAGCATCCTCGACCCTCCACCCGGCTACGACCCCAAGCAGCAACTACATAAATACGCGCAGGGCCCCGAGCAGGATATGTTGAAACACCAGCAGCTTCGCTCCGCCATCGCCTTTGCCGAAAGCTTTCATGAGACCTTCCCCAAGCGCATCGCCATCACGCCAGACGAGGTGCCGGTGATTCTTGAACTGTTCGCCGATACGCCGGAGCACATTGAGCGCATCCGGGGCGTTGGGGTCTGCCGCCTTAAAGGCCGCGCATTCTAGTGCTGGCACCAGCAACCCAAGCCACTGAGCCACTCAACGCTGCTTTGGCGGCAACAAATTAACTAATATTTAATCTTTATTTGCCATACTTGACCGTGAGATCACGTGCCTGAAGGGATGAACAAGTCATGGCGACCAGAGAAGAAGTGTTTGCGACCGCAGCGGCGGTGCTTGTTGAAAATGGCGTTCTCAAAGAGAAGGGAGCGATAGGCAAGGCCACTGCAGCCATCACCGGAAGCGGCAAGTACGAGGTCCGGACCGACATGATTCCAGAAGACATCGGCGGCAAGCTCCATGATGCCCTCAAAAAGCTCGACGACAGCCCCGGAGCTGTCCTCAAAAACACCAAGATGCTCGGACTGGATCGGGCGATGCAAGCGGGCGGCGTGATCAAAGACCTCCAGGAGGGTGCTGCCAAGAATATCGGCAAAGTCGCCAGTGGCGAGGGCGTCGCGGGACATCTCGAGGCGAAGCTGAACGAGGCGGCGGATGCGGCGAAAGATAAAATTAAGGCTATGGACCCTGTTACGAAAATCAGAGGTGCCGTTGGCGTAACCGATGCCGACCTCGGCAAGGGCACCGAACTCGCGGCCAATACGGCCCAGAAGAGAAACAGCATCCGCGGCAATATGATTGAACAGGGTGCCGCACAAAATGGCAAAGGCGAGGTAGCGGAGGAGCCGCATCAGCCCCACCATGGCGGTGTCCCGAACATGAAGGCAGGAGCCCGCAACCAGAGCCAGGGCCCAAGCGGCGCGAGCAGATAGCCTCCGGTGCTGCTATAGTCATTGGATATAAGGAATCCCCGCGCTGCAGATTGCCGGGGTCATTC
>CAZUKF010000224.1:0-2153 GCA_964620765.1 uncultured Rickettsiales bacterium | reverse complement strand
CGCAGCACAGCCCCGATCGTTTTGAGATATTGGAGTTGTTGCAAGATGAAACCATGTCGAAAGACGCGGTGGTCGCCTATATGGACTGGGGCATGTATTACATTGGCGCTCTCTATGTGCCGCGCAGTCAGCTTGTGGTAAACGCGGATCTGCCAAACCCCGCATGGTTGCCTCACGTTCGCGCCATCGCGCAGGCTACCGGACGTCATTGGGTGTATGTAGTGGGGCGCACCGATTCATGGTCTATCAATGCGGCGCGTGCGGAATTTCCTGCGCTCCAGCGCATATACCCACTGCCAGGCAGCTCGCCTCGGCAATGGGAGTTGTGGGCTGCGCCCGTGCCGCAGTGAAACCGCTTAACACGCGCTTGCGCGTGTGCTAGTTCAGCGTGCTATGGCAAAGCGAGAGAAAAAATCAGGCAAGAAGCGCGCGGAGCGCAAACCGGGTGCGATGCGTGCGGGAGTGAAACGCTTGAACCGGTTGATCGGCCAGGCGGAGGGTATTCGCAGCATGGTGTGGCAGGGCCGCCCGGTGGAGGAAATACTGCATCAATGCAAGGCGGCGCACGCGGCATTGCGCGGGCTGGAAATAAAATTGCTGGAATCGCATCTGGAAAAAGCGGCGGACCATCTGATCAAAGCGGATGGGCGCAAGGAGCGGCAGGCCACGCTCAAGCGGCTAGTGGAGTTGTATAACCCCGTGCGGTAGTTATACCGCAAGCGTCGCCATCACCGGCGCGTGGTCGGAAGGCTTGTCTAGCGTGCGGAGTTGTTTGACCACCACGCAGTCTTGCAACACATCCGCCGCCTGCGGGGAAAGCAGCAAATGATCAATGCGCAGCCCGTCATCGGCTGCCAGCGCCCCGGCGCGGTAATCCCACCAGGTGTAGCGGTTGACGGTGGACGGTTGGCGGTGGGCGGAAGGAAACGCATCATACAGCCCCATGTGCAGGAGTGCTCGCAACTGCTCTCGCGTGTGCGGGTGGCAGAGCACGGTGTTGGCCCATTCCGCTGGGTCGTGCACGTCCACATCATACGGCGCGACATTGTAATCGCCGCCGATGGCGAGCATTTCCTCCAGCCGCAGCAATTCGCCCGCATGCGCGCGCAGCCGCTCGTAAAAGCGGAGCTTGTAGGCGAATTTGTCGGAGTCTGGCGTTTGGCCGTTGGGGACGTAGACGGAGGCGACGCGAATAACGCCGGTAGGCAAGAGGCTAGAGGCAAGAGGCTCGAGTGAGGAGCCACTCTTGACTCCTGCCTCCTGCCTCCTGCCTAAACTTACCACCGCCTCTATATATCTGGCATGGCTATCTTCCGAATCACCCGGCAGGCCTTTGCGTACATCTTCCAATGGGAATTTGGAAAGAATGGCAACGCCGTTATAGGTTTTCTCGCCATGCACGGCGATGTTGTAGCCCAGCTCCTCGATCTCCAGGTAGGGAAACGCATCATCGGTGCATTTGAGCTCTTGCAGTAGCACAATATCAGGCGCACTTTCCTTGAGCCAGCCGAGCAGATGCGCCAGGCGGGCCTTCACGGAGTTCACGTTCCAGGTGGCGAGGGAGATCACAGCGAGATGGAAAAACTATTCCCGCACCCGCATTTCGCCGTGGCGTTGGGGTTTTTGATCTGGAAACCGGCGCTGGCCAAATCTTCCACATAATCCAGCGTGGAATTCGCCAGCAGCGGCAATGACACATCGTCCACCACCACATCGCCGATGACGGTATCGCTCGGCGCAATCTCGCGCGGCAGTAATTCATACATGTATTGAAAGCCGGAACAGCCGCCGCCCTGCACGCTGACAAAGAAATGCGTGCCTGCCGGTTCGTCGGAAAGCAAATACGCGATGCGTGCCGCCGCCGCCTCCGTCACCGAAAAGGGCAACGGGGGAGGGTTGCCTCCAATCGTTTCATTGATCTGCTGCATAAGGCGATTATAGTGCATATGCCATGAAAACGCAAAGCACCCTCGCTCCTTACGCCTGCAACCACGCCGCCAGCCGCGGGCGGCTGCATGCGGAGGCGGAAGACCCTGCCCGCAGCCCGTTCCAGCGCGACCGTGACCGCATCATCCATTCCACCGCCTTCCGCCGCCTGGAGTATAAGACACAGGTGTTCGTCAACCATGAGGGCGACCATTACCGCACCCGCC
>CAZUKF010000223.1:0-2186 GCA_964620765.1 uncultured Rickettsiales bacterium | reverse complement strand
ACCACCACGCAGGGTCTCACGCGGCTTGAAAAGGCCAGCGATGAAACGCTGAAAAAAATCTCCGACATCACCGTGCGGCGGCTTTACGCGAATGATTTTTCCGGCCACCTGCTCTATTTCCGCGACCAGCTGAAGAAGCAGAACCGGATGGGCGTTAAAAACGAAAAACCCCGCTCGCCGCTGGTAGTGCAGGTGGCAACCTCCGGCCCCGGCGGGAAGTTTGACCGGCTGTTTACGCAAATCCTGCAGCTGCTTCAGCGCTTTCCCGCACTTGCCCACCGCGGCCAGCTGGATGAAACCCTGGCCCGGCTGGATGTGCAGGACCCGCGGCTGAACATCCTTAAAAACCGGCTGCTTGAAGCGCTGCACGGTGATGACACCACCATTGCCGCCCTCTGTGGTGAAGCACCGCAGGACGCGCTGACTTTACGCGTTCCCACCGGGGAGCAGGCGGAGCAGAAGCTGGACGCGGTGCTGCTGGCCTGCGAGGTGGGTTTTCTTGAAATAGAGGAAGAAAGTTTACGGGCAACGCTGTCTGAAAACCAGGACGAGGCCATGGTCTCGCCGCTGCTGGCCCGCCTGAAGGAGATAGAGATTCATATTAAACAATTGAAATATAAATATAAATTCTCCGCTGGCTCCGCCGCTTAAAAATTGCCTGGTCAATTCGATCACCCTATTGATTTTACCGTAACTTTACTTATGTTATCTACCCTGCATATCCCCGGGTTAAATTTTTTAATCTTGGCCCGACTTTAGGAAAGAGAAAGCGCGCATGGCTTCCAAATCCGGTAAAAAAGATAAAACCCCCGCCAAAATCACCACCAAGACCACTACCAAAAAAGAATCCAAGGACGAGCTGAACCCCGCGGTCCTGCGCAAGCTGATCACGGCGGGCAAGGCACGCGGTTTTATCACGTACGACGAACTCAACGCCCTGCTGCCGCCGGACGAGACTTCCGCGGAAGTGATCGACGCCGCGATTTCCGGCCTCGCATCCGCTGAAATCCAGGTGGTGGAAGATGAAGCCGGGCGCGAAGGTGAGCAAGCACCGGAAGGCGCAGAAGCAGCGGAAGAGCCGGATGTAGGCCGCTCGGATGACCCGGTGCGCATGTACCTGCGCGAGATGGGCAACGTGGAACTGCTCTCGCGCGAGGGCGAAATCGAGATCGCCAAGCGCATCGAGCAAGGCCGTGAAGTAATGATCTCGTCCTTGTGCGAAAGCCCGCTGGTGATGCAGGAAATCCTCTCCTGGCGCGACGAGCTTGAAAGCGGCACCATCCTGCTGCGCGACGTGGTGGATCTTGACGCCACCTACGGCGCCGGCTCCAGCGATGAGAACATGTTCTCCGCCGACGACGCCATGGCGCGCGCCGGGAACAAGCCCGAGGAATTCGAAGAAGAAGAGGAAGAAGTTGAGGAAGGCGAAGAGGGTGCGCCGAAGCCCGAAGGCGCTGCCGCCGAGGAAGATGATGATGATTACGATGACGCTTCCGTCTCTCTCCTTGCCATGGAAACTGCGCTGAAGCCGCAGGTGCTGGAAGTGCTGGAGCAGTTTGCGAAAACCAGCAAGAAGATGCGCAATATCCAGGACAAGCGCCTGGAGCAGGCATTCGGCAAAACGAAGATCACGCCGCAGGAAGAGAAGAAATACCTGCAGCTGCACAAGGAACTCTCCGAGACGATGATGAACATCCGCCTTAACGCGCACCGCGTTGAGCGCCTGATTGACCGCCTGTACGGCATGAACAAGCGCCTGCTGACGCTGGAAGGCAAACTCCTGCGCATGGCCGAAAGCCGCAAGGTGGCGCGCGCGAGCTTCCTGCAGCATTATCTTGGCTCCGAGCTCAACCCGCGCTGGCTCGAGCGCATCGCCAAGCTCACCGACAAGGGCTGGAAGGATTACGCCGCCAAGGACAAGGAAGAGATCAAGACCGTGCGCGCCGACATCTCCGTGTTTGCGCATGAAGTGGGCCTCGACATCGGCGAGTTTAAGCGCGTGGTGCTGGCCGTGCAGAAGGGTGAGCGCGAAACCAATAAGGCGAAGAAGGAAATGATCGAGGCGAACCTGCGCCTCGTGATCTCCATCGCCAAGAAATACACCAACCGCGGCCTGCAGTTCCTCGACCTCATCCAGGAAGGCAATATCGGCCTGATGAAGGCGGTGGACAAGTTCGAATACCGCC
>CAZUKF010000222.1:0-2210 GCA_964620765.1 uncultured Rickettsiales bacterium | reverse complement strand
AGGATGTGGCCGGTGAGCGCCGTGGTGGTGGATTTGCCGTTGGTGCCGGTGATGGCGATGATTTTTGCGTTGGGCTGCGCGGCATACAGCAGCTCGATGTCTCCCAGCACGGGCACGCCCGCCTTCTGCGCGAGGCGCACGGCCGGGTGCGGCGCGGGATGTGTCAGCGGGATGCCGGGGCTGAGCACGAAACCGGCGAGGCTGTCCCACGGCCATTGCGCGACGGGAATGATTTTCGCGCCACCATGTTTTTTGCGCAGGGCCTCGCGGCTGGATTCGCTGTCATCCCATGCATAGACTTCTGCGCCGCCCGCGAGCAGTGCCGCCACCGTTGCCTCCCCCGCTTTGCCGAGGCCGAATACACCTAGGCTGCGGCCACGGTATGCGGGAAGCGGCATCATCGCAGTTTCAGCGTGGAAAGCCCGACAAGGGCGAAGATGCAGGCGATGATCCAAAAGCGGATGACGATGGTGGGCTCTTTCCAGCCCTTCTTTTCAAAGTGGTGGTGGATCGGCGCCATGAGGAACACGCGCTTACCCGTGCGCTTGAAATATACCACCTGGATCATCACCGAGACGGCCTCGATCACGAACAGACCGCCGATGATGGCGAGCACGAATTCATGCTTGGTGACCACCGCGATGGCGCCCAACGCGCCGCCGATGGCGAGGCTGCCGGTATCGCCCATGAACACGCGGGCGGGCGGGGCGTTGAACCAGAGGAAGCCCAGGCCCGCGCCGATCATGCTGGCGCAGAAAATGGCGAGCTCGCCGCAGCCGGGCACGTAATGCAGCTGGAGATAATCAGCAAATTTGGCGTTGCCGACGAGATAGGCGATCAGCGCGAAACAGCCGCAGGCGATGATGGCGGGCACGATGGCGAGGCCATCCAGCCCGTCCGTGAGATTCACGGCGTTGCTGGCACCGACCATAACCAGCACGGCGAAGGCGTAATAGAAGATGGAGAGGTTGATGAGGATATCCTTGAAGAATGGCACCGCCACATGGTGGGAAAGCGCGGGCGGCGCCACCATGACGGCTAGGATGGAAGCGGCCAGCGCCATCAGCCCCTGCACCAGCAGCTTCTTGCGGCCCGGCAGGCCCTTGGAGTTGCGCTTGGTGAGCTTGAGATAATCATCCACGAAGCCGACGCTGCCGAAGCTGAGCGTCACGAACAGCACCACCCACACATACGGGTTGGAAAGATCCGCCCACAAGAGCGTGGAAACGCCCACCGCGATGAGGATCATCATCCCGCCCATGGTGGGCGTGCCTTTTTTACTTTCACGATGCGACTGCGGGCCGTCTTCGCGGATGGGCTGGCCTTCGCGCTGCTTGGCCTTCAGCCAGCGGATGATGCGCGGGCCGATGATGAAGCTCAAAATCAGCGCCGTGAACACCGCGCCGCCGCTACGGAAGGTAAGATAACGGAACAGGTTGAAAAGCTGGAATGCCTCGGCGTGTGGCGCCAGCAGGTTATACAGCATGTTTCTTCTCCTGATTATCCCCTCCCCCTTCATGGGGGAGGGTTAGGGAGGGGGTGCTCCCGCCACGCGCTGCGGAGGATAGATCACCCCCACCTTTATCCTCCCCCATCAAGGGGGAGGAATAAGAAGAAGTGAGAAGTTGTTCCGCCACCTTGTACATGTGGCTGCCGTGCGAGCCCTTGATGAGCAGCACATCGCCCTCTTTCAGCGCTTCCACCAGCAGCGGCGTGACCTGCTCGGCGCTAGCAACGCTTTCACCGCGCAGCGCGGGAGGCAGCGCATCAAACAGGTTTTTCATCAGCGGCCCGGCAGTGAACACGAGGTCTATGCCGCTGGCCGTGATATCCGGTATAAGCTGCGCGTGCAGCTGCGGCCCAGTAGGACCCAGCTCGCGCATGTCACCCAGTGCAGCGATAACGCGACCCCTATTTTCATTTGAAGATTGGCAGGCGCCCGCGGCGCGCAGTTCCTGCAGCTTTGCAAACGCCGCGCGCATAGCGGCGGGCGAGGCATTGTAGCTGTCATCCACCAGCGTGACCATGCCGCCGGGCAGGCGTACGCGGTGCAGGCTGCCGCGGCCACCGATTTCGCGGAATTTTTGTAGGGATTTGGCGGTTTTTTCTACATCCAGCCCAAGCGCAAACGCGGTAGCGAGCACGGAAGCGGACGTCACCGCCCAGTGCGCGCCGATGGTGCCAATGGTGTAGCGCACTTCTTTTTCTTT
>CAZUKF010000221.1:0-2216 GCA_964620765.1 uncultured Rickettsiales bacterium | reverse complement strand
TATTCCATGGGCACGGGCGAGAGCTTCCGGGCGCTCAAGGGCGTGAGCCTCGACATACACGAGGGTGATTTCCTGGCCATCATGGGCCGTTCGGGCAGCGGCAAATCCACCTTCATGAACATCCTCGGCACGCTGGACCGGCCCACCACGGGCGAATACCATTTCGCGGGCGAGAACATCGCCTGGCTGCCGGAAGACAGGCTCGCAACCCTGCGCAACCATACCATCGGCTTCGTCTTCCAGAGCTTCAACCTGATCCCGCGCCGAACCATTCTGGATAACGTCGCCCTGCCGCTGGCCTATGCCGGTGTGCCACTGGCGCGCAGGCGCGAGATCGCGCAGTCCTATCTTGAGCTGGTTGGCCTGCCGGAGCATGGCAGCCGCAAACCCAACCAGCTTTCCGGCGGCCAGCAGCAGCGTGCTGCCATCGCCCGTGCGCTGGCCACCAACCCGAAGCTGATCCTCGCCGACGAACCCACCGGCAACCTGGACACCAAGACCGCCAATTCCATCATGGAGCTGCTCACGGTGATCAACCAGTCGCGCATTACCATCGTGTTGGTGACGCACGAGCTGAAAACCGCGGCGCATGCACGGCGCGTGGTGCATTTTAAAGACGGCTCGATATTGCTGGAAGAGCAAAGAGACGGGGAGAGCTAGCCCTGGCTATTCCCTCACAGGGCCGTCATTCCCGCGAAGGCGGGAATCTCATATCTCCTCCATACTCCATGTGGAAGTCAGAGAGATCCCCGCCTGCGCGGGGATGACATTGCTGCTAATTCGCCAATGCCTCGGGCAGCTTCAACGCCGGCTCACCAACCCGCGTATCGCCCGCCGCCACCGTTTCCAGGTTGAGCAGGCCCACCGCGCGGATCAGGTCCACCCGTGAAGTCAGCAGCGCGAACATGGCGTTGATGCGGCTCTGCAGCGCACCCGCATAGGTCGCCTGCGCGTTCTGCAGGTCCAGCGTGCTGGTTAGACCCTCGCGGTAGCGCGCGAGTGCCGCATCTTTCGTGTCCGTGGCGGTATCCAGCAGGCGCTTACTGGTCTGCCATGATTGCTCCGCCGTGAGGTAGTTATGCCAGGCGCGGAACACGTCCTGCGTCACGCTGCGCTTGGTGGCCTCATAGCTGATTTCCTGCGACTCCAGCGAGAGCCTGGAAGAATATTCGCTGTAGCTGGTGGCAAAGCCGCTGAAAATGGGAATGCTCACCGAAAGGCTGACGCTCTGCGTGCGGCCGGTGTCTCGGTTGAATACGTCGATGTCGTCCCAGCTCTCGCCCGCAGAAACGGAAACGCTTGGCAGGTTGGAGCGCTTGGTTGCTTTGTAGCTTGCGCGCGCACCTTTCAGCGAAGCCTCTGCCGCCAACAGGTCTGAACGCTTTTGCTTCGCAAGTTCGATCAGGCGTGGCAGTTCGCCGCCGAGCGGCTGTGTTTCAAGATCCGCCTCGTTCAGCGGCGCCACTTTCAGCTCCGTCGTGGCTTCCTGCCCCAGCAACACGGCGAGCGAGGCCCTTGCCTGCCGCGCGCTGTTATCGGCCTGCTCGCGGGCAAGCATGGTCGAAGCATAAGAAGCCTCCTGCGCCGTTACGTCCGCGCGCGGCGCTGAGCCCAGCTCGTAGCGCAGACGCACCGCCTCCAGCACCTTTGCCGCGTACGCTTCGGTAAGATGCGAGACTTCAGAACTCCCCTGCGCTGTCAGCAGCGCGTAATAGCTCTGCAGGCTCTGAGCGATGATGCCCTGTAGCGTAGAATTGTAGCTGTTGCCCGAAGCGACCAGCGCATGCTCCGCCACCTCGATGCTGGCCTCGCGCTGGCCGAAATCAAACAGCACCATGCCCATGCTGACACCGATGGAGGAGCCCTGGCTTACGCTCTGGCTCTTGAGGTTCTTGGCAAAGGTCACGCTGTTGCTGGCCCCCAGCGACGCGCTGGCGGTGGGAACCGGCAGGTGTGACAGCATGCTTGATCCGTAAGACAGCGCCGCCTGGCGCATGCCGATATAGCTGGTGCGGCTGGAGGGGTTATGGCAGAGCACCAGCGTCACCACATCTTCCAGCGTCAGCGGCTTGCCATTTTCCGGCAGCGGCGGGCAATCGGCGGGCTTGAGTTTCTGGCCATAAGCATTGGCCTTTTCCTCCGCGCCGAGCGGGTCCTGTACCAGCCAGTCTACCGGGCCTGCCGCGGCGGGTGACGCCAGCAGTGCGGCCAGGACT
>CAZUKF010000220.1:0-2258 GCA_964620765.1 uncultured Rickettsiales bacterium | reverse complement strand
TCTCCCGGGGCAGGAACGCGCTGAGAAAATAGTGCTGGATCATCGCCACCCAGCCCTCATCCTGCAGCGTTTTGCTATACGGCGTCTTGCCTTTGTCGATGTCGTCGAAGGCTACCTTCTGGAATTTTTCACCCTTGGTGTAGACCGCGGCGCCGGTATAGGTCGGCAACATCGCCGAGTCGCCGTCCGGCGGCTTGCGGTCGCGCACCAACTGAAAGTAGCCATAAGGCTGCAACTGCTTGTCACTGCCGTTGCTGATCTCGTACGACACGTCGATCACGTAGCTGCCCGGGGTGAAACGGTACACCTGGTCGACGCTGATACCGTTGGCCGGCGGTGCCGTCAGCCTTACCTCCAACGCCTTTTCGCCACTGCCCAACGTGTATTCGCGGCTGGCTGCGGTGTACGCGGTGTGATGATTCGGCAGGCCCTCGACACCGATCAAGCCCGACTGTGCGATATAGGTGTGATCCGCCACGCTCTGAAACAGCACAAAGTTCTTGCTCTTGTCGAGCGTGCCCTTGTGCTGCTTGAACTCCAGATGCCGTATGTCGCCGCCTTTGTTCGCGATCTCCAGCCGCAACACGTCGGTTTCAACTTTGATCACCTGCCCGCCCGCTGCCACAGCGCCGGGCGGCGTGCTGGCGGGCGCCACAGCCGATGCGCTGGGTGGTGGCGCCGTAACCTTGGGCACCGGCGGCACGGGTATGCCGCCCGGCTGCCCCTTGCCCTCTTCCTTCACACCCGGCTTGCTCACCGTTTCGGGTGCCGGTTTTTGCGGTCGCTGGTCGCGTTGCCAGCCGTCCACTAGCATGAAGGTCGAAAACACGAACACAAAAAACAGGATCAGGCGCTGCGTATCCATCGTAAAAACCTTTTGTCCCTGTTTCTGGTGCCTGTACGATTGGTGATGACGTTAGACCGCACGCGCAGCGCCGCAACGAGCAGCGGCTTTGCGCAGCAGGCCTTCGAGCTCGTCACGAATCTCGGGATTGCTGCACACACGCAAGTCGTTCCGCAATTGCAATACCAGATCGAGCGGCGGCAGCGTAGCACGTGCGGCGCCAAACATTTCCCGCGCCAGGCGCTTGGCGCGGTTGCGGTCCACCGCACGACGTGCCGCTTTGCGGCTGGCGATCAATCCCAGCCGCGCGCCGTTCAAATCATTGACGCGTCCTCGCAGCAGGAAATACTTGCCCGACAGGCGACAAGGTCCCGCCAAGGCTGCCTGGAACTCTTGCGCCTGCGTCAACTTGAACCGGTGCGGCGCCTTAACCGCTATTTCCAAGGTATTGTTTATAAACAATTATTTGTGGTGTTCGCGGCAACGGACGATGTTCCGCCGGCTACACCGACAGCGCCGCACGCCCTTTGGCACGGCGAGCACGGATGACTGCCCGCCCGCCTTGGGTTTTCATGCGTGCGCGAAAACCGTGCGTGCGTGCCCGCTTGACCTTGGAAGGTTGATAAGTTCGTTTCATGGCTGATTTGTCCTGAACAAGGGCCTGGGGTTTACGAGGTTTAGGCCCTGAGAAAACCCGGCATTACATCTTGGTTTGGGGTGGCTTGTCAATCAAAACACCTGCGATACGGGGCCGCGTGGCAGGGACTGTAATTTTCTCATTACAAACATGGCACTACCGAGCCTGTGGATAACTCACCCCAAACCACGTAAAATTCTCGCGCGCCGCTACTCGTTTCGGCGAATCGGTGCCGCCGCACTCCCGGCCCCGCCGCGAGGCCTTCCCCTAAGTCCAGCCCAGCCCTTGCTACCTTCCCCACTATGAACAATTTTTGGCCCGCTTGCCTGTCACAGTTTGAACAAGAGTTGCCCAATCAGCAGTTCATTACCTGGATCAAGCCGCTCGACGTACTACAGAACAGTGATCGCGCACTGAGTATTGTTGCGCCCAATCGCTTTGTGTTGCAGTGGGTGCGCGACAAATACTACAGCCGCATTCAGCAACTTGCCGCCGTCCATTTTGGCCATGAAGTCAATATCGAGTTGCTGCTGGGAGACAAGGACAATAGTAGTTCGCCGGCGAAGTTGACCTCGGCGCCGCCTGTTCCCACAACGCACCCCGGCACCCCGCTAGCCGCGCTCCCCGCCGGCAGAGTTCCTTCACTGCCGCGAGACCTGGCGCGACTCAACCCGTCGTTTACCTTCGACACTTTTGTCACTGGTAAAGCCAACGAACTGGCACGCGCCGCAGCGAACCAGGTCGCCGAAAAACCTGGTACTGCCTACAACCCCCTCT
>CAZUKF010000219.1:0-2268 GCA_964620765.1 uncultured Rickettsiales bacterium | reverse complement strand
CACCACTTCAAAAACCTCGCACTCGTCGGCGTGGTGGATGCGGATCTCGGGCTCGCGGGTGGTGATTTGCGCGCGGCGGAGCGCACGTGGCAGCTGTTGCACCAGGTGTCCGGCCGCGCCGGACGCGAGGAAGTGGCAGGTCGTGTGCTGGTGCAGAGCTTCCAGCCGGACCACCCGGTGATGCAGGCGCTGATTTCGGGCAACCGCGAAGCCTTCATACAACTGGAGCTGGCAGAGCGCGAGCGGGCGAAGATGCCGCCTTTTGCCCGCCTGGCTGCCATCATTATCGAGGGTGGGCAGGAAGCGGCGGTGGGTGCGCTGGCGCGTGATCTTGCCCGCAAGGCGCCGAAGGCGGAAGGCGTGCAGCTGCTGGGCCCCGCGCCGGCACCGCTTTACCTGCTCAGGGGCAAATACCGGCAGCGCCTGCTGCTGCGCGCAGGAAAAAACGTGAACGTGCAGAGCTACTTAGCCGCGTGGCTGGGAGCGGAGGCACAGCCCCGCACCATGCGCGTGAAGGTGGATGTAGACCCCTACAGTTTCCTTTGAAACATATTGAAATCCTGCTATAATCAGCTGTTTTTAAGTTTTTGATGCACGCTGGTACTACATTGGTTCCGGGTGCGGTTGGTCCCCAAAGTTTCGGGGTGTTCCGATGGTGATGAAGTGGCTGGCGCGCGTTGTGCTGGTGCTCGTGTTTGCTCTCGGTGTTTTTCAGGTAATGGCTGGGCTCACGCGATTCGGTTATTTCAACTTCGCGGGGCAGTATTTCGAGGTCTTGTATCTGTGTATCTACGTGCTGATGGCCGCCGTGTTTGGCTTGTTCGCCAAGCGGGGCTACGGGGTCGGCCGGTGGTTCCGGAATTTCGCGTTCGCCGGCCTTGCCATCTGCTTCCTGTTAACGGGGCTGGCAGAGCATGACGTGTTCGAAGTGCGGGACCGTACCCGGCACCAGTTCTGGGCGGCGATGATGATGACAATCCTCGCGCTTTTCGGTTTCAGCTGCGGCTACTTGGCCACGTCCGAACGAAAGGAAAAGCCGCCGCCATACCGGTTCGAGGTTAGCGAGGACGAAGTATGGTGAAATGTTGCGGGGTGGCCTCACGGCCGCCCCGTGGCGTTTAAAGCGCTCATTTTTAAAGGGGTATTTCCTAATTCTCACCCGGCCCTATTTTGCAGTTGTCAACAGGGCCGAATGCGGCTAACTTCCCGTTCCTTTTTGCAAGCACCCCTAAATATATATGGCAGCCGACGATACCCAGAAAATTGCTCAGCGCTATGCCCGCGCACTTTTTGCGCTGGCGGAAGAAGCAAAAGCGCTGGAAGCAGTTGAAAAGGATATGGCTTCTTTGAAGCAAGCGGCGGCGACTTCTGAAGATTTCAATCGTTTTGTAAAGAATCCCCTGTTGCCCCGTCAGGTTAAAGCGAAGGCGATGGATGCCGTGCTTGCCAAGATGAAGGCGCATGATGTTACCCGCCGTTTCATGAAAGTGCTCGCGCTCGGCCAGCGCCTGCCCGCGCTCGTCCCCGTGATCGCGCAGTATGACGCGCTGCTGACGGCGCATCGCGGCGAGCTGGTGCTGGAAGTAAAAAGCGCGAAGGCGCTCAGCGCGGCAGATGAAAAAGCGCTCGCCGCTTCGCTCGGCAAGGCCTATGGCCGCAAGGTTCGCCTGCAGGCAGAGGTAGATGCCTCGCTCATCGGCGGGCTGCTGGTGAAGGCCGGCGGAACCACCATTGACTACTCAATCAAAAACAAGCTGGCGCGGCTTGCGCGCTCGCTCAAATCACACGCTGCTTAAGGAGTTCAAAGGAAGCTTATGGATATTCGTCCCTCGGAAATTTCAGAAATCATCCGCTCGCAGATCGCGGGTTTTGGCGCGGAAGCGGAGCTGGCGGAAACCGGCCAGGTGGTCTCGGTGGGTGACGGTATCGCCACGATTTACGGGCTTGAAAACGTGCAGGCCGGTGAAATGGTGGAATTCGACGGCGGCCTGAAGGGCATGGCACTGAACCTCGCCTCCGACAATGTCGGCGTGGTGATCTTCGGCGACGACCGCGCGGTGAAGGAAGGCGACACGGTGAAGCGCACCGGCGCCATCGTGGACGCGCCGGTCGGCAAGGGCCTGCTGGGCCGCGTGGTAGACGCGCTGGGCAACCCGATTGACGGCAAGGGCCCGCTCAAAGACGTGAAGCGCATGCGCGTGGAAGTGAAGGCGCCCGGCATCATCGCGCGCAAATCCGTGCATGAGCCCATGAGCACCGGCCTGAAAT
>CAZUKF010000218.1:0-2292 GCA_964620765.1 uncultured Rickettsiales bacterium | reverse complement strand
GACAAGATGGGCAACGATTTCCGTGGCGACCCCGCGGCGGCGCTGCTTGAGGTGCTCGATCCGGAGCAGAACCACAATTTCAACGACCATTACCTCGAAGTGGATTATGACCTCTCCGACGTGATGTTCATCGCGACCGCGAACTCATACAAGATGCCGCGTCCGCTGCTTGACCGTATGGAAGTGATACGCATACCCGGTTACACGGAAGATGAAAAGGTGGGTATCGCCCGCCGCCATCTGATTCCCAAGCAGATGGAATCGCACGGCGTGAAAAAGGAAGAATGGTCCATCTCCGAAGACGCGCTGCGCGATCTCATTCGTTATTATACGCGTGAATCCGGTGTGCGTAACCTGGAGCGCGAGCTCGCCAATCTCACCCGCAAGGCGATCAAGGAAATTTTGATGAAGGGCGTGAAGGGCATTAAAACCACCCGCGCCAATCTGGGTAAATATGCCGGCGTGCGTAAATATAGCTATGGTGAGGCCGAGAAGGAAGACCTGGTCGGCATGGCCACGGGGCTGGACTATACCGATACCGGCGGCGATCTGCTGGTCATCGAAGCGGTGATGATGCCCGGCAAGGGAAAGATCAGCTATACTGGCAAGCTCGGCGAGGTGATGCAGGAATCGGTGCAAGCGGCAGCGAATTATGTGCGCTCGCGCTCGATTGCCTTCGGCGTCATACCGACCGTATTCCAGAACAAGGATATCCATTTACACGTGCCGGAAGGTGCGACACCCAAAGACGGCCCGTCTGCGGGTATTGCGATGACCACTACCATCGTGTCGGTGCTGACCGGCATTCCGGTGAAGAAGTCGGTGGCAATGACGGGAGAAGTCACTCTACGCGGTCGCGTGCTGGCCATCGGCGGCCTGAAGGAAAAGCTGCTGGCGGCGCAGCGCGGCGGCATCAAGACTGTGCTGATCCCGCAAGAAAACGTCAAAGATCTGGAAGAAGTGCCCGATAATGTGAAGCGCGATCTGGAAATTATTCCGGTATCTACAGTGGACGAGGTGTTAAAATACGCACTGACTAAGCCGCTCGTTCCTATCGAGTGGACCGAGCCGCCGCCGGCGGCGCCGGCCTCGCCTGCGCCGGGCGGTGAAGGAAATGTGATCACGCACTAAACTTTTGGGGCGAAATCTCACGCATTTCAATGAACGCCGGGCTTGTAAAAGTCCGGCGCTTTATTTTTGTTGGAACCGCAGAAACCCTATATTTTCTGCGGATTACAGATTTTCTTCTACAACCTGCGGGCACGCCGCGCTGCGAGATATGCGGTGGCGGAAAAGCGAAAACCCGCACTGACCCTTAAGTTGATTGGGACGCTCCTGATAAAAAAGATGTTTACAAAAGCGCATTTCCGTGCTTCACTCGCGTCGTGTCTTGGGAAACCGAGGATATGCGGGCTTCTCAAGGCGACAAGATTTGCTATCACTCAAAACATTCCAACGATTTTTTACGGGAGTAAACACAATGAACAAGAATGAACTGATTGCTGAAGTCGCTGACTCAGCCGAACTGACCAAAGCAAAAGCAGCTGAAGCTGTCGATGCTCTGTTTGAAATAGTTTCTCGCGCTATGGCCAAAGGCGATGAAGTTCGCCTGGTGGGCTTTGGCACGTTTCTGACCGTGCAGCGCAAAGCGACCGAAGGCCGCAATCCCCGCACCGGCGCAGTGATCAAGATCGCTGCTTCCAAGCAGCCCAAATTCCGCGCAGGCAAAGCCCTGAAGGAAATGGTGAATAAAGCTTCCCGCCGTAAAGCTGCTTAATTAAGCCTTTTCGACGAAGAAGATTTTCTTCATTAGACGGCGCATCTGACTCTTGTCATTTGCGCCGTCTTGTGTTTTATAGCCAGGATTCAGGATTCGGGGGTCAGGATTCGGGAAGGAAGTTACTGTTACATGCATGATAAGCAGACGGTTATATTTCCTGAATCCTGACCCCCGAATCCCGAATCCTGCGTAAGAGGGCGATTAGCTCAGTTGGTAGAGCATCTCGTTTACACCGAGAGGGTCGGCGGTTCGAGCCCGTCATCGCCCACCAGCCTACGCTCTCTGCGAGCTACGGCTCGGCAAGTCTTCTTCGGGCTTGATGAGTCGGAGATCGCAGCTAAGCGAAGGCTGGCCATATAAAGGTAATAACTATCAGGTGACAGGGTTTAGCGTGCAAGACGAATTCACGGCTTGACTTCTCGCTGTAAGAACTTAAAACCTATCACCTCACACCTCATTGCGGGGGTGTAGCTCAGTTGGTTAGAGCGTCGCCCTGTCACGGCGAAGGCCGC
>CAZUKF010000217.1:0-2303 GCA_964620765.1 uncultured Rickettsiales bacterium | reverse complement strand
ATTCGAGATCGCCGGTTACGGGCCGGAAGTAGTCGATAAGAAATTCGGCGGCATGATCACCGCGTTCAAATTCGGCGCACCGCCGCACGGTGGATTGGCTCCGGGCGTCGACCGTATGGTGATGCTGCTGGCCGACGAGCCCAACATCCGCGAAGTGATCGCCTTCCCGATGAACCAAAAAGCCGAGGACCTGTTGATGCAAGCGCCGAATGTTGCGGAGGAAAAACAACTCCGCGAACTGCATTTGCAGCTCTCTCCCAAAGCGCTTAAAATCCTGGCCGAAGAAAAAGGGGCGGATAAGGGCGAAGCGGCTTAATATTGTCGTCCCCGAAAAGTCGGGGAGCCATTTGCGAATAGATTCCCGCCTACGCGGGAATGACATGAGGGATAGATATGAAACTCGCATTGCTCCAGCTTAATTCCACCAACGACATGGCGGCCAATATCGTGGCTGTGGAGGCGCTCGTTGCGCGGGCGGCGGAGCAGGGGGCGGAGCTTGTCGCTACACCTGAGAATACATTTCTTATGGAAGCGCCGGGCGGGGCGCGGAATTATTACACGCAAGATACCCACCCGGGGGTACAGGCGGCGATTGCATGGGCGAAGAAATATCGTGTGTGGTTATTGATCGGGAGCGTGGCGGTGCTTCCTTCGAGCGGCGAGGGTGAGAAGACGCATAACCGCTCGCTGCTCATAAACCCCGAGGGGAAGCTATCCTCGCATTACGACAAGCTGCATCTTTTCGATGTGGAGGTGGGGGACGGGCAGACTTACCGCGAATCGGCGAAAGTGCTGCCGGGAGATAGGATGGTGGTTACCTCATTGCGAGGAGTTGTCGAAAATAAAGCTGGATCGCCGCGCTCCGCTCGCGATGACATAAAACTGGGCATGACGATCTGCTACGATCTGCGCTTTCCGCAGCTTTACCGGGCGCTGGCCAAGGCGGGGGCGGAGGTGCTTGCCGTGCCTGCCGCGTTCACGCATGTGACGGGCGAGGCGCACTGGCATATATTGCTGCGTGCGCGTGCGATCGAGAATGGCTGTTTCGTGATCGCACCCGCGCAGACGGGCACGCATGCGGGCGGGCGTAAAACATTTGGGCATTCGCTGGTCGTAGATCCGTGGGGCAAGGTGCTGGTGGATGGGGCTACGGAAGTGGGTGTGGTAATGTGCGATATCGATCTGGAAGAGGTTCAACATGTGCGCAGGAAGCTTCCGAGCCTGGAGCATGACCGGGTGTTTAGCTAAATCGTCAACCCGCACTTGTTGCGGGGTCTAGGGCCGCAACATGGAAAAGCAATTTTGTGTTTACATCCTGATAAACAAGCCTTACGGCGTATTTTATGTCGGAGTGACATCCAATCTGCCCAAGCGCGTTGCGGAACATAAGCAGAAGCTCGTAGATGGATTCACCAAGGAATATAATCTCGATACGCTGGTTTATTATGAGCTTGCAGAGAACGCAGAGGCTGCCATTAGCCGTGAAAAAACGATCAAGCGCTGGAAGCGTGAATGGAAAATCAATATTATCACGGAGTTCAATCCCGATTGGGGTGATTTGTACGAGTCTATCTGCCAGTGAGGGTGTGCACTAGATCCCGCAACAAGTGCGGGATGACAGCAATTTTAATCTGGTGTATTGGTGCGCTATGGACATCGAATTCGTAAAAACCGCGTTTCTTACCATGTTCGTGGCGGTCGATCCGCCGGGGCTGGCTACCATATTTTTATCGCTTACCGTGCATCTTTCCAAAGCGCAGCGCAAGAGCGTGGCCGCGCGGGCGGTGGTGATCGCGTGGTGCATCCTGGTTGCCTCGGCGCTGGGCGGGAGGGATTTTCTGGGGATGCTGGGGGTGAGTATTCCGGCGTTTCGGATCGCGGGCGGGCTGCTGCTTTTTTCCATCGCGGCGGAGATGGTGTTCGAGCGCAGGGAGCAACGGAGGAGCAATTCTGCAGAACTGGCGGTGAACGAGCATAAGAGCCTGGCAGCATTCCCGCTTGCCATGCCTCTGATGGCAGGGCCGGGTGCGATCACCGCCACGATCCTTCAGGCGAGCCACGCACAGGGCAGCATGCTTAATATCGTCGCGCTGGTGGGAGTGCTCACCGCCGTGATCGGCTCATGCTTCATCAGCTTCATGCTGGCCGGTCATATCGACAAGTTGTTAGGTATCAGCGGCCGAATGATTCTTGCAAAGCTGCTGGGTGTGCTGCTGGCGGCGATCGCCGTGCAGACGATCGGCGACGGGGTGTTCGCGTTTATCGCCGCGAAGGGTTTTTAGCGCTTCTTCCCCACCAGCGCG
>CAZUKF010000216.1:0-2357 GCA_964620765.1 uncultured Rickettsiales bacterium | reverse complement strand
TGATCTGAGTGTCTCGTTCACGCAACGGATGGCTACCGTAAGCATGAAGGCACCGACTAGGGTTGATATCGAAGCTGTCTTCGAGGTCTTCGAGAAGTACGCCACCCAATCGCTGCTTCCGCCGGAGCCGCGGCCTGCAACGCCAATGCCTACAGTCTTTATAGGACACGGGCGCAGCCAAGCTTGGCGTGACCTCAAAGACCACCTACATGACAAGCACGCTGTGCCGATAGAGGCTTATGAAACCGGTGCTCGAGCCGGGCATACCATTCGCGATATTCTGGAAGATATGGTCAGCAAAAGTTCATTTGCCATCCTTGTGATGACTGGTGAGGACGAGCAAGTTGACGGCGCGCTGAGGGCGCGCCAAAACGTGATCCACGAGGCTGGTTTGTTTCAAGGGCGGCTTGGGTTTGCTCGGGCCATCTTATTAATTGAAGAAGGTGTTGATGAGTTCTCAAACGTCGCCGGAGTGCAGTACATCAGATTTTCGAAGGGAAACATCAAAGAAACTTTCGGTGAAATCTTAGCTACGCTGCGGCGAGAGTTTCCCCGGTAACGCCTGGCCCCTCGTTCAACTTGTCCCGCAAAATAAATGTGGTCGGAGTAAGCTTATAAAAACTACTCTGACCCCGATTATCCAAGCTTGTAGCGACGACGCAGGACGCACATAACGGTGACCATCCAGGAGACGATGTGCGAGTTATGTATTCCCGAGCAGGTGGTTGGCGAGAATGCGCTGGCCTATGCGCGTTACGACAACAACTCGCTGAGCCGCGGGCATGTTCTGGTCATTCCGAAGCGTCATGTGGCGAACTTTTTCGAGATGACCGTTGAGGAGCAATCGGCGGTGCTGGCGCTTCTACGTGAGGCGCAGGCTTCCATTCAGAGGCAGCATGCGCCCGATGGCTACAACATCGGGGTCAATATCGGGAAGGCGGGTGGCCAGTCACGCATGCATGTTCACGTGCATCTGATCCCGCGCTATGCGGGCGACGTGCAAGATCCCAGCGGCGGCATCCGGTGTGTGTTGGCGGGAAAGAACCCTGCGGTCTGACCCGCTGCGCCGGAGTCGGTTAAGCGGCTGATCAAACCGATTTATATATCAATAAAAACAAATACTTATATAACTTTCCGCTCACCCCGCATTGAGCGAGAGAATGCTGTTCAACCGCGCCACCGCCTGCCGCAGTTCCGGCAGGATGCTCCCCAGCAGTTCCTGCCGTTTCACCACGCCGGTGTTGAAGGCGATGTTCATCGCGGCGATGGTGCGGCCGCCGGCGTCGATGATCGGCGCGGCCACGGCCGACAGGCCTTCTTCCATTTCATCGACGATCAGCGAATAGCCCTGGCGTCCGCATTTGCGGATTTCCTCTTCCAGTGCGGCACGCTGGTAAACGGTTTTCGGTGTGAGTGCGCGCAGATCGCTGGCGTCGAGCACGGCTTTGAGTTCCGGTGCGGGCAGTGCGGCGAGCAGCACGCGGCCCATCGACGACACATAGGCAGGCAGGCGCATGCCGGCCAGCGAGATGCCGGGCGAGTTGAGCAGGTTGCGCTTGGGCACGCGCAGCAGGTAAACCACTTCGGTGCCATCGAGCGCGGCCACCGACACCGAATGATTGAAGCGGTTGCCGAGGTCGACCATCACCGGCTGCGCAAGGCTGGCCAGCGGCATCGACGACAGGTACGAGTAACCGAGGTCGAGGATGCGCGGCGTCAGCGCGAAGTTGCGGCCCTCCTGCGACACATAGCCCAGTTCGAGCAGCGTGAGCAGGATGCGCCGTGTGGCGGCGCGGGTGAGTGCGCTGCGTTCGGCCACTTCGCTGAGCGTCATGCGCTTGCTCTCGGGGCCGAAGCTGCGGATCACCGCGAGGCCCTTGGCGAAGGACTCCACATAGGCGTCGGAACGCCGCGGCGCAGCAGTGTCGGCAGCCGTCTCCGTTGTGGACTTTGCGTTGACTTTGCGGGGCGTGGTGGCCATGATCAATTTCGTTTACCGAATACTTGTTCGTTAAACGAACAAGCGTGCGCTTACCGTAAATGATCTTTGTGCCGCGTGCAAGCCGCGCGCGGCGGCCGTGAAAGGGTTTGTGATGGATTTCAGATTCACCGAGCAGCAGGAAATGTTCCGCGACTCCGTGCTGGCGTTCGCGCGCAAGGAACTGGCCGACGGCGCACTGGAGCGGGCGCACAGCGCGCAGTTTCCGCATGAAGTGGCGAAAAAAATGGCCGAGGCCGGCCTGCTCGGCATCACCATTCCGGAAAAGGACGGCGGCGTCGGCGGCACGCTGATGGATGCGGTGATCGCCATCGAAACCGTGGCCACGGTCTGCCCGCGCAGCGCCGACGTGATCCAG
>CAZUKF010000215.1:0-2426 GCA_964620765.1 uncultured Rickettsiales bacterium | reverse complement strand
CACACCCAGTCTGTTCTCGGCCGAAGCCATCGACGGGATTCTTGCCGCGGTACGCGCCCGGCTTTCGCTGGACAGCGATGCCGAAATCACACTCGAGGCCAATCCCGGCACGTTCGAGGCGGAGAAATTTCGCGGCTTCCGTGCAGCGGGCGTAAACCGGCTGTCGATCGGCATCCAGAGTTTCAACGAGAATCACCTGAAGGCACTCGGCCGCATCCACAACAGCGACGAAGCGCGCCGCGCAATCCAGATTGCGCAGGACAATTTCGACAACATCAATCTCGATCTGATGTTTGCGCTACCGAATCAAACGCTGGTCGAATGCGAACGCGATATCGAGACGGCTTTGTCGTTCAATACGCATCACTTGTCGATCTACCACCTCACGCTGGAACCCAATACGCTGTTCCAAGCCTTCCCGCCACCGCTGCCGGATGATGACCTCGCTGCCGACATGCAGGACATGGTGCGCCAGAAACTCGCGGCGGCCGGATACGTCAACTATGAAACCTCGGCCTACGCCAAACCCACGCGCGAGTCGGACAGTCGAAGCCGTCACAACATGAATTACTGGCGCTTCGGCGACTACATCGGCATCGGCGCCGGCGCGCACGGCAAGATATCCTTCCCCGACCGCATCACCCGCGAAGCGCGTTACAAGCAACCGCAGGCATTCATGGAGCGCGCGGTGCTGGGCGACGCGATTCAGGAGGGTAAAACCATTTCCGCCGCTGAGTTGCCGTTCGAATTCATGCTCAACGCGTTGCGCCTGACGGAAGGTTTCACGCTGGCGATGTTTGTCGAGCGTACCGGCCTGCCGGTAACGGCGATATCGTCCACGCTGGATGCGGCCGAAGCAAAAGGGCTGATTGCCCGCGACCACATCGCGGTAAAGCCGCCCGACAAAGGGCGGCTTTTCCTGAATGATTTGCTGGAGATGTTCTTGCCGACGTAGCAATCAAACGCTTTACCAAGCATTGATGCTGCCGATCAAACTCCAGCGTTGGCAAGGTATTCAGGGCATTTTCGCGGTTTCCACATCAAATGCGAACCGGCGATGGGCGATTGAATGCTACCTCGAAAGGTGTGCGGTAGCCGAGTGCTTTGCGCGGTGTGTGGTTGTGTTTATCGGCGACACGTTTGAGTTTCACCGTTCGCAAATTGTTCATACTGACGCCCTTGGGTAAGTCGATCCGCAAACGCCCGATCTGGTTTTCGTTGGTTCCACGTTGGTTCGGCTGATGCGGGTCACATACATAGGCTTTGTCCGGAAACACATCGCCCAGTGCGGTGAACTCCCAGCCCCGATCGGTGGTGATGCTCTCGAACGGCAGCCCCCATGACGCCAAATGCCGCTGGATTTGTCCGGCCACACGCCGGGCCCGCTTCTGCACCACCAGAATCAGCGCCGTGTAAAGGCTCTGGCGGTCCACCATGACGATGACCTGTTTGCGGTCTTGCCGCTTGCCCAGCATGGAGTCGGCTTCGATATGACCCATCTCGTGACGTAACGCCGCCGCTTCACCGCGCCTGCCGATGGGCTGGGCGCGGCCTTGGTAGGGCCGCCTTGCCGGGCGCGGCAGGTGCCGACGGCGTTGGCTCGACTTCAGCCACTTTCCCCACTGGTAGCGTTGAATGCCCCGGTAGATCGCCTGCGAGCAGAGCCGTTCAGACCGCTTCTTGTGTACCAGTCGCCCGGCAATCTCGTCGGGCGTATAGCCCGCTTTCAGCCCGCGCTTGACTTGTGCCCACAGCGCCGCTGACTTCCCCGGCGCATTTTGCCCGCAACGCCACCTTGCTGCGTCGTGACGGCGTTGCGCCGCATGCGGGCAGTAGCGCCCGCGCACTTGGCCCCGCTTAAGCTCGGTATTAATGCATGACGCGCTCCGGCGCAGCATCCGCGCCGTCTCGGCCTGGTTGAACCCCGCTAACGCCGCATGGTGAATGAGGTATCGTTCTTCCAGGGTAAGGTCTGGACGTTTCATGGCAGTCCCCTGTTGTCGTGAGAAACAAAAGGGTACCGCCGTTCAGTACCTTACCCCCTCAATAACTTACCCGCAAAGCATTCGCATTTGCGGTGGAAACCGCGTTTATGGCTGAAACTCCGCACCAGTGCTTGAGTTTCACTTCCGTTTTGCGCACAGCTGGCACGACGATCTATAGTGGCGCACACCCAGCAGGCGAGCCATGGCATACGCAATCAAAGCCGAGATCACCGGCACCAAGTCAACGACGTTCACCTTCACCGCACAGAATACGATGTACGGCGGGAAGCGAATCGCCGACGGCGACACCATCTTCATCTTCGCAGGCAAGAACGACGATGCGCACGTTGCGGACGGCCTGATTGCGCGCGGCGTGGTCACCTCCGCCAAACCTACACCCCGAAAGCCCGGCGTCGAGCGGCAGACCCCGCGCGTCAGCAT
>CAZUKF010000214.1:0-2445 GCA_964620765.1 uncultured Rickettsiales bacterium | reverse complement strand
TTCCGTCAGCTGTGCATCGCCCGCCCATGCGGCAGGGCTGAAAGCCAGCAGGCAGGCAGCAATGCAGGTAAACCTTTTCATGCGGCCACCTCTCCGCGCTGCACCCATTTGCGCAGCATCATGGTGATCTGCTCGGGTTTGAAGGGTTTGTTGAGATAATCGTCCATGCCGGACTGCAGGCATTTCTCGCGGTCGCCGCTCATGGCATCGGCGGTCAGCGCCACGATCCTGGTGTGGCGCCTGTTGAGGCGTTCTTCCTGCCGGACGAGGCGGGTGGCCTCGAAACCATCCATGATGGGCATCTGGCAATCCATGAAGACAATATCCGGCGCCTCGTCGCGGATCATGGTCACCGCCTCTCTTCCGTTGACGGCGGAGAGCACCTCGCAGCCGTGTTTTTCCAGTATCTTTGTCAGCAGCATGCGGTTGACCTTCTGGTCCTCCACGATCAGCGTGCGCGTCTCCGGGAACATGTCGGGCTTGATGATGGGGTTTTGCTTCTGTTTCTGCGTCATGCTCATCACCATGTAGCGGGTAATGAGCGGCAGCTTGCGGTCTTTCAGGCGGCCGTCGCGGATAAGCTGCATGGCGGCCTTGAGGTGGTCCGGGTAAAACGGCTTGCTGAAGAACCCGGCAAAACCATGTTGGCTGAGGCTGGTGCTGGTGACAACCTGCCCCAGCGCGGTTACCATGAGCAGCGCCGCATCAAGCTGCTCCGGGGAGGAGCGCACCCAGTCGGCAAAGTCGAGGCCGTTGACGCCGTTGATATGGTAATCCACCAGCACGAAGTCAAAAGGATCGCCGGCCTTCGCGGCTTCCTCCATCACCTCCAGCGCCCGCCCGGCGGTGGCGCAGAGGCCGCAGCGCATGCCCCAGGCCTGCATGTAGCGGTAGAGGATTTCACCGTTGATCTGCGAATCATCCACGGAAAGCACGCGCAGGCCATCGAGCGAGCATTCCGGCGCCGGCGTGTCGCCGACGCAGGCAATGCCGTGCATGGCGTTGATGCTGAAGCGGAAGACGGAGCCTTTGCCCACCTCGCTGTTGACGTTCAGCGTGCCGCCCATCAGCTGCACCAGCTTGCTGCTGATGGCAAGGCCCAGCCCCGTGCCGCCGAACGTGCGGGTGGTGGATTCCTCGGCCTGCGAGAATTTGTCGAAGATATGCGTGATCTTGTCGGGCGGAATGCCGATGCCGGTGTCTTCCACCTCGAAATCCAGCCGGATCTGGCCGCCGTCGGTCTTCCAGTCTACGCGGATCAGCACGTGCCCTTTCTCCGTGAATTTAATGGCATTGCCGGTAAGGTTGAGTAATACCTGGCGCATGCGCAGCGGGTCTGCCACCACGTAGGAGGGCAGGTCGGGCGCAAAGCTCACCAGCAGATCGATGCCTTTTTCTTGCGTGCGGAAATTAAGCAGGTCGGTGATTTCCATCACCATCGCCGCGAGATCGAAATTCACCGGCTCCAGGTTCAAGCGGCCCGCCTCTATCTTTGAGAAATCGAGAATATCGTTAATAATATCCAGCAGGCTTTCGCCGGATTTCTTGATGATCTCGCCCCAGTTGCGCTGGTCCTCGTTCAGCTCAGTGTCCAGCAGCAGGCCCGTCATGCCCAGCACGCCGTTCATGGGGGTGCGGATTTCGTGGCTCATATTGGCCAGGAAATCGCTCTTCGCGGCGGTGGCCTTTTCGGCAAGCTCTTTGGCTTCCTTCAGCGCATTCTGGTTTTGCGTGCGCTCCACCACGCAAGCAAGCTGGCTGGCAACATCATGCATCACATCTATCAGCTTCGGGTCAGATTCCGCGGTCTCAGAGGCGAAAAATTCCAGCACGTAGTGGGTGAGGCCCCCCACGGTGATGGGGAAGGCGAAACCCGCGCGCACGCCGATCTGCCGGGCCAGCCTGAGGCGTGGGAAATTATCATCCTGCGTGACATCAGATATCCACACCGGGCCGTTTTCTTCCCATGCGCGTCCGGGCAGACCCACACCATAGGCCAGCTGCGTTTTCTGCGTAGATTCGCGGAAGGTGCGGAAGCGCAGCTCATCCCGCAGGTACCAGATGTTGGTGGGCCAGAGCAGGCCTTCCTTCTTGTCCAGCGCATAGACATGCCCCACCGGCCAGCGCAGATACTCGCACACCAGCTGCAGCATCTGCTGCAGCGCTTCGTCGATATCCCGTGCATTGTTTGCCGCGGTTGCCACGCCTCTGAGCAGCGCCGTGGTGCGGGATTCGTTCTCGGCCTGGAGTTTGGCCAGTTGTTCTTCCGCATGTGCACGGCGCAGGTTTTCACGCGCGGCTTCAAGTTCCAGCCGCCAGCGCCGCAGGCTTTTGAGTGCCAGGAACCAGATGGCGGGGAGCACCGCAAAAATCAGGATCACCAGGTAAAGCGTCCAGTAGATGTTCCGCGAAAGCCCGCCCAGCGGCTCATGCGATATTTGCCGT
>CAZUKF010000213.1:0-2449 GCA_964620765.1 uncultured Rickettsiales bacterium | reverse complement strand
TTGTAGTCGCCCGGTATGCCGTGGCAGACCACGTGGTTGACGGAGGTGCAGATGGATTTCGGGAAGCCACGGTAATTCAGCGGCGCCGGGATGGCCCCCTTTCCCACGATATATTCATGGCAGATATCATTTAATTCGCCGGTGGTGGTGCCCGCCTTCACGTGCCCGGTGATCATATCCAGCGTTTCGGCCGCCAGCCGCCCGGCGGCGCGCATGGCGTCCCAGTCACCCTTTTTATGGATGATCACTTCCCGCGGGTCATCATAGTCTTCATCGGCCATAGGTTTTTAGCTTTGAGGTTGCTGTTTTTGGCTTATTATAGCCATACCTAACACCTAACACCTAAAACCTGAAATCTCAATGTCCACCGCTGTCATCCTTATCATCGGCAACGAAATCCTCTCCGGCCGCACGCAGGACGTGAACCTGAATTGGCTGGCCCGTGAGCTGGCGGAGCTGGGCATATTGCTCAAGGAAGCCCGGGTGGTGCGCGACGAAGAGGCCGCCATCGCCGAAGCCGTCAACTCCTTACGCAAGCAGCACACTTACGTGTTTACCACCGGCGGCATCGGCCCCACGCATGACGACATCACCACCGCCTGCGTGGCTAAAGCCTTTGGGCGGAAGGTGGTCCGCAGCAAGCAGGCCGAGGCGCGGCTGCTGGCGCATTACGAGCCCAGCCAAGTCAACCCCGCCCGCATGCGCATGGCCGATGTGCCGGAAGGCGCGGAGCTGATCGAGAATCCCGTCTCCGCCGCGCCGGGCTATTGCGTGGAGAACGTGTATGTGCTGGCCGGTGTGCCCGTCATCATGCAGGCCATGTTCGCCGCCATCCGCCCGCGGCTTAAAGGCGGCGCAAAGCTGCTTTCCCGCACCGTCTCCGCTTTCATCACCGAGGGCATGATCGCTACGGAACTCAGCACGATACAGGACCGCCATAAGGAAGTGGAAATCGGCAGCTACCCGTTCATGCGCGCAGGGAAACTCGGCGTTTCCATCGTGCTGCGCGGCACGGATAGCGCAAAGCTGCAGGCCACGGCAAAAGAAGTGCACGCGCTGATGGCAAAGTTCACACCCGAAGTGGTGGAAGAAGATCTGGCAACGACGGCTTAAAACCGGAACCTTGCGCCAACCTCAACATTGTGAGACTGCGTGTCTTCCAGCTCAAAACGCCCACCCGCCGTGGCGAATTCCGGGTCATTGAGCGAGAAGAAGCGGTAGCCGAGGCTCCATTCCGTCAGCGGGATGCTCTGCGGTGAATAGGCCACGCCCGCCATAAGCTGCCAGGCCCAGGTAGTGTCGGAATCATCGGTATTTGCCAGCGCGGCGTCATTATCCAGGCTCACATGCGCCCAACCGGCACCGGCCCCAACATAGGGTGTCCAGCGGCTAGCGTTGCGGAAGTCATAAAACGCGTTGCCCATGATGCTCATCACGCGCAGATCCTCGGTGAAGTTCACCGCCGCCGCGTTCACCGTGCCGTTATCCAGGCTGTTATGGTGCCAGCCGCCCTCTACCTCGAAGCGCATGGAATCCATGAAGGCATTGCCGAAATGAGGCCGGTCGCCCAGCGCGACTGTCACAATCCCGCCGGTGTCATACTGCACCTCGCCGGTGTTAACGCCGCTTAAATCCGAATCATCGAGGAAGGAAACACCGCCGGAGATACCCACGTACCACCGCGGCCAGCGCTCCTGCTGCGGGTCATCCGCCAGCGCAGCACTGCTCCATGCAATTAACCCGACCGTAGCAAGAAGCGCGTATCGCATGGGGGAACCTCCTTAAGAAATTAACTGCGCGAACGATAACACGATTTTTGGAGTGTGCAACAAAAACCAAGCTAAAAAATTCATAAGCTTGGCTGTTGACGGGAAGGTTAAATACCAGTTTGTTAAGGCCGCTGATTCTCTACACCTTGAATTTTTATGTGCTCGCGTGGCGGAATTGGTAGACGCAGCAGACTTAAAATCTGCCGATGAGCAATCGTCGTGCCGGTTCGATTCCGGCCGCGAGCACCACCCTGCGCCCTGCGGGCTTCGGGTGGCTTACGCCACCTTTGTCCTCCGAAGCTTTAGCGTAGGAGGATTGGCGTAAGACGCACGGAACCGCATCTTGGGCGCAGGAGCGTCCCTCGAAGCTCCGAAGGAGCGTAGAGGGACTGGCCGCAATGTATATACCAAGGAGGATAACCATGAAAAAGAACACCATCTGCCTGTGGTACAACCATGACGCGGAAGAAGCCGCGCGCTTTTACGCCAAAACCTTTCCCGACAGCGCCGTCGGTGCAATACGGCATGCACCGTCCGACTTCCCGGGCGGCAAGAAAGGCGACGTGCTGGTCGTCGAATTCACCGTGTGCGGCATACCGTGCATCGGGCTCAACGGCGGAGATACATTTAAACAAACCGAGGCATTCTCCTTCCAGATCGCCACCGACGACCAGGCAGAG
>CAZUKF010000212.1:0-2454 GCA_964620765.1 uncultured Rickettsiales bacterium | reverse complement strand
AAGCCCTCGCCGTGGGGATGATGTTCCTGCCAAAGAAAAACTTCGGCGCGCAGGAAGCCTGCCGCTCCATTGTTGAAGCGGAAATCCTGAGGCTGGGTTATGGCATTCACGGCTGGCGGCAGGTGCCGGTGGTTTCCTCCGTCATCGGCGAAATCGCCAATGATTCACGCCCCGAGATCGAGCAGATCCTCATCAGCGGCAAGCCGGGGCAGGACGAAGCGCGCTTCGAGCTGGACCTGTTTTTCATCCGCAAGCGCATTGAAAACGCCGTGCGCGCACGCGCCATCAACCATTTCTACATCTGCTCGCTCTCCTGCCGCAGCATTGTGTACAAGGGCCTGTTCAAGGCCGAGCAGCTGACCGCCTTTTACCCGGATTTGCTGGATGCGCGGTTTGAATCCGCCTACGCCATTTTCCACCAGCGTTTCTCCACCAACACCGCCCCCGCGTGGCACCTCGCCCAGCCCTTCCGTATGATCGCCCATAACGGCGAGGTCAACACGCTGCGCGGCAACGTGAACTTCATGCGCAGCCACGAAGCCACCTTCGCCTGCGAGAATTTCAAGGGTTTTGAGCAGGACGTGGTACCGGTGATCCCCGACAACACGTCTGATACCGGCGCGCTGGACACGGTGGTGGAAATCCTCACCCGCGGCGGCCGCCCGCTGCCGCTTTCCAAGCTGATCCTCATCCCGCCCGCATGGAGCATGATGGGAGACCTGCCGGAGAACCACAAACACCTCTTCTCCTTCTGCAACACCGTGAGCGAGCCGTGGGACGGCCCCGCCGCCATCGCAGGCTCCGACGGCGAATGGGTAATCGCGGGCATGGACAGGAACGGCCTGCGCCCCATGCGCTACGCGCTCACCAAAGATGGCATTCTCGCGCTGGGGTCTGAATCCGGCATGGTGCCGGTTTCCGATTCCAGCGTCATCGAACGCGGCCGTCTGGGCCCCGGCGACGTGCTAGGCATCAACCTGCGCGAAGGAAAGCTGTATCGCGACCGCGAACTGAAAGATCACCTCGCCGCGCAGCACCCGTATGAGAAATGGGTGAAGAACATCATCTCGCTCCGCGAGATAGTGACAAGTGACAAAGTGACGAGTGAAAAGCTTTCCGTCACTCGTCACTCGCCACTCGTCACTGCGCAAATCTGCGCCGGCTACACGCACGAGGAAGTGGAGACCATCCTGCACCCCATGGCGGAGACGGGTAAGGAAGCCGTGGGCAGCATGGGTGATGACACGCCGCCTGCCATTCTCTCCAACCGCTACCGGGCGTTCCAGCATTTCTTCCGCCAGAATTTCAGCCAGGTGACGAACCCGCCGATTGACAGCTTGCGCGAGCGCCGCGTGATGAGCCTTTATACGCGCTTCGGTAATGACGGTAATTACCTCGCGCTGGATGCCAGCCACAGCAAGACGCTGCTCTGCGAAACACCGGTGCTGCTCAGCCATGAGCTGGCGGCGATTGAGGAACACTTTGCTAAAAAGATCACGCGACTGGATACGCTCTTTAGCGTATGCGACACCGGCAACTGCCTGCGCAAGGGCATTGAAAAACTGGTGCAGGCGGCGGAAGAAGCCACGCGCAAGGGCAAGCCGTATATTGTCCTCACCGATGAAAACATGGATGAGGACAACGCGCCCATCCCCATGATCCTCGCCGTCTCCGCCGTGCACAGCCACCTGGTGCGGCAGAAGCTGCGCAAGAAAGCCTCCATCCTGGTGCGCACGGCCGAATGCATGGAACCGCACGCGCTTGCCGTGCTGGTCGGCGCGGGTGCAACGGTGGTGAACGCTTACGTGGCAGAGGCCACCATTGCCGAGCGCCACGCGCGCGGGCTGCTGGGCTCTCTCAAATGCGAGCAGGCGCTGGTGAATTTCCGCGACGCGATGAGCGGCGGGCTGCTGAAAATCATGTCCAAGATGGGCATCTCCGTGGTGAGCTCTTACCGCGGCGGCCTGAATTTTGAGGCTATCGGCCTTGCGCGCGCGCTGGTGGCGGAATTCTTCCCCGGCCTGCCCTCGCGCATTTCCGGCATCGGTCTTGCGGGCATTGAAGAGCGCGTCATGACACAGCATCAACTGGCCTTCAGCGGCGAGAAAGTGCTGCCCATCGGCGGCTATTTCCGCGCCCGCACCGGGGCAGAGAACCACGCATGGGACGGCCCGCTGGTGCACCTGCTGCAAACTGCCGTGGGCAAAGGCTCCTACAAAATGTTCAAGCAGTACTCGGATGGCATCCGCAAGCTGCCGCCGCTGGCCCTGCGTGATCTGCTAGATTTCAGCTCGCCGCACCCGGCCATTGCCGTGGAGCAGGTGGAATCCGTCACCGAGATACGCAAGCGCTTTATCGCACCCGCCATGTCGCTCGGCGCACTTTCGCCCGAAGCGCACGAGACGCTCGCCATTGCCATGAACCGCATCGGCGCCGCATCCAATTCCGGCGAAG
>CAZUKF010000211.1:0-2464 GCA_964620765.1 uncultured Rickettsiales bacterium | reverse complement strand
CCGAGGTCGGGGTCCTTCAGGCCATCGCGCTTCAGCACGCCGCACAAGCCCACGCTTATCAACGGCGAATTCAAGTGCGAAGGCTTCTACCCCTTCATCGCCTTTTTCATTTCCGCGCCTGCGCTGGCTTATCTTTCCTATTACAGCTACCTCGCGTTCAACGGCGTGGCCACCATGCCCTACCAGCCGCTCGCGGAATACGCGGGCGCGATGCCGTTCTGGCTGCAGGTGCCGGCCGCACTGCTGATTCTGGATATTTCCCTCTGGGTGCGCCATCGCTTCGCGCACGTGTATTTCTGGCCGTATCATGCCGTGCATCATTCCGCGAAAGAGATTACCTGGCTCACCGCCAAGCGCATTCACCCGGTGGACGAGCTGGTGATGGGGTATATCGATTTCCTGATACTCTACGCGCTGGGCTTCGGCGCACCGGGCATGCTGCTGGCAATTTCCCTCAAACAGATGAATAATTTTTTCGTGCACAGCAATATCGTGCTCGATTATCCCAAGCCGCTGAAATACATCCTCGTCAGCCCCAGCATGCACCGCTGGCACCACGCCACCGAGAAAGAAGCACATGACAAGAATTTCTGCATCGTGTTTGCCTTCATTGATTATGCGTTGGGCACCTACTACGTGCCGGATGACGCGCTGCCTGATTCCTACGGCACCGGCTACGGGGAGTTGGATGACATCCAGAACAAAACCATCCTGAAGGAGCTGGGCCTGCCCTTTGCCTACACCTGGCGCAGTTACAAGCAGCGCTCCCACGCCAAAGCACAATTAAGGCAGGGTTAATGTTTTTCCTTTATGCACGGGGAGATTTCCTATGCATATGCCCGGCCACAGCAAAACAGCCTTCATCCTTGCAACGGGTGTTTACACGCTCATGCTGGCGGATCTCGTCTGCGGCGCGTGGCGCGGAGACTTGAGCCGTTTTACCATGTTCGGCGCGCCCGCCGCGGTCATCCTGCTTTTCTTCTACCTGCTGAATACGCCGCCTGCACGTGAGCGCTGGGCAGTGCTGGCCGGCGGCATTGCGCTGGAATATTTGCGCGTGCTGGCGCTGAAGGATTACAGCCCGGAAGGCGGCAAGCTGCAGGATAATCTGAGCATCTTTTTCGGCAGTGCACCCGGCGAGATGAATACATGGTTCAGCTTCCCGCACGGCTTTGGCTTGGGCCTTGGCATCGCGGTGACAGTGGCGTTGTGGCTGCGCGCAACGCGGCTGGCAAGCTTAAGGGTTCACCTAACAGCGCTGATGCTGACGCAGGTGTTCCTGCTTTATTCGATGGCGATCATCATGCTGATCGCGGTAGTGCCGTATACGTTTGATACCGAGCTGCACCATTTTGAAACCACGCTCGGCGTTTACGTGCCTGCCTTTTTCGGCAAGGCTTTTGCGGCATGGCCAGTTTTAAGCGCGCTCTGCACACTGGCGTATGGCCTGCTGGCTGGAGCTGTGCTGGGAGGGTATTTCCTGCAGCAGCGTCAGAAGGAAAAACCGCCGGTGGATATTCTCATCGCCTCGGGTATTGCCGCCTGTTTTGCCGTGCTCTACTTTTTGGTGCCCGGCTGCGGCCCGCTGGAAATTTTCGGCGAGCTTTTCCCGCATGCCATTCCCCTGCAGGATTATGAACAATACACAAGCGCGCCGGACCCTTCGCTCTGGCGCAACGCCATGCCTTCGCTGCACACCACCTGGGCGCTGCTGCTGGCGACCCAGCTTTTCTTCTTTCATCCCTCGCGGCTTCTGGGTTGGGGCGCTGTGGTTTATGCCGCGCTGGTGGTGATGGCCACGCTGGGCACCGGCGCACATTATTTCGTGGATATCGTGGTAGCGCTGCCACTGACGCTGCTGGTGCAGGCGCTGGCGAGCTTTTCCCTGCCATGGAAAGACCGCTGGATTCCCGCCGCCGCAGGTGCACTGCTTGTTACAAAGTGGCTACTGCTGCTTTGCTTTGAGCAGGGGTTCTTCACCTTCACCACGGCGTGGGGCATGATCGCGGTCACCGCGCTGATTTGCGCGGGCCTTCTGTACCGGCTGGTGCTGGCTTCGCGGCGCTGATTTACGAATTCATCTTGTCGAAGAATTCGCCGTTGGTCTTGGTATCCTTCAGCTTATCGAGCAGGAATTCCATGCCATCGATGGTGCCCATCGGGTTGAGGATGCGGCGCATGACCCACATCTTGGTGAGGACCTGCTTGTCTACCAGCAGGTCTTCCTTGCGGGTGCCGGACTTGTTGATGTCGATGGCCGGGAAGGTGCGCTTGTCGGCAAGCTTGCGGTCGAGGATGATTTCGGAGTTGCCCGTGCCCTTGAACTCTTCGAAAATCACTTCGTCCATGCGCGAGCCGGTGTCGATCAGCGCGGTGGCGATGATGGTCAGCGAGCCGCCTTCCTCGATATTGCGCGCGGCGCCGAAGAAGCGCTTGGGCCGCTGCAGGGCGTTGGCGTCGACGC
>CAZUKF010000210.1:0-2483 GCA_964620765.1 uncultured Rickettsiales bacterium | reverse complement strand
ATACTACTCTCAGGCAAGCCGAAGCCGAATGCAATAATGACAATTTCTCCACCTTCAAGGGCAGGCCCGCCGATGCTGCCGTCGCGCATCTTGCGCCCATCACCGCGCGTATGCGCGAGCTGCTGGCAGCGCCGGACGAGCTGGACAAGATTTTGCAAAGCGGCATTGAGCGCGCCCGCAACTTAAGCGAGCAGCACATAAAAGAAATAAAAAATATCGTTGGATTCCTGGCCTAATACGTCATTCTGAGCGTAGCGAAGAATCCACTTTGAAGTAGATCCTTCACTACGTTCAGGATGACAGTTTCGTTGCGGCACAAGTGTCTTTGCATTATCACTAGCTTATGACCCCCGGCAATATCTCCTTCTCCACCCTGCTGAAGGCGCTACTGGTTGCCTCGCTGCCGGCTTTCCTGATTCTCGGGGGTTTTACCCTGCTGGGAGAGCTGGATTTTGCTTATTTCATTGTGGGTTACTCGGCGGTTATCTTGCTTTCCATGCTGTTCGTGCTACCGCTGCTCAACAACGTGGCGGCGCTCACGCATTACGTGACGGATCTGAGCCAGGACAAGCGCACCCGCGCGCCGGATTTGCGCTTCCTCAGTAATTTTGCCGCGCTTTCAGATGCTTTCGCCCGCCTGCAGCGCACGTGGGACAAGCAGAAGCAGGAGATGGAAACCGTGATCACCGAGCGCGAAATCCTGGTGGATACGCTGCCGGACATTCTCATCATGACGGATAATGACACCATCATCGTGCGCACCAACCGCGCCGCGCGCTTCATTTTCGGCCAGAACCTCGCGGGGCGGAAACTGTTTGAAGTCATTCCCAGCAACAAGCTCAAGCAATCGGTGAACATCGTCATCGAGGATTTCAAGGGGCAGGAGGTGGAGTTCTCGTTGGATGAGCCCATCGCCAAGGATTTCCAGGCCGTCATCGAGCGCTTTCCCATCCCGTCGGAGAACGGTATTTCGCTGGTGATCACGCTCACGGACATCACCCAGCAGAAGCGCATCCAGCGCATGCGCGCCGATTTCGTGGCCAATGCCAGCCATGAAATCCGCACGCCGCTTGCCAGCATCATCGGCTTTATTGAAACGCTGCGCGGCCCCGCGAAAGACGATGAAAAGGCGCGCGATGAATTCTTGAAAGTCATGGCCGAGCAGGCCGAGCGCATGTCCAAGCTGGTGGGCGATTTGCTCTCGCTTTCCAAGATCGAGATGAACGCGCATAACGTGCCCACCGGCAAGGTGGATATCGTGCGCATGGTGCGCTCCGAGCGCCAGCATTTTGACTGGGCTTGCCGGCAGAAAAACGTCAGCATCAAGCTCAAGCTCAATGACAACCTTCCGCCGATCCGCGGCGAGGAAGACGAGCTGGCGCAGGTGGTGCGCAACCTGCTTTCCAACGCCATCAAATACACGAATGCGGATTCCGAGGTCACGGTCACGGCCCGGCTCACCTCCGAGCTGCCGGACGACCCGGCCATGCGCAACCTCTCTCGCGCCATGGTGTTCGCGGTGCGCGACCACGGCGAGGGCATCCCGCGCGAGCACATCCCGCGCCTTACGGAACGTTTCTACCGCGTGGATTCCGCCCGCACCCGCACCGTCGGCGGCACGGGGCTGGGGCTAGCCATCGTCAAACACGTGCTCAACCGCCACCAGGGCGTACTCACCATTGACAGTGACATGGGCAAGGGCAGCACTTTTTCAGTATACCTGCCGCTGCATGAGGAATAAAACATGGCCATGAGCAAAACCATCACCTGCCCACCCTCGCTGGCCAAATGCGCCATGTGCCGCCCCGGCGAGCGCGTTGTCATGGCTTTGCTGTTCGGGGCCTCGCTGGTTTCCATCCTCATCACGCTTTCCATCGTGCTGTCGGTGCTGTTCGAGGCGTTGCGCTTTTTCCAGATCGTTCCGTGGTATGATTTTCTCTTCGGCACGCACTGGAGCCCGCAGATCGCCATCCGCGAGGACCAGGCCGGCGCGTCCGGCGCGTTCGGCATGCTGCCGCTTTTCACCGGCACGCTTCTCATCACGCTCATCGCGCTTGCCGTCGCCGTTCCCATCGGGCTGATGTCGGCCATTTATATGTCTGAATACGCGAAAGCCTCCACGCGCAACACCGCCAAGCCACTGCTGGAAATCCTGGCCGGCATCCCCACCGTGGTCTACGGCTATTTCGCCATCGTTGTCATCAGCCCGCATCTGCGTGACGCGGGCGCGGCACTCGGCCTTTCTGTGGCCTCGGAAAGCGCGCTTGCCGCCGGGCTGGTGATGGGCATCATGATCATTCCCTTCGTCTCCTCTCTCTCCGATGACATCATCACCGCCGTGCCGCGCAGCTTGCGCGAGGCTTCTTACGCCATGGGCGCCACGAAATCGGAAACCATCTGCCGCGTGGTGGTGCCCGCGGCGCTGCCCGGCATCATGGGGGCGCTGCTGCTGGCCATCTCGCGCGCCATCGGCGAGACGATGA
>CAZUKF010000209.1:0-2496 GCA_964620765.1 uncultured Rickettsiales bacterium | reverse complement strand
AGAGACCTCGACGAACCCGATTGCGTCCATTTTCGCTTGGACGCGCGGCCTCAACCATCGCGCCAAGCTGGACGGTACGCCGGAACTGGCGCGTTTCGCCGACACGCTCGAAAGGACCGTCATCCGCACGGTCGAAAAAGGCTTCATGACGAAAGACCTCGCCACCCTCATCAGCCCGCAGCAGAAATGGCTCACCACCGGCCAGTTCATGGACAAGCTGGCCGAGGGTCTGCAAAAGCAGGCCAAGGCCGCGTGAGCAGGCATTTCACGGTAGCGTATTCACTGGCGCTCACGGGCGGCACGAAGATGGATTGTTCCGTGAAGGTAGATGAGGAGAGTATGCTTTCCGAAGCGCCCAAAGAGAAGCCGCCAGAATGGGCGCGGCTGGAAAAAGGCAAGTGCGAGGGTTGCACGCAGGAGGGCGAATACTGCCCGGTGGCGCTGCGTCTCGCTCCGCCCATCCGCCAGGCAAGTGCGCTGATCTCGCATGACCGCGTCACCACCACTGTCACCACCGCCGAGCGCGCTTACGTGAAGGAAGATGACGTGCAGAACGCGCTGCGCAGCCTGTTCGGCCTCATCATGGCCACCTCCGGCTGCCCGACGCTGAAGCCCTTCCGCTACATGGCGCGCTTTCATTTGCCATTTTCCACGATTGAAGAAACCATTTCGCGCGTCACCGCGAGCTATTTGATCGGGCAGATGTTCCACCACGAGGGCAAAGACACGCTGCCCTTCGCCGTGGCCGAGGTGGAGAAAATCTACGCCGGGCTGCAGACCATCAACGCCGGCATGGCCAAGCGCCTGCGCGGCGTGGTGGAGCAGGACGGCGCGCTGAATGCCATCGTGATCTTAAGCTGTTTCTCCTCGCTCATCCCCGTGGTGATTGCTGACGAGCTGAAGAAGATCGAGCATTTATTTGATTAAAACTCCTTCCCCCTGGAAGGGGGAAGGTTGGGATGGGGGTCTGGTTCAACATACTGCGGATGTGAGAGGACTCCCACCTTGATCCTCCTCCTTTCAGGGGGAGGAAATCAAAAATCACTTCTTCTCCACAAACTTCAGCGCGACGCCGTTATTGCAGTAGCGCAGGCCGGTGGGTTTCGGGCCGTCATCGAACACGTGGCCCTGGTGGCCGCCGCAGCGCGCGCAGTGATATTCCGTACGCGGGGCGATGAGCTTGAAATCCGTCTTGGTTTCAACATGTCCGGGAATCACGTCAAAAAAGCTCGGCCAGCCGGTGCCGCTGTCATACTTCTTGTCCGAGGTGAACAGCTCCAGTTCGCACCCGGCGCACACAAAAGTCCCCGCGCGCTTCTCGTTGTTGAGAGGCGAGGTGAACGGGCGCTCCGTGCCCTCGTGCCGCAGCACATCATAACACGCGGGCGGCAGCTCCTTTTTCCATTCGTCGTCGGACTTCGTCACTTTTTCGATCTTTCCATGGTGGGCGAAGGCGGGCGCGCTGACACTGGCCAGCAGCATTAAAAGAAAATGGCGGCGGTTCAGCGCGTAGCCCATTGCGCGAGTATAGCAACAAACGGCTGCAAAGTCTCCTGCAGGGCGGCGGCTTTTTTCTCATCGTATTCAAACGAATCTTCATCCATGTAGTTCACCTGCGCCAGCTCCAGCTGCACGGCCTGCACGCCCTCCGCGGGGCGGCCGTAGCGGCGCGTGATGTAACCGCCCTTGAAGCGGCCGTTATGCACGGAAGTATAAGCGCTTTTGCCCAACAATTCCGCCAGCTCACCCGCCAGCTTCGGATCACACGATTTGCCATCCGCCGTGCCGAGGTTCAGATCCGGCAGTCTGCCCTCAAACAGCGCCGGCACCTCGGAGCGGATGGAATGCGCGTCAAACAGCACCGCCCGCCCCAGCTCCTCCAGCAGCCCGGCCAGCCGGTCATGGTAGGGCCGCCAGTATTCCACCACGCGCATCTGCCGCTCGCCCTCGCTCAAGGCGCCATCCACGTAAACCGGCGCTCCGTCAAACAACTGCTCCGGGCACAGGCCCGTGGTGAACTGCCCGGGGTAGAGCGATGCATCGTCCGGCCGGCGGTTCAGATCCACCACGTAGCGCGAATGGGTGGCAATCAGCATATGCGCGCCCAACCCGCGCGCGAAATCATACAGCCGGTCCACGTGCCAGTCCGTGTCCGCTAAGCGCTTGGCCCCGGGCGTAAACCGCTCTAATATCGCCCCCGGCACGTGCGTGCCCGCATGCGGCACGCTGATAACCAGCGGAATTATGCCGGGAATATAGTGATAAGGGTCCATAAAGCATGTCTACAGCAAACCGGCGTAACATCAAAGCCCCGCGCGGCAATACGCTGAACGCGAAATCCTGGCTCACCGAGGCGCCCTTACGCATGCTGATGAACAATCTGGATGCCGACGTGGCCGAGAACCCGGACGAGCTGGTGGTCTATGGCGGCATCGGCAAGGCCGCCCGCAACTGGGAGTGCTATGAGCGCATCGTCAAAACCCTGAAAGAGCTGGA
>CAZUKF010000208.1:0-2526 GCA_964620765.1 uncultured Rickettsiales bacterium | reverse complement strand
CTTGCGAAGATCGATGGTTTAGAGCGCATCAGCTACACCTCCTCGCATCGGTGCGACATGAGCGATGATCTCATCGCCGCCCACGCGGAGGAAGAAATACCCATGCCGTATTTGCACCTGCCTGTGCAGTCCGGCTCCGATGCCGTGCTGAAGCGCATGAACCGCAAACATACCACCGCGCATTACATTGAAATCATCGAGCGCATGCGCGCGCAGCGCCCGGACATGGCCTTCTCGGGCGATTTCATCGTCGGCTTTCCCGGTGAGACGGAGCAGGATTTTGAAGATACGCTCGCGCTGGTGCGCCACGTGGGTTACGCGAGCGCCTATTCTTTCAAATACAGCCCGCGCCCCGGCACGCCCGCGGCGATGGAAGACGTGCAGGTGGCGGAAGAAATAAAAGACGAGCGCATCCAGCGCCTGCAGGCGCTGATCATGGCGCAATCGCGCGCCTTCAACGAAGCCAGCATCGGCAAGGTGATGGACGTGCTGCTGGACCGCGACGGCAAGTATGAAAACCAGCTGCTCGGCCGCAGCCCGTGGATGCAGTCCGTGCATGTGCGCGACGCCGGGCATCTGCGTGGCGACATCATCCCCGTGCGCATTACCGGCGCGTCCTCCAACAGCCTCACCGGCGAGGCGCTCTCACACAAGAAGGCGGCCTAGGTGGCCATCGGCTACGCCCATATCATGGCGTTGCTGGAGCTGAAGAAGGTATTCACGTTTCCCGCGCAGGCCAGCATGCTGGAGCTGGGTGAGCAGAACTGGTTCGGCGATGTGAACCCGGCGGATATCGGCGGCCTCATCGATAAATTCACCCCCGGAGACGAACGCGAACTGCTGAAGGCGGAGCTCGCGCGCCTCGTGCCGCCGCAGGATGCGGAAGCGCTTTTCAAGCTGGCGCGGCTGTTTTACCGCGTGGTCTTGGGTGTATCGCACTACGAGGCGATTGACCTGCACGGCTCGCCCGCCGCCATGAAGCAGGACCTCAACGAGCCGGTTACGCTTGCGCAGCGATATGACATCGTCACCAATTTCGGCACGGCGGAGCACGTGTTCAACATCGCGCAGGTGTTCCGCACCATGCACGAGGCGGTCAAGCCCGGCGGGCTGCTGCTGCACGCGCTGCCGAACCAGGGCGCGTATGACCACGGTTTCTACAATTTTCATCCCACCTTTGTTTTTGATCTCGCGCAGGCGAATGACTACATGCTGAAAATGCTGTTCTACGTGGAGAGCGAGGCCAAGCCGCCGCGCTTTACGCGCATCAGCTCGCGCGAGGATTACGTGCGCCTCGCGCTGGCCGGCAGGCTCGCGCCGCAATCGGGCATGCTGGCGTTCATGGTGAAAAAGCAGGAAGCGCCCTTTGCTGTGCCCCGGCAGGGCTATTACGACGAGAGTTTAAGCCCGGAACTGCGGCAGGCGTGGCAGCGCATGCCGCGTTAGTTTAAAACAGCTTGAAGATCAGCAGGCCGTAGAGGCCCATGATAAGCGGCACCGTCCATTTCAGGATTTCATACTTGGTTTCGGTAGCGCCGGAACGAATCAATGCTTCCAGCCGCTCGAAGTCGGCCTTAAACTCAGACCTGTATTCCGATTGTCTCTTTTCACAATGCTGAAGCACGATAGTATCGCTTTCCTGAACGGCTTCTATTATAGCAGAAGCCTGTTGTTCAGAAAACCCCTGTGCTTTCAGCCTATTGCTAAATTTTAGGGTATCGATTGTAATAGCCACCATATATAGATTATAATAGAGGTAGGAAAACGGATCAATTCCTAGGAAAGAGAGTAACTTGGCAAACAAATCTACTGGTAATGGAAACGGCAACGGAAACGCTGCCACCGCCAACATGGTATTTGAAAACAACCGCCTGCTGCCGATGCTGTTCGGTGAAGACGACGCCAACCTCTCCAAAATCGAAAAACGCTTCAATGTCTCCGCCTCGTCGCGCGGCAACGCGCTGGCCATTTCCGGGCATGACGCGGCTGATGTAGAAGCCAGCCGCGCGGTGCTGGAATCGCTTTATTCCGAGCTGGAAAAGGGTGAGCAGATCGGCTCCGCGCAGGTGGATGCCGCCATCCGCATGATCGCGCATGCGCACAGCAACGGGGGACAGAATATGCCGGCAGTGCAGGACGTCATCATCAAGACCATGAAGAAAAACATCCATGCCTATTCCCCCGGGCAGGCAGAATACATCCGCGCGCTGCAGACACATGACCTGGTGTTCGCGCTCGGGCCGGCGGGCACAGGCAAAACCTATATCGCGGTTGCCATGGCGGTTGCCATGTGGATGAGCCAGCGCGTGGAGCGCATCATCCTTTCGCGTCCCGCAGTGGAGGCGGGTGAGAAGCTGGGCTTCCTGCCGGGCGACCTGAAGGAGAAGATTGATCCCTACCTGCGCCCGCTCTACGACGCGCTTTATGACATGATCCCCGGCGAGAAGGTGACAACGCTGATTGAAATGGGCGTGATCGAAATTGCGCCGCTGGCGTTCATGCGCGGCCGCACGCTCGCCAACGCCT
>CAZUKF010000207.1:0-2528 GCA_964620765.1 uncultured Rickettsiales bacterium | reverse complement strand
CAGCACGCCGATGGCAGAGGTGCGCGGCATCGGCTTGGTGCGAGACTGGAACCCGGTGCGCTTCATGCTGCTGCCCCAGCTGGGCCAAAGAAGGCCGCCACCAGTTCATCCCGGAATGCCGGCCGCACGTTCATCTTCTTCGGCGTCGGCTGGTCGTCACCCAGGATATGGAAGTGCCGGCCGGTAACGGCAGGATCGGGCAGCGGGCGGCGCGATGCCGGCGGCGGGACTTCGTGTGCGTCGACCAGCGCCAGGAACTTTTGCACTGCAGCTTCGTCACCGGACAGACGATACACAGGGCGGCCTTGTTTGGCGCGCGGCTGCTTCTCGGTGAAGTGGTCGATCAGCACGCAGCCGGCATCGCTCAGCTGCGCCAGGTACTTGCGCGACGTTCCGATCGCCACATCGAGCAGGTAGGCGACGGCTTCCGGGTCCATCATGCGGTTGCGCAGCGTGTTGATCAGGAAGCGCATGTTCTTGGCCGGCAGGTCGCGTTGGCGATCGTGTTTTTCCTTGAAGGTGGTCATGGGTAATCCTTTTGTGGTGGGGCCGTAAATTCCACGCCGCGGTTGCCGCCGAAGGCATGGACCATATCCAGGACCTGCGAGAAGCCGCGCATGGTCGATTGCGTGGTGCTGCCAGCCAGGTGCTGCCCGCCGTCGACAGTCGGCAGCCACTTGCGGTAACCGTCCTTGACCAGCCCGTTTGCCGGGTCAGCATCGGGAGTGCCGTCTTCGGGCAGAAATTCGCGCTTGAACAGCTCGTGATACGCCTCGGCGCTGAACTTCTTGCCATCCAGCCAAACCTGCTCGGCAATATCCTTGAGCGGGCCGGCGTGGTACAGCGCGTTCTGGTCGGGCCGGCGCGTCTTCTGCCGCTCCCTCACCACGATTTCCAGCGGGCGCTCGGCGTCGGCCGGCAGGTTCTGGATCAGGCGAATGATCGCCTCCCGTTGCGGCTCGCCGGCCAGCAAGCGCGTCTGCTGTTGGTATTGCTGGCGCGCCATGATCAGGCCGCCTTGCGCTTTTCGACTACCGGCAGCTGCGCTTTAATCTCAGCGATCGACCAGCCGGTCAGCTCGTGGCAGCGGATGATGTAGACCGGGCCAAATGGCAGCACGCCGGCGCGCAGTTTGCTGACGATAGGCGGCGCCACGTCCATCGTGCGAGCCAGGGCGGCATCGTTCTTGAGATTGAGCGCCGTGATCATGCTGTCCAGCATCTGGCCGATCATGGTTGCTGCGATAGTTTTGGTTGCCATTGTCATTCCTTCGTGTGGTTGAATCCGGTTGGATAGCTCCATTGTATTGCTATGATTCAAATGAATGCAAGAAATATTTACAGATTTGTTTTCTATAAACATCAAATAAATATGTTGCGTTAAATCATTTGCCAGCCTACTATTTGTCATCGGCGCTGCAACCGCAGCACGTAACCACAAGGAGAGATAGGATGTCACTTGAAATCGCACTTCACCCGTTAGGCCACGTCGAGCGAGACGATCCAAAGATTATTTGGACGGAGGCTAAAGGAACCAGCTTCTACAGCCTGGCTACTCTGCTTGAGTATTTCTGGTGCCCAATGGCTCCAGAAGGCGCAGATGGGCCGGCAATCATGGTTCGCTTCAGCCAGCATCCACAAGGCGCAGCATGAACACCGCCAGCGCCATCCTCGCCACATTGTCCGACAGCGGCCCAGCGAACATGCGCGATCTTTTCGACGTTCTGTACGCAACTCGCGGCGGCATCAACCATGAGCATGTTTGCTTGGATCTGCACGGGCTGGTGCGCGCTGACAAGGTGTCCGTTTCGATGGGAATTTATCAACTGAAAGGGGAATGAAGGGGCGCACATGACGGAGCGGACATGACAGTGGTGCAAAGGGGAATTCCAAGCGCGCACCGCTGACGTAAATCGCGGCTGGGCCTTGTTTTGCTCCAAAAGCTGCAAGGCGATGAAGCAGGAAAAGAAAACAGGGCAATACCGCGCAATCAGCAGCGCACCGCCACCTAAAAAAGACTGCGATGACTGGCGTACCGATTGGGATTCTTATGGCGACGATGACCCAAGCTGGGGCGCGCATGAGAATTGCGGCTTTTAACCAACAGCCGGGCCGCGTGGCTCGGCATAACGAGGGGGATTTATGAGCAAGTTTGATGAATTGAAGGCAGCAGCAGAAATTGCAGAGCCGATTTTTACTGACCTGTATGGAGACCGCTACATGCAAGGAAGCTGGTCGCGTGTTGATCTGACCCAAACTCAAGATGCTTTTGTAGCACTGGCCACGCCTGCCGCGATCCTTGAACTGCTGGCCATCCAGGCGCAGCTGGTGGAAGCGCTGAAAGGCATGAATGGCATCTGGGACATGACCTGTGATTCGCATGGCTGGGAGCGTAATCATATGCAGCAGCGGATCGATTCCTGCGTCGCCCTTGCCGCAGCTGGGGCGCAGCCATGAGATTCCGCGAATTCCTGTCCCATCCTGCATTTCACGCAGCAATAGGCGTGCTGGCAGCGATGGCTTTGATTG
>CAZUKF010000206.1:0-2543 GCA_964620765.1 uncultured Rickettsiales bacterium | reverse complement strand
TTACGTTAATTACCAAACCAGCCATGCAACAAGGCCCGCTACGCTCAGGATGACATATTGTGGTTTTATCCCGCGTCTTTTATAATTCTCTCCTCACTTAATGATGGAGATTCCCATGAAAGTTGCTGTTGTTCTTTCCGGCTGCGGCCACAAGGACGGCGCGGAAATCCGCGAGTCGGTGTGCGCGCTGCTGTATCTTGACCAGCTGGGCTGCGAAGTGCAGTGCTTCGCGCCGGACCTCAAGCAGGCAGACGTGGTGGACCATCTTTCCGGCAAGCCGATGAACGAATCACGCAACATATTGCTGGAATCGGCGCGCATTGCCCGCGGCGAGATCGCGCCGCTGTCACAGGCGAAGGCCGAGCAGTTTGACGCGCTGGTGCTGCCCGGCGGCTTCGGCGCGGCCAAGAATCTTTCGGATTTTGCAAGCAAGGGCAAGGGCTGCACCGTGATCCCGGATCTGAAACGCCTGATCCAGGATTTTCACACCGCGAAAAAACCCATCGGCGCCATCTGCATCGCGCCCGCGGTGCTGGCCGCCGCGCTCTCCGGCAAAACCAAGGCAAAGCTCACCGTGGGTGATGACAAGGGCGTGGCCTCCGCCATCGAGGGCTTAGGCCACACGCACGTGGAATGCGCCACCGATGCCTGCGTCACCGACGAAACAAATTTGATTTCCACCTGCTCCGCCTACATGCGCAATGACCGCCTCTCCCTGGTTTCCTGCGGCATTGAAAAATGCATCGGCGAGGTAGTGCGCATGGCCAAATCCCGCGCGCAGAAGGCGGCATAGTTATTTCAGTCCCTTCCCCCTTGAGGGGGGAAGGTTAGGAAGGGGGTGATGGCGCGCCAGCGCCAATGTGGATAGGCTTTCACCCCCACCCGATTTTTCTAAGACTTACTGCGTAAGCCTAAGAAAAATCTCCCTCCCCCATCAACAGGGGGAGGGAAAATACTACTACTGCTTTTCAGTCTTACCAGCTGCCGGCTTCGCATCATCATACTTCACGGAGCAGCCGTAACCCTTGGTTTCGGCCACTTCCACCGGCTTGCCCGCCTGCAGCGAGCCCACTGCCGCGCGCACGTAGTTCTTCGCGGTCTTCACTTCTTCCTTGTCGAAGCCGGACTTGTCGTCGATCGCACCGGCATAGGCCAGCGTGCCGTCCTTGCTGATCACGAAAATCGTCGGCGTGGACTTGGACTCGTACGAATGGCCGATCGTCCCTGCCGGGTCGAGAATATAGGCCGTCGGCGTGGCGCTTTCATTTTTCAAGTACGCCTTGGCTTCCTCGGCCGTGACGCTGCCCTGCTTGCCAGCCGCGCCGGAGTTGATGGTCAGCCACGCCACGTCCTTGGTGGCCAGCTCCTTTTGCAGCTTCTGCATGTTCTGGGTGTCATAGTGCTTCTTCACGAACGGGCATTCCGGGTTGTGCCATTCCAGCACCACGATCTGCCCCTTGTAGGCGGAAAGCTTTTGCTGCTTGCCGCTGATGTCCTTCACGTCAAAATCCGGGGCGGGCTTGCCGATTTCGGGATAGGCCTGTGCGGCGGTGGCCAGCAGGCCGAGCGCCAGGGCTGCAAGGGGGGTACGGATGGCTTTAAACATGGGTTTCTCCTTGTTGAATGCGTGGACCTAAGCCTGTAGCCCTAAAAGAGCATTTTGCCAAGCGCCCCACTTCTTAACTTGTGTTAACTGTACCGTCGGGGTATAAAAATCAGGCATGGGAAAATTCTTCAAAGACTTCGTCAAAAACACCGCCGTGATGTTCGCGGTGGGCGCGGCGCTGGGCCTGGTTGCGCCGCTGCTCGCAGACCTGGTCGGCCTTGCCCCCGGCTCCGTCGGCCATAGCGCAGATCCGCTGTGGATGGGCGCTTTCTTTGGTGCGTTCGGCGCGCTTCATTCCGTGCTCATGCCCATCGCGAGCCGCATTTTCGGTGAAGAAAAACCCATGGAAAACATGCTCTCTCCCTCGCTACAACAGGAACGCGCGCGTGAGCCGGAAATCATCGTGCACCCGGTGCGCGACCCCAAATTCCGTGAAACCCTGCTGGCCGAGCGCAACGCCGGGCAGCATCAGCACCGCGACATGTAATTTACTTGGGACCTAACATGGTCTCAGGCTTCACCCATTTATCAAACTGTTCCGCCGTCAGCAGCCCCAGTGCAATGCCCGCCTCTTTCAGCGAGGTGCCTTCCTTATGCGCCTTCTTGGCGATTTTCGCGGCGTTGTCATAGCCGATATGCGGGTTCAGCGCCGTCACCAGCATGAGCGAATCATTCATCAGCTGCGTGATGCGCTCCTCGTTCGCCTCGATGCCCACCACGCAATTATCGGTGAAACTGACGCTCGCATCCGCCAGCAGGCGGATGGACTGCAGCACGTTATAAATAATCACCGGCTTGAACACGTTGAGCTCAAAATGCCCGTTTGAGCCGCCCACGGAAACCGCCGCCTGGTTGCCCATCACCTGCGCGCAGACCATGGTCAGCGCCTCGCTCTGCGTGGGATTCACCTTGCCCCGCATGATGGAACTTCCCGGCT
>CAZUKF010000205.1:0-2549 GCA_964620765.1 uncultured Rickettsiales bacterium | reverse complement strand
GAGCGCCTGGGCTTCACGGTCACGGCCGACTGCATGCTGACGCTGGGCTTCGCGCCGGCCGCCACCGACAAGGCATCGAAGCTCTTTCACGAACACGACTTCAAGGCGATATGCGCGGCCATCCTGCGCCACGTCAGCGCCGTGCAAGCCAAGTTTTAACCACCGCATCACAACCACGAAGGAAACGATATGTTCGAACTGATCAAAGAGAAAATGGAATTCGCCGTCACCAAGCGCACCGAGAAGCACGGCGAAGATAAGGTTGCCGCCTACGATGCCAAGCTGACGGGCGACTTCCCAAACGCCGTGCTGACGAAGCTGGACGAGCGCCTGCGCGGCGTGTTCTACGGTCCAGGTGCGCAGGGTGACGTCGAGCAGGGTTACTTCCCCGAACTGCTGTTCCCGCTGATGGGCGGCGTGGCCTGGGCGCTGGAAATGGGTCGCATGGTTTTCCGCCTGCATGATGTCGACACCGACGACAACGACCTGGTGCTGACCGGCAAGGAACTCGACAAGGTGCATTTCACCATGAAGCCGGGCGGCACGATCACGCTGACATTCCGCGTGGTGCTGGGCCAGGTCAGCGAAGAAGAACTGCTGCAGCTGCTGCGCGTCGACAACCAGACCATCTACATCAGCCTGCACCAGGCGGCCGTGGAAGACAAGCCGGACAACTTCGAGCAGGCCGACTTGCTCAGCCAGGAACCGCACAGCGCCGCGCGCGTCGAGGCCGAAAGCCTGTTCAATCCTGCGCCAGTCATCACGCCTGAATCGGTCGTCATGGCCGGCGCCGACGGCGAGGCGGAATAACCATGAGCACCTGCGTCCATTTCCAAGACCCGGCCGCAGCGTGCGCATGCAAGGCAGGCGTGAACTATCAGGGCCTGGCCGGTGGCGGGCGCCACTACCAGATCATGCGCCTGCCTTGCGTCGCCATCAGCAACCGCCGTGGCGATACAGCCAGCACCTGCGAGAAATACGAACCTGAACCGGAGGCGCCATGATCGCTGACTTCCACCAGGCGCAGGCGCGGCGCAGCACCATTGCCCGGCGCATTGCCGCATTTATGATTTGCCTGATGGCGCTCGCTTGCGCATTGGGATACTGAAAGGAAGTAGTATGACTGACCGAATCTCAAGCATCACCGTAGTTCTGGAAAACGATACGCGCGACGATGACGCAGAGGCAACGCTGCAAGCCATACGCCAAATCAAAGGGGTATTGACGGCAACGGGGAACGTGCAGGATAGCCTCGCATTCCATGTGGCAGAAATGCGCGTTCGGAATGAAATCGGCGCGAAACTGCATGCTGTTGTTTATCCAGGCTACGAAAAAATTTAACCGGCCCACCGGGCGCCGATCTGCCCGGAGAGCGCGAGAGCGCAGAAGGAAACACATGAACGACCAAGCAATCGAGCAAGAGATTCAAGCCAAGGGCAAGACCGCGCCGCGCATCACGCCGGCCGATATCCAGGCGGCCATTGCCAGCGCGCATTACTTCACAGCTGGTGATGGCTATGCAGGCGCTGCGGCACTGACCATTGAAGAAGGCGGCATGATCGCCGTGCCAGAGCAGCTGGATCTGCTGACCTTCTGCGTCCTGATCCTGCGCAACGGCTTTACCGTCACCGGCGGAAGCGCATGCGCCAGCCCGGAGAACTTCGATGCCGAAATCGGCCGCAAGATCGCGCGGCAGAACGCGGAACAGAAAATCTGGCTGCTGGAAGGCTATCTGCTGAAACAATCGCTGCACAACGAGCAGCAGGAACACCCGGGCGAAACGAATAGTTAAGCGTCCGCCACAAAAGAGAAAGCCGGCATCTTCGCCGGCTTTTTTATTTCAGTGGTCAAGGATTGCTTGACTACTTGCCGGCCAGCGCCAGCAGCGCGCTCTTTGCCTTGCCGCCTGCCGTGCTGCCAAAGAAGTAGGAGAATATCGACGCGACAGCAGTGCCGAGCAGGAAGCCCAGCACTGTGTTGGCGATGGCTTTTCCTGATTCGGACTGCGGCGGCCAAAACGTGATCGCGCTGATGTAATACATGGTGAACAGGGACCAGGCAGCTGCGAAGTAGTAGACGAACCGCTTGCTAAAAATATCTTCTTGCTGGAGCGCGACTTCTTGCAAGTGGCGCGCGTTGGCTATGTCGGCCAGTTCGGCTTTTTTGAAATCCACTTCGGCGGCAAGTATCGACTGCTGAAATTCCAGCGCCTTTTGTGGATCAGCCTTCAGTGCCTCGAAAGCGTTGTCTGGATTTGCTGCGCCGGTCACGGCCTGCGCGATCTCTACCACCTTGCCGGCCACCTCTGCGCCGGCAGTGCTTTCCAGTAATTGAGGTGCGAAGCTGGCCGCAATTTTCAATGCCGCGAGAATGATCGGGGCCACTACGCCACCCCCACGCGGTTAGCCATCCAGCCGAAAAAGAAATCTTCATTGGCCTCGCGCGCCTCGGTGATTTCCAGGTAGCGCACAGCCTGCAGGGCGGTCAGTCCACGCAGCAGGACAGTGGCGCCCAGCTCGCCGCGCTTCTTGAGCAGGGCCGGCAGCTTC
>CAZUKF010000204.1:0-2589 GCA_964620765.1 uncultured Rickettsiales bacterium | reverse complement strand
TTCCGCACCAGATGCGGCTTTGGCTTGTTCGCCAGCCACAAACATACCCTTACTCATCGGCATGACATGCGCACTCATCTAAAATTTCTCGCCATTGCGTTGCTGACCGGCACCGCATTGCACACTACCGCACAGACCTATCCCGCCAAAGCGCTGCGCATCGTGGTGCCGTTCCCCGCGGGCGGCGGCGTTGACGCCACCGCGCGCATCGTCGGCCAAAAGCTGTCGCAACAGCTCGGCCAGACGGTCACCATCGACAACCGCGCCGGAGCGGCCGGCACCATCGGCGCGGATCACGTCGCAAAATCGGCGCCCGATGGTTACACACTGCTGGTGGCGGGGCCCGGCGCCATCTCGGTGGCCACGCTGGTATTCACCAGACTGCCCTACCTGCCCGCGCGCGATCTGGCGCCCGTGAGCATGCTGGTCACCATGCCCTACATATTGGTCACCCATCCTTCGATACCGGCCAAAAACGCGCGTGAACTGATAGCTCTGGCGCGGGCCAACCCCGGCAAGCTGAACATGGCTTCCGGCGGCGCCGGCACGGGCCAGCATCTCGCCGGGGAGCAGTTTAAATTATTGAGTAAAATCAATATGTTGCATATCCCCTACAAAGGCACCGCACCGGCCGTGGCGGATATCATGGGCGGGCACGCCGATCTGATGTTTGCGGATCCGTCGGTGCTGCCGCAACTCGCCTCGGGCAAACTCAACGCCATCGGCGTATCGGGCACGGCGCGTTACGAACCGCTGCCGAAAGTGCCGGTGATTGCCGAGACCGGACTGCCCGGCTACGACGCGATCAACTGGTATCCGCTGATGGCCCCGGCGGCGACGCCGCGGGAAATCATCACGAGATTGAACACCGAAACCGTCAGGGCATTGAAGGATACCGGCGTGCGCGACCGCCTGATCGCGCAGGGCCTGATTCCCGCAGGCGGATCGGCGGAGCAACTCGGACAGTTCATACGCGAAGATACCAAACGCTGGGAACCGGTGATCGCCGCCACTGGCGTCAAGATGGATTGACGTCACAATCTCACCGCACGGCGCAGCGGGCAAAGGGAGGGAGTACATTCCAATCCAAGTATGAGTCTGAGCGGGGTGGATTGAGAGTGAAGTCAGGCGGCTGATTTCGATCGGTTGTTAATGGTTTTAAACATTGTTGCGCGGGCGCGGTTAAGGCGTCGCGCGGCCTCATTATCGCTCATCGCGTTGGCCTGTGTATCGAGGTGTTGGAACGTCATGCCGGGTTTCAAGAATTGCTCTGCGTTTTGCAGAGATTTGAATTTCTCATAGGGCGTCATCATCTGCTCATAGCAATAGCGCTTGCGTTGTCGGCCCTTGGCATCGGTAATCGTCTGGGCGAAAAAGCACGGATGGTGGAAGTTAATGTAAGGGTTCAAGTGTTCGACGCAAAAGGTATTCACCAGCGTGGCGAAGTGTTGTGGAATATGGCTGTAGCCCAAGTGCTTGCGCACGACAGAACCGTTCTTCGACTCGGCCAGCGCGTTGTCGTTGCTGTGGCGTGAGCGTGATTTGGTTTGCTCCTCGACCAGTAGCTTGTTGAGCAGTTCAGCGACATGGCGGTTAATGTATTCAGAACCGTTGTCCGAGTGAAAGCCTTTGATTACAAAAGGAAAACTCAACAGCAATTCTTCAAGCACCGGAATCAGGAAGGCCTCGCTGATGCGCTCACAGGTGGCCACCGCCTCAAACTGTGTGACGCAGTCCACGGCGTTCACGTGATACAGCCCTTTGACCCCATCCTGATCGCCCTGATGCACGCTGTCCACGCGCACGTAGCCGGGCTGGTTATTGGGCGCGGGCGCACGCCGTTGGCCGATGGGGATGGTGACGGGCCGGGTCTTGGTCCAGTGCTGGCGGCGGCGCGTATAGCCGGCTTGCTTGCGCAGATTGTAGAGGTGCGCCACCGAGATCAGCGCCAGGCGCTCATAGCGGGGATCACCAAAAACGTGGCAGGCCCGTTCCATAAGTTTCTTGGTGGCGGGGCCGGACAAGGTGCCGTGTAAGGTGTCGATTTCAGCCAGCAGCCGCACATCGGCTGCGGTGTAATGGCGGGCGAAACTCGACCGCGAAGCCCGGTAGCGCTTGAGCAGCGGTGCACGGGCGCTTGCGCGCAGAACCAGGCGGGTGAGCTGCTGGCGGGAATAGCCACTCACGCGCCCCAGGAAGCGCAGCACCACGCCTTTGTCGGCGCGTTTGAGCCGGGCATAGCCGAAGCGGCGCACCGTGCGCGCCACGAACTCGTAGCGCTCATTGGCGGCCACCGCAAACACCACGGTTACGGTGCCTTTGAGAAAGGCCCTAACCTGGGCCAGCGTCTGCAACTTTGCATCATTCATATCGATCACCATGCCTTGCATCATGATCGACACCCGCTACCCGTTCAGACTCATACCCCGTTGGAAATACGGCCCCGCTTCAGACTCAAACCCCATTGGAAGAGGCTGAGGGTTGCCTGCCCCCGCGCATGCGGGTAACCTAGCTATTCCTTAATGATTATCAACAACAGGAGAACCCCATGTCCGTGCAAGTAGGCGCAGCCGCGCCGGATTTCACGCT
>CAZUKF010000203.1:0-2595 GCA_964620765.1 uncultured Rickettsiales bacterium | reverse complement strand
AGGCCACCGGCTTCCCCATCGCCAAGGTCGCGGCCCGCCTTGCCGTGGGCTACACGCTGGATGAAATCCTCAACGACGTCACCAAGGTGACACCCGCCTCATTCGAGCCGACGATTGATTACGTAGTCACCAAAATCCCGCGCTTTACGTTTGAAAAATTCCCCGGAACCGAGCCGCTGCTCACCACCGCCATGAAATCGGTCGGCGAGGCGATGGCCATGGGCCGCAATTTCCAGGAGAGCCTGCAAAAATGCCTGCGCTCGCTGGAAACAGGCCTCTCCGGCCTCAACGAGGTTACGCACGTGAAGGACAAGGAAACCGCTTACGCGGCACTCGGCCGCCCGACACCAGACCGCCTGCTGGTGGCCGCGCAAGCGTTGCGCCTTGGCATGACAGTCGAAGAAATCTGCAAGATTGCAAAATACGACCCGTGGTTCATCCGCCAGCTCGATGAAATCGTGCAGATGGAAAAGGCGGTCAAGAAATTCCCGCTCCCGGAACCCCAGCTGCGCGCGCTGAAACGCGCCGGTTTCTCGGATGCACGCATCGCCCAGCTTGCTAAAGTAAAGCCCGCCGACGTCACGGAATTGCGCCACAAGCTCAAGCTCCACCCCGTGTTTAAGCGCGTGGATACCTGCGCCGCCGAATTCAATTCCGCCACGCCCTATCTCTATTCTTCCTACGACGAGGAATGCGAAGCCGAGCCCACCTCGCGCCGCAAGATCGTCATCCTGGGCGGCGGGCCCAACCGCATCGGCCAGGGCATCGAGTTTGATTATTGCTGCGTGCACGCCGCCTACGCACTGAAAGACGCCGGGTTCGAGACGATCATGATCAACTGCAACCCGGAAACGGTTTCTACGGATTACGATACCTCGGACCGCCTCTATTTCGAGCCGCTGACGCCGGAAGACGTGGTGGAAATCATCCGCCGTGAACAGCAGAACGGCGAGCTGGTGGGCGTGATCGTGCAGCTGGGCGGGCAGACGCCGCTGAAGCTGGCAAAGTACCTGCAAGCCGCGAACATCCCCATCATCGGCACGTCGGTGGATTCCATCGACCTCGCCGAGGACCGCGACCGCTTCCGCCTGCTCATCGACAAGCTCAAGCTGAAGCAACCCAAGAGCGGCATCGGCCGCAACGTTGCCGAGATCATGACGGCGGCGAAAGACATCGGCTTCCCGCTGCTGGTCCGCCCGTCTTACGTGCTGGGCGGCCGCGCCATGCGCATCATTTACGACGCGCCCTCGCTAGAACAATACGTGGAGGAACTCTCCAAGATGTTCGGCGAAGGCCCCATCCTCATCGACGCTTACTTACGCGACGCCGTGGAGGTGGATGTGGACGCGCTCTCCGACGGCAAGGATGTTTTCGTCGCCGGCATCATGCAGCATATCGAGGAAGCCGGCATCCACTCCGGCGACTCGGCCTGCAGCTTGCCCGCCTATTCGCTCTCCCCGGCCATCCTCGCAAAGCTGGAGGAGCAAACCAAGTTGCTCGCCCGCGAACTGAAGGTAGTGGGGCTGATGAACATCCAGTACGCCATCAAGGACAATGAAATCTATCTCATCGAGGTCAACCCCCGCGCCAGCCGCACCGCGCCCTTCGTCGCCAAGGCCATTGGCGTTCCATTGGCAAAGATCGGAGCCAGAATCATGGCCGGTGAAAAGTTGGCAGCTTTTAGTTTGCAGTTGGGGAAAACTTCTCTGCAAACTGCAAACCGCCCACTGCCAACTCACGTGGCGGTGAAGGAAGCCGTGTTCCCCTTCGCCCGCTTTGCCAATGTAGACGTCATTCTCGGCCCGGAAATGAAATCCACCGGCGAAGCCATGGGGCTGGACTCGGACTTCCCCCGTGCCTTCGCCAAGGCCGTGCTGGCGGGCGGCAGCAAGATCCCGCTTTCGGGCACCGTCTTCCTTTCCGTGCGCGAAAGCGATAAGCCCGCCGCCGGAGAGATCGCCCGCGACCTGCTGGCGCATGGCTTCAAGGTCATCGCCACGCGCGGCACCGCCAAATACCTGCAGGACAAGGGCCTGCAGGTGGAGGTGGTGAACAAGGCGCGCGAAGGCCGCCCGCATATCGTGGACCTACTCAAGGACAACCAGGTAGCGCTGGTGCTCAACACCACGGAGGGCGCGGCCTCCATCGCGGATTCGTTCAGCATTCGCCGCACGGCGCTGATGAACAAGATCCCCTATTCCACCACCATTACCGGCTCCCGCGCCTATGTGCAGGCCATCGCCGCCCTCAAAAAAGGCGGCGGGCTTGACGTAAAGCCCCTGCAGGCGTATTTTTCCCCTGTTGTCATCCCGGCAAAGACCGGGAGTTGATAATATTGTGCCTTTACAGGCACGCAGGAGGATTACCCATGGAGAAAATCGCCATCACCGCCCGCGGCTATGCCCGGATGGAATCGGAACTGAAACAACTCAAGGCCGTGGAACGCCCGGCCGTGATCTCGGCTATTGCCGAGGCGCGGGCGCATGGCGATATCTCAGAAAATGCCGAATACCATGCCGCCAAGGAAAAGCAGAGCTTCAGCGAGGGCCGCATCAAGGAGCTGGAAGACAAGGTCTCCCGCGCCGACGTGATTGA
>CAZUKF010000202.1:0-2634 GCA_964620765.1 uncultured Rickettsiales bacterium | reverse complement strand
CGGCCACATGAACGTGCTGCTAGCCGAAGCCAACGTGCCGTATGACGGCGTGTTCGAGCTCGAAGAGATCAACAATGATTTTTCAACGACCGATGTGGCCTACGTCATCGGCGCCAATGACGTGACGAACCCCGCCGCCAAGACCAACCCGCAAAGCCCTATTTACGGCATGCCGGTGCTGGACGTGGGGAACGCCAAGACCGTCATCTTCGTAAAACGCGGCATGGCCGCCGGCTACGCGGGCATCGACAACGAATTATTTTACCAGGACAATACCATGATGCTCTTCGGCGACGCCAAGAAAGTCACAGAAGAACTGGTGAAGGCGCTGAAGCATTAAATTATAACTCGTCATCGCCCGAATCGCGCAGCGATTCTAGAGCGATCCATCTTACCTTTGTCATCCTGAGCGTAGCGAAGGATCTACTAAGTAGATTCTTCACTTCGTTCAGAATGACACTACAAAAAAACACCCCCCGCGTACGCGGGGGGTGCCCTTGCGAGTCCCGGGGACGATTACTCGTCCCCCGGCGTCCATTTGCTGGGCCGGTCGTCCACCTTGCCGCGCGGGCGGAAGATGAACAGCGCCAGACCCACCACCACCACCACACCGAGACCGATCCAACAGATAGGATGCATCGGACACTCCTCCCCTTTGTGAGGGGACTTCCATGGGGCGAGACGAGCCGCTCAGTTCGTCGCAAACTTCACGGCGAGACGTGAACAGGGAATCCTCCCTTAAATCCCTTATGTTTCCATACGAGATGCGACTGGCGCCCATTTTATCAACGGTGCACGCGGAAATTATGACAATACTGTGAATTCAAGGCCCCAGAAAAGGCAACCCCCGCGTGTAGCGGGGGTCACCAGTTGTACTGCTTGTAGTCAGGTCAGTGGAAGGCCGTGGCCGAGGCCAGGCCCGGCGCGGGCTTCTGCCGCACCTCGAAGAAGCCGAACACGATCCCCGTCACACACATCCCGCCGCACAGAAAGCCGGCGAAGAAGACGGTCACGGTCTCGGACTTCGCGTGAACCGACACCAGTGCTGAGATCACGACCGCGATCACCAGCAGGCCCAGCGGCAGAAACCGCCAGAACACATCAGGCATCGTCCGGAACAACCTCTCCAACATCGCACTCACCCGGTCGATTTATTAGACCACCGGGTCCTTGGGGTTTGCCGGGAAGAGAATGTTCGTCCATCCCCCCTTCCGGCTGTAAAACCAGCCAACTCCTGTTTCGATTGCTCAAAACAAAAGTACGAACAGCGTAATATACCAAACCATCCCACGGAAATTGTATGACAATCCCATGAAGCCCTTCCGGAAACCGTCCCCGCGCGGTATTCTGGGGAAGGTCCGCTTGCAGCCGCGCGTAAAAAATGACATGACAAAAGCAGCAAAAACACCGCAGCGCGCCAGAAAAACCGCTAAAAAGACACACTTTTACAAAGTAAAAATATTGAAACATATGAATAAAAAGCTTTTTCACCTCTCCCGCCTCCTGACTAGTCAGTTCATAGCACTGCTGCTGCTCACCACGCCTGCCCTGGCGGTGGAGGAAACCGAGGTTTTCGGCTTTGCGCAGGAACTCAAATCCCTCCGCGCCGTGGAGCTGGTGGATCTGGTGAAGGAAAAACGCCTCGGCGGCGAGCAAAAAAAGCCGGTCATGTTGTTCATCTACGCCTCCTGGTGCCCGCACTGCCGGGATGCGATGGAAACGCTGCATGGCATGAATTCTGCGTTTTTCAAGGATATCCAGCCGGTTTATCTCTCCGTAGACCGTGATTTTATCAAGTTAAGCCGCTATTTGCTGGAGAATAAATACACGAATTTTGAACCCTACGTCCTCAAAGCCGCCGGCCTCGCCACGCCGATGGAAATTCTCACCTCCCGGCTAGGCACCAACTGGCGCGGCGGCATCCCGTATTTTGCCTTCATCGACGCCGAGGGCCGCATCCGGAACGAAGCTTTCGGCAATGTCCCTGAAGAGACGCTCGCCACTTACCTGCGCGACCTTAATTAAATATTTGTAAAATATAAATATTTTTTGGTTGCCATCCGGCGCTGATTCTGGCATGACTGCATGCCTTGCATTACAACAACTTCCGGAGTTCCCATGACATCGATTGAATGGCTGATTATCGCGTGCGGTGTTGCCGCCCTCGTTTACGGCTTTATCACCATCCGCACCATTCTCGCCGCCACCTGCGGCACGGAGCGCATGATCAACATCGCCGCCGCCATCCAGGAAGGCGCCCGCGCCTACCTCAATCGCCAGTATAAAACCATCGCCCTTGTCGGCGTCGTCATCTGCCTGCTGCTTAGCATGCGCCTCGGCGCCTACGTGGGCGTGGGCTTCGCCATCGGCGCGGTGCTCTCGGGCGCTGCAGGCTACATCGGCATGAATATCTCGGTGCGCGCCAACGTCCGCACTGCCGAAGCTGCCCGCAAAGGCGTCCAGCCCGCGCTGGACATCGCCTTCAAATCCGGCGCCGTCACCGGCATGCTGGTGGTGGGCCTCGGCCTGCTCGGCATCGCGCTCTACTACTTCTTCCTGCAACACCAGGGCCTGGAGACGCGCAAAATCATTGAAGCGCTGGTCGCCCTCTCTTTCGGCGCCTCGCTGATCTCC
>CAZUKF010000201.1:0-2635 GCA_964620765.1 uncultured Rickettsiales bacterium | reverse complement strand
TTCCGTGGCCCGCACGCGCTGCACGCGGTGCACGCCGGATTCAAACTTCAGCCGCGCGAACACGCTGTTGCCGGAAATGCTGGCGGAGGCTTCCTTGTAGCCGCCAAGGCCGGTATCGGAGATGGAGAGAATTTCAAACCGCCAGCCGACCACCGCGGCATAGCGCTGGTACATGCGGAACAGCTCGGCGGCAAAGAGGGCTGCTTCGTCTCCACCCGTGCCGGCGCGCACTTCCAGGATGGCGTTTTTCTCGTCCGCCACGTCCTTGGGCAACAGCGCCAGCTGCACGGCGCGGGAGAGCGCGGGCAGGCGTTTTTCCAGCTCCAGCGCTTCTTCCGAGGCCAGCGATTTCATCTCGGCATCCAGCGAGGCATCGGCCAGCAGGGCCTTGGCGTCTTTCATCTGCCCTTCCACGGCACGCAGCTCGCGGATGGTTTCCACCACCGGCGTGAGGTCTGAGAGTTGCTTGGAGAATTTGGCGAAGTTCGACCCCGCAACGTCGCCGCGCGCCAGCGTGTCGTTCAGCTCATCATGACGCTTGAGCAGGGCATCGAGTTTGTCTTCAAAGGCCATGGCTAAAGCGCTTTCAGTGCCGGGATGAGCTGCGCCAGCGGGAGCGTTTTCTGCTCGCCGGTCGCAAGTATTTTCAAAGAAGCAGCGCCTGCCTTCACTTCATCTTCGCCGAGCATAATGGCGGCTTTTGCGCCGATCTTGTCGGCACGCTTCATGCGCTTGCCTACATTGCCCTTATAAGCCATGTCCACCGCGATGCCCGCCGCGCGCAATTCGCCCGCGAGTTTCCATGCCGCGGTTTCCTGCGCGTCGCTGACAGGAATAACGGTTACAAGGCGTGGCGCGAGAGCGGCAATTTCAGAAAGCGCGAGCAGGCGCTCCACGCCCGCCGCCCAGCCTACACCCGGCACGTCCGGCCCGCCCATGAGGGCAACGAGCCCGTCATAACGGCCACCCGCGAGCACGGTGTTCTGCGAGCCCAACCCGTCATCGGCCACGAATTCGAACACGGTGTGGGTATAATAATCCAGCCCGCGCACAAGGCGGGAATTGAGCGTGTAGGGAATGCCCAGCACCTTCAGCCCTTCGGTGACGGATTTTTTGAACGCTAAAGCATCGGGCGTAAGACATGCGTCATAAGACGGCGCGTTCTTGATGAGCGCCTGGTCGCCCGGGTCCTTGGAATCCAGGATGCGCAGCGGGTTTTTGAGCAGGCGGGTTTTGCTGTCTTCGGAAAGCTTCTCGCGGTGGCCGGTAAAATATTTGACCAGCGCCGCGCGGAAAGCGTCGCGGCTGGCGGCATCACCGAGCGAATTGAGTTCGAGACGGACTTTTTTCTCCAGCCCCAGCTCCTTCAGAAAATGCCATGCCAGCGCGATGGACTCCACATCCGCTTCCGGTTCGGCGGCACCCAGCAGTTCCGCGCCGACCTGGTGGAACTGGCGGAGCCTTCCCTTCTGCGGCCTCTCATAACGGAAGGCGGGGCCGTGATAGGCGAATTTCTGCGGCAGATCCTGCGTCAGGCTTTCCGAGATCAGCGCGCGCACCACGGCGGCGGTGAACTCGGGCCGGAGCGTGATCGAGTCGCCACCACGATCCGTGAACGTGTAGGTTTCCTTGGTAACCACGTCCGACGTGTCACCCAGCGTGCGGTGAAACACCTCCGTCTGCTCGAAGATGGGCGTGTCGATGCCGCCGTAACCGTAGAGCCCGGCCACGCGCGCCCACGCATCTGCAAGCGCGCGGCGGCGGGCGGATTCCGCTGGCATGATATCGTGCGTACCGCGCACGGGCTGGAGTTTGGATGACATAAAACGAGCCTAGCTAATAAAGCAGGTAGCCGCTGTAGGCGAGATACAGGATCTCAAGCACGATGGCGGTAATGGCGGTGCCGTTGCGGTCATCCACCACCTGCGACTGCACAACGCAGATATATTTGAGGAGGTGGAAAACCAGCAGCATGATAACGTATTTGCTCGTCTCGAACAGGGTCGAGCCTTCATTGAAGAAGTTGATGGCAAGGTAAATGGGCGAGCCGTAGACGAAGAAATGGTACATCATCTTCGAGTCCTGGCCGAACATGCCATAGGCGATGCAACCCCATTGCACCAGTACGAACAGCAGCGCCAGACGCGAAAACAGCATAAGCTCCCTTTGCGGAGATTCTTATACTTTTTCCGCTGCTTACGCAATCTCTCTTTTCGGGGAAAAGCGGGTTTTTATATAGTCTTCCACCATGGCTTGGAATTCCTGCGCGATGTTCTCGCCGCGGAGCGTGGCCACCTTGCGGCCGTCGATGAAAACCGGGGCGATGGGCTGCTCCCGCGTGCCGGGCAGCGAGATGCCGATATCGGCATGCTTGCTCTCGCCCGGGCCGTTGACGATGCAGCCCATGACGGCCACGTTGAGCCGCTCCACGCCCGGGAACTGCGATTTCCAGCGGGGCATGGATTCGCGCAGGTAGCGCTGGATGTCGTCGGCCAGCTCCTGGAACACGGTGCTGGTGGTGCGGCCGCAGCCCGGGCAGGCCGTAACGGCGGGCGCAAAATGCCGCAGGCCAAGGCTCTGCAATAATTCCTGTGCCACCCTCACCTCCTCGGTGCGGTCTCCGCCCGGCTGGGGC
>CAZUKF010000200.1:0-2637 GCA_964620765.1 uncultured Rickettsiales bacterium | reverse complement strand
CAAACCCAGCCAGCCCAAGAGCGCATCCATGCCGGCGAGGATGACGGGCAGGGTGAGTAGCACCAGCGTGCCGATGATCACCGTGCAGGCAAAAACAATCAGCTGCAGGATACTAAGCGAACGCCGGAACAGGTAATGCGGCGGCGTGCGCACCTGGTAGGCGCGGTTTAAAATGGTCCGCAAGCCCTCGATGGCGGAGGAGGCGGTCCACAGCGTACCGACGATGGCCAGCGTCAGCAGCCCCTCCGGCGGGCCGGAGGTAATCTCCAGTATGCGCGGCTCCAGCGCCTGTGAAACTTCCAGCGGCAGTTTGGAAATAGCACGCACAAAATTGCGGGTCAGCTCGGTGTCCGGGTCAATGGCGCCGACGATGGCGACCACGAAAACAAGGAAGGGAAACAGCGCGAGCAGGCCGAGGAAGGCAAGGTAGCCCGCGTGCTCGATACCGTCATGCATGACGGTGTCATAGGCCGCGCGGTAGGCGCAGCGCAGGATTTCACGTATATTGGAAAGAAAGGCCGTTTTCATGCGCCGACTCTAGCAAATTCCGCGCAAAATAAAACGGCCCATCCTGACCTGCCGTGTACATCGGGATAATGCGTAAGAGAGATGTCGCAGGAGATGGGCCGTTTATTGGGAAGACCGGCGTCAGTGCCGCATCTGTTCCTTATCCCCGGAAGCGGGTGTTGCTTCCTTTACCTTGGATTTTTTCACCGTTTTGCCGGTGGTGCACTGTCCTTTGCAACAGTTCATCTTGATGGATTTCTTACTATCCTTGGCGTCTTTGCACGAACACAGCTCGCACATCTGATCGCTTGAAACTTGCTGCGAATGGCGATGCGGCTGTTGGTTGAAGTAGTCATATTGCTGTGCCGAATAGGGGTAGCCGGTGTGGCCGGTAGCGCCTTGGCCCGCCCAGCAGGCCGTCGAAACGAAAGCCAGCATAAGGGCCAGTAAGAACTTTTTCATGGGGTATCTCCGTAAAAATGTTGTTGCATAAAGAGGTAAGAGCCTCGCGCGTGAATGTAGGGCTGATTGGTTAGAGAATGGTTAAAATCGGCGGAAGCGGGCCGTGAGCGGGCATTTCTAAACTTTACTTAATCTTAAGGCGGATCACGGTAAAATGGCCGCATGACCGCATCAAACCCCGCACCGAAGAAGTCTTTATCCGCCAACATGGATATGGCGCAGGTTGTGCAGCGCCTGACATCCATCGCCATGGCGCTGTCCCTGGAGCAGAACCTGGATGCCCTGCTTGAGCGCATCCTGACCGAGGCCCAGGCCATCGCCAAGGCCGACGGCGGCACGCTGTACCGCCGCACCGGCGACAAGCTGGAGTTTTCCATCATCCGTTGCGACTCGCTGGGCATTGAATACGGCGGCAAAAACGGCAAGGCTCCCTTGCCGCCGCTGGAGCTCTTTGACGGCAAGACACCCAACAAGCGCATCTTGGCTGCCAAGGCGGTGCTGGACAAGATCACCGTGAACATCGCCGACGTCTACGACACGCGCGCCTTTGATTTCGAGGCCACCCGCCAGTTCGATGACCGCGAGAACTACCGCACCAAATCCATCATCACCGTGCCGATGATCAACCACAAGGACGAGGTGATCGGCTGCCTGCAGCTGATCAACGCCACCGGTGGCGCCGGCGAAACCATTGCCTTCAGCGACGACATGCAGCTCCTGATCGAGGCGCTGGCCTCGCAGGCGGCGGTGGTGCTGGAGAACAAGCGCCTCGTCGAAGCGCAGGAACAGCTGTTTGAATCTTTCATCCGCGGCCTTTCCAGCGCGCTGGACAAAAAGTCGCCGCTGGAAGCCAGCACGGCAGACCGCGTGCCGGAGCTCACCGGCATGCTGGCGGAAGCCGCCAACCGCGCCGATTGGGGCGTGTTCAAGGATTTCAACCTCGACCACCAGAAGCGCTATGAACTGCGCGTGGCGGCGTGGTTGCACGAATGCAGCAAGATCGGCCGCTCTAGGCACCTGAACAAGGCCGCCAAGCTCTACACCGCCATGGACCGCATGGAACTGCTGCTTGCCCGCTGGGAAGTGCTCAAGCGCGAACCCGGTGCCAACGTGGCCGCGCTGGACGAGGAAATCAAATTCCTGCGCCAGGTCAACAGCGGCAAAACCACGTTGACGGATGCCGACCTCAAGCGCCTGGAGCAGATCGCCGCCCGCACCTGGGAGTGCGAGGGCAGGGTGGAGCCGTTGCTGACGGAAGATGAATTACTGAGCCTCTCGGTGAAAAGCGGCACGCTGAACGCCCGCGAGCAGAAGGCCATGGGCGAGCAGGTGCGCCATGCCCACAACATGCTGGGCGCGCTGCCGTTCCCCGAGCACATGCAGCACGTGACCGAGTATTCCTGCGGCTCGCATCCCGGCGAAAGCAACCCGGCCGGCATGTCCATGCCCGCCCGCCTGATGGCGCTGGCGGACGTGTTTGAAGCACTCACCGCCAATGACCGCCCCTACGAGGCGCCCAAGAAACTCTCCGAGGTAATGCGTATCATCGGTGAAATGCGCAAGGCCAAAAAGCTGGATGCAGACGTGGTGGAACTCTTCGTCCGCTCGCAGGTGTACATGAACTACGCCGAGAAGTTCATGGATGCGTCCCTCATCGACCACGTGGAT
>CAZUKF010000199.1:0-2638 GCA_964620765.1 uncultured Rickettsiales bacterium | reverse complement strand
GAGAGCGTGCCCGCGGGCACGGTGTGGGTTTCCACCTGCGTGAAAACGCCGTGGCTGAAATTGGCGAAGCGCGAATCCGTCATTAGCACCACGCGCTCGCCGCGGGCGAGGAGCACCTCCGCCAGCGCCTCGGCGGGGAAGATATGGCCGCCGGTACCCCCGGCAGCAATGACGACTGGACTTGTCATTCTGTCATCCCGAACTTGTTTCGGGATCCACCGTGCAACAACCCTAAATCACGAGGATGAAACGTGGATGCTGAAACAAGTTCAGCACGACAGGTCAGGAAGTATCCCGCAGCTTTATTCATATTGGATGAATATTAACTCAAAGCGCGGCTGCTTCAAGAGCTACTTCGCTGTTTGTAGAGGATAAAGCAGCCGATCATCATGATGGCCAGCGCACCGAACAGGATTAGCGACGAGGAAAGATACCAGCGCAGGAAAAGCGGGGTGAGAATCAAAAGGAAGCCGGTGGTGCGCATCAGGCGATTCATGAAGTTCGCCACGAAGGAATCGCCCACCCCGATGCGAATATACCACCACCATGCCGTAAGATAGATACAAACGCCCGAAATACCGCAGACGTTCATCCATTGATCAAAGCTCATAGCTGCTTCCCGAATCTCCGCCGGGTGAAAGCCAGCATCATGCCCATGCCAAGGCCGATGGCCAGCACCGAGGAGCCGCCATAGCTGAGGAAGGGCAGCGTCATGCCCTTGGCAGGCAGCAGGTTGACCGCCACCCCCATGTTGATCACCGCCTGGATGCCGAACTGCACGGCAAGGCCGGTGACGGCGAGCATGAGGAACATGTCATTCTCCTTGCCGACGCGCCAGAGCGCGCGCAGCACCACGAAGGCGAAGATGGAGACGATGATCATGCAGGCAAGCATGCCGAACTCCTCGCCCGCCACGGAGAAGATGAAATCGGTGTGCGAATCCGGCAGGTAGCGCTTCACCTCGCCCTCGCCGGGGCCGCGGCCGAACACGCCGCCGTTTTCAAACGCCTCGAGGGATTTGGCCACCTGGTAGTTGTCGCCGGAAGTGGGGTCGAGGAAGCCGTCGATGCGGCGGGCGACGTGCGGGAAGAAATGATACGCGCCCGCCACCAGTCCGATGCCGCCCACGCCCAGCAGCAGCACCCAGGCGAAAGACAGGCCCGCCATGAAGAACTGGATGCACCACATGGCCGTGACGGTGAGCGTCATGCCGAAATCCGGCTGCGCCAGCAGGAGCAGCACCACCAGCGCGTAAAGCGCGATGGCCACCTTATTGCCGGGGAAACCGACACGGCGGTATTTCTCGGCGCAGACCCACGCCATCACCACCGCGAAGCAGGGCTTCATAAATTCGGAAGGCTGGATAGAAAAACCGCGGATGGAAAGCCAGCGGTGCGCGCCCTTGGTTTCCACGCCGATGAAGGGCACGAGCAGCATCAGCACCATGCTGATGCCGAAGCCCAGCACGGCAAGGCGGCGCACGGCGACCACCGGCAGCAGCGAGGTGGCCACCATCACCAGCAGGGCCAGCAGCAGGAAGATTTGATGGCGGTGCACGAAGTAGAAGGTGGGCAGGTTCAGGCGGTGCGCCACCGGCGGCGAGCCGGCGGTGACGAGCACGCTGCCTAAGCAGATGAGGATGACCAGCGCGCCCAGCGCATAACGGTCTATCGTCCACCACCAGCGGCCGAGCAGCGAATTGTTGGTCCGGTCAAGCCGCATGGCTTTTCCCTCTCAGCTGTTGCACCAGCGTGCGGAACTTGTCGCCGCGCTCTTCGAAGTTCTTGAACTGGTCGAACGAGGCGCAGGCGGGCGAGAGCAGCACCACCGCGCCGGGTTTTTCGGCTTCAAAGGCGGCACGGGCAGCGGCTTTTACCGCGTTGTCCAACGTGCCGCAGCGTGTGACGGGCACCTTGCCGGAGAGCGTCTGCGCGAAGGCTTCTTCCGCCTCGCCGATGAGGAAGGCGTGCGCGATTTTGGGGAAGAAGGAGGCGAGCGGCTCGATGCCGCCGGATTTGGGCTTGCCGCCGGCTATCCAGAAGATGTTGTCGAACGGTGCGAGCGCGTTGGAGGTGGCATCGGCATTCGTGGCCTTGCTGTCGTTGATGAAGCGCACACCGCCGAGATTGGCCACCAGCTCCAGCCGGTGCGCGAGGCCGGGGAAGGTTTTCATGGCGGCGGCGATTTTGTCTTTGGGCACGCCGACGATCTGTGCAGCGGCGTGCGCGGCGGCGGCGTTCTGCCAGTTGTGGCGGCCGGTGAGCGTGGGGATTTCAGCGAGGTTGATGCCCTCCAGTTGCTGCAGACTTTTCACTTCCACTACGCGTTGCGGGCCCTTGACGCGCATGGCGGCTGCGAGGTTGCGGGTGTAATCATCCTCCACGGCGATGATGGCGGCGTCTTCGGCGGTCTGGCGGTCGAAGATGTGTTTCTTGGCGGCGAGGTAACCCTCCATGTCGCCGTGGCGGTCCAGGTGATCCGGCGTGAGGTTGAGCAGCACCGCCACGTTGAAGCGCGTGGTGTGCAGCAGGTCCAGCTGGTAGGAGGAAAGCTCCAGCACGTAGACATCCGCCGGCGGCAGCGAAAGCGCAGGTGTGCCGATATTGCCGCCCACCTGCACGTTTACGCCGGCGCTTTG
>CAZUKF010000198.1:0-2648 GCA_964620765.1 uncultured Rickettsiales bacterium | reverse complement strand
GAAGAAGCAAAGTAATCGATCTGCTTCAGGCCCGTGGTTTCCACCGAGCCCCAAGACGTGCACTGCACCGGCGCGAGGCGCAGCATGGGCAAGAAATAATTGGCCGTGCTGCTGCCCACTTCCCAGAAATACACCACGTCCAACGCAAGCGCGCGCGCCGTTGCAGCTGCGTCGGCAAGATTTTCCGGCAGCACGCAGGCGCGGTGCCCTTTAAGTTTCCTTGCGCCGGAAGGCGAGCAAAGCAGGACAAGCTCGGTTTCGTCATCCTGCCACTGCTCCAGCATGGGCCCGAGAATTTTGAAAAACATGTTCTCGCTCGCCGCCGAAACATGGATGCCCACGCGCCGTATTTTACCCGCGTTGCGGCGGAACTCCGGTTCGGGCACCTGGAAACAGGCGGCGTAGCGCTCACGGAAAGCACGGTTGTCGAGCCCGTGCCCGAGAATGCGGAAATCAATGCCCGCCTCGCTTTCCTGCAGGGCGGAAATGTTTTTTTCCACATCGATGACGGGGATGTTCTCCAGCGTCTCCACACACTGCGCGCGCCAGCGGGTGATGGACTTTGCATCGGACCACACGGTCGGCGCCGAGCGGAATGATTCCAGCTGCAGAACGGGTGAGGGGTCACGCGCACGGGCCTGCGCAAAAAGCGATGCGGCTTCCTCTTTATCCTGCTGTGCAAGCACGCTCGCGAGCTGGCGCATGAGCACCGCCTCACCGGGCGCAAACTTCAACGCCTGGCGCAAACAGATTTCGGCGTTCCTGTATTGCAGCTGCCCGGCAAAAAGCCGGGCCATGCCCTGGTAGGTGGCAATCCGTGAAGGCGCGGCTTTCACCGCCGCGTTGTAATAGGCCAGCGCGCCGACCGCATCGCCCAGATCAACATGCAACGCCGCCATCAGGTCCAGCGCATCGGCGCTGGCAGGGGCGCGGGAGATGGCCTGCGCGTAGCGTGACTTGGCCTCATCCAGCCGCCCGCACTGGTGGTGCGCCGCACCCTCCAGCAGCAGGTGCGTAATATCTGCCGAGGGAGCAGGTGACGCCGTCATGGGCTAGCCCAGTTTGTAGACTTTGGAATACTGCGAAGCAGCTTGCTTTGAAGTGGTTTCATTGTCCAGCAGCGCCATCGCGTGCGAGGTAACGCCGCCGCCGGTGATGGCCTCAAAAAGCGAGCCGGCCACCGCCGCCAGCGCGCCGAACGGCCCGCCGATCAGCGCCCCGCCGGCCACGCGTGAAACCAGCGAGATGGAATCACCCGTCAACCCGCGATAGACATCGCCCACGATAGGCAATTGCTGCAGGGGGTTCACCACGTCGATCGCGTCTTTGAAGGTCAGCCCGTCGGCACCGAACAGCGTGCCGCCCAACCCCGCGCCGGAGCTGAGTTTGGCCACGTTCGCGCCGCCCAGCGAGTGGGCGTCCATCAGCGCCGTTTCGTGGCGGGGATACTGAACGGGATAGTCAAAAGACGTGTTCATGCATCAAAAGATGCAATCAATGTGCCAGAAGGGGATTGGGCTTTGGGGATTGGGGATTTCCCCCTAATCCCTAACGCCCAAACCCTAATCCCCTACTGCGTGGCTTCTTGCGTAAGTATCACGCATTTCTCAGGGGTTACCTCGGCGATGCCGTCTGCCACCGTCACCTTCAGCGGCGGCTGCCCGGCGCGGGTGACCTCGATGGTACCCGGTCGCAGGGTGGAAATAAGCGGCGCATGGCCCGGCAGCACGCCGAACTCACCCTCCGTGCCCGGCACGAGGACCATGTCGGCATCGCCGGAGAAGATAATTTTTTCGGGGGTGATGATTTGAACGCTAAGGCCTGTCATGTTCATTCCACTTCCAGATTATCAATTCCTTTTTTCCATTCTTCCACGTGCATAACACGCGCTGACGGACTTAGGGGATGGGCACCCAAATGGCCCAATCCTTCGTTAATATTATCCACGTTTCTGCGCCAGTTGCCGATCTGCTTATCCCTTATCTTTACGCCCGGCACAAATTCCAAGTCTGCGCCAAAAGAAGAAGCTTCTACCTGCTCGACAGCTTCATTCACCATCGCAACAAACATGCGCGCAGCAACAATATGCTCCTCCCGGGGCGGAATCAGGCGAATATGTGTCTCCTGAATGACTTCCTTGATGCACAGCACGCTATCGTTAAAATGCGCTTGCTCCGTGCAAGAGGCAATCGCTGCCGGACGGTCACCAAATCCACGCAGCAGCAAGTAGAGCTCTGTCAGCCCATCCAGCAGATAGGGATCGGTAGTAAGCTCCCGCGGGATAATGCCCCTTATGTCCAGCTTGCGAGCGGGCTCACCCATGGTTTACGCCGCTTCCGCCGCCAGCTTTTTCGCCTTCTCCACCACTTCCTCGATGCCGCCTACCATGTAGAACGCGGCTTCCGGCAGGTCGTCATACTTGCCTTCGCAGATGCCCTTGAAGCCGGCGATGGTGTCGGCCAGCGACACCAGCTTGCCGGGCGAGCCGGTGAACACTTCGGCGACGTGGAACGGCTGCGACAGGAAGCGCTGGATCTTCCGCGCACGACCGACGGCGAGCTTGTCCTCCGGGGACAGCTCGTCCATGCCCAGGATCGCGATGATGTCGCGCAGTTCCTTGTAGCGCTGCAGCGTGCCCTGCACGGCGC
>CAZUKF010000197.1:0-2724 GCA_964620765.1 uncultured Rickettsiales bacterium | reverse complement strand
TAAGAAAAAACTCGTTACTCACGTAAGGATTGGAAGTATATATACCCAAATGTCACCAACCATCAACCATCAACCACCAACCACCAACCACGCCATCCTCGTCTGGCTCCTGATCTGCGCGCTGCTCGTGGCCGCGATGGTGGTGCTGGGCGGGTATACGCGGCTGTCGGGGTCGGGGCTTTCGATCACCGAGTGGAAGCCGATCCACGGGGCGATTCCGCCGTTGAACGAGGCCGAGTGGGCCGAGGAATTCGCGGCGTATCAGCAAAGCCCGCAATATCTCAAGGTCAATCGCGGCATGACGCCGGAGGCATTCAAAGGCATTTTCTGGCCGGAGTTTCTGCACCGCTTGCTTGGGCGGGCAATTGGCCTCGTGTTTTTCATTCCGTGGCTGATTTTTTCCCTGCGCGGGGCGCTGCCGGGCTGGCATAAATGGCGGCTGCTCGCGATTTTCGCGCTGGGCGGGCTGCAAGGGCTGATCGGCTGGCTGATGGTCAAAAGCGGCCTCGTCGATGACCCGCGCGTAAGCCATATCCGGCTTGCCGCGCATTTCATGACGGCGATGCTGCTGCTGGGACTGTTGCTGTGGGAGGCGCTGCGCGCCGTGCCTTGTGGTTTGTGCCTTGTGCTTAGTGAAAACAAACAAGGCACATATCACAAGGCACAAGGCACGTACCTTCTCTGGTTCACCCTCCTCCTCCTCCAGCTCACGCTCGGCGCGCTGACGGCTGGGCTACATGGAGGGCTGGTGTATAATACATGGCCGGATATGAACGGGCAGTTCGTGCCGGACGGGCTGCTCGCCGATCGTGTCACGCTGATACAATTTTTACACAGGACAGTGGCGGTTTTGGTGGCGATCGGGTTCATATTCTGGTGGTATTGCCACCGCGAATATGTTAAAAATGCGCATCTTGGCAAGGCTTGCGTCTGGGTTGCGTCGCTGATTGGCGTGCAGTTCGCGCTGGGGGTGTTGACGCTGCTCCATGCCGTGCCGCTCCCCTTGGCCTTACTGCATCAGGCGGGGGGGATGCTGGTGTTTGTCGGGGCGGTGATATTGTTGCATAACACTTGTCATCCCGCACGTGTTGCGGGATCTGGCAAAAACTGATGGGGATCCCGCAATCCATGCGGGATGACACGATTGATCGAATACGAATCGCATTTTCAGCAAAGTATCCTGCGGCTCAAGGCCGAGGGGCGGTATCGCGTGTTCAACGATCTGGAGCGCAAGGCCGGGTCGTTTCCGCTTGCTAAAAGCCATATCACCGGGCGCACCGTCACGGTCTGGTGCAGCAACGATTATCTGGGCATGGGCCAGCATCCGAAAGTCATTTCCGCCATGTCGGAGGCCATCGGCCGCCTCGGCGCGGGCGCAGGCGGCACGCGCAATATTTCCGGTACGCATCATGAAATGGTGCAGCTTGAAGCAACGCTCGCGGCGCTGCACGGCAAGGAAGCCGCGCTGGTGATGACGTCGGGGTATGTCACCAACGAGGCCACGCTGGCCACGCTGGGCGCCATGCTGCCCGGCTGCATCATTTTTTCCGACGCCTTCAACCACGCCTCCATGATCCACGGCATCCGCCAGAGCCAATGCGAAAAGCGCATTTTCCGGCATAACGATGTGGCGCATCTGGAATCGCTGCTGGCCGAGGCGGATCCCGCCGCGCCGAAGCTTATCGCTTTTGAATCGGTCTATTCCATGGACGGCGATATCTCGCCCATCCACGCCATCTGCGACCTCGCCGATAAATACCGCGCCATGACCTATCTCGATGAGGTGCATGCGGTGGGCATGTATGGTGAGCGCGGCGCGGGCGTGGCTGAACGCGATTTCGCCATGCCGCGCATCTCCGTCATTCAGGGCACGCTCGGCAAGGCGTATGGCGTGATGGGCGGGTATATCGCCGCCAGCCGCGCCTGCGTGGACATGATCCGCTCCTACGCCCCCGGTTTTATTTTCACCACCGCCCTGCCCCCGGCGCTGTGTGCAGGCGCGAACGCCAGCATCCGCCATTTGATGGAAAGCGGCGAGGAGCGCGCGCGCCAGCAGTATAATGTCGGCGTGCTGCGCGATATGCTCATGAAGGCGGGCCTGCCGGTGATGCCCAGCGTGAGCCATATTCTGCCCGTGCTGGTGGGCGATCCGGTGCGCTGCAAGCAGGCGTCGGACATGCTGCTCAGCCAGTTCGATATTTATGTGCAGCCGATCAATTTCCCCACCGTCCCGCGCGGCACCGAACGCCTGCGCATCACCCCCACCCCAAACCACACCCACGCCATGATGCTGGAACTCACCCGCGCGCTGGTGTGGGTGTTCGAACGCATCGGCGTGCAGGCGGATGCACCCCGGGAGACGGCGGCGTGAGGGGGGAGTCGTTGCATCAAGCCATCAAGCGATGTAAGTGCCTGCTAGCCCTTGCAATTTGTCTTGCTGACGCAGATATTCTATAACAATTGTTGGTTGTAACCGCACCGTCAATGGAAACTCAATTTTTCTCTTCTCCCCCGACTTTTCCTGAATAGCACCGCCAGAAACCTCTGCTGTACCAGCTTTAAGCGCATTAAGAACTGCTCCTAAGTCCCAGCCCCCAGGAGTGCCGTCCTGAAGTACATCTCTGGGGTATTCGCGGCCAACCATATGTTGCTCGCGGCAATGTTTTATACCAAAATCACCTCCTAAACCATCATTCCCACCATCGGGCTTGTATCCGAGAACCT
>CAZUKF010000196.1:0-2740 GCA_964620765.1 uncultured Rickettsiales bacterium | reverse complement strand
TTGGCATTACCGGTTTTGCCGTCCTCGCGGTGATGCTGTTGCTGATTCTTTTTATCAGTGAGGCCGTGCGCGACGCGTTTGACCCGAGAAAGACGTTCAAATGAACCTGCTGGAAATCAAAGACCTCAACGTTTCCTTCGGCGCCAACCGCGTGGTGAAGAACGCGGCGCTTTCTATCCAGAAGGGCGAGATGCTGGCGCTGGTGGGCGAATCCGGCTCCGGCAAATCCATGAGCGCGCTTTCGGTGATGGGCCTGCTCGCGCCGAATGCCGTGCGCACGGGAAGCATCGTGTTCCAGGGAGAGGAAATCGCCGGCGCAAGCGAAATGCAGATGCGCAGCATCCGCGGCAACCGCATCGGCATGATTTTCCAAGAGCCGCTTTCAGCGCTCAACCCGCTGCACAATGTGGAGCGGCAGATCAGGGAAGTGATGACGATTCACGGCAAGCAGCGTGACATGGGCGAGCTGCTGGATCTCGTCGGCCTGGCGCACATGAAAGACCGGATGGCTTCTTATCCCCACCAGCTTTCCGGCGGCGAGCGCCAGCGCGTGATGATCGCCATGGCGATTGCCAACGATCCTGCGCTGCTGATTGCCGACGAACCCACCACCGCGGTGGACGTGACGATACAGGCGAAGATTTTAAAAACACTCAAAGAGCTGCAGCACCGGCTGGGTATGAGCATGCTGTTCATCACGCATGACCTCACTATCGTAAAACGCCTCGCCGACCGCGTGGCGGTGATGAAGGCCGGTGAAATCGTGGAAACCGGGCACGTCTCAGAAGTGTTCGCGCGGCCGCAGCACCCCTACACCAAACAACTCATCGAAAGCGAGCCCAAGGGCGAGCAGCGCGCCTATGACGCCGGCGCGCGCGAGGCGATTTCCTGTGAAAATCTCAAGGTCTATTTCCCCATCAAGAAAGGCGTGTTCCGCCGTACCGTGGGCGAAGTGAAAGCCGTGGACGGCGCTTCCATCTCGCTGCCCGAGGGTGCCACGCTCGGCATTGTCGGCGAATCCGGCTCCGGCAAAACCACGCTCGGCTTCGCGCTGCTCCGCCTCATCCACAGCAAGGGGCGCATCGCGTTTTTAGGACAGCAGATAGACGGTATTACCGGCAAGGCACTTAAGCCCCTCAGGCGCGACATGCAGGTGGTGTTCCAAGATCCCTATGGCAGCCTGAACCCGCGCATGCCGGTGGACCGTATCGTGGGTGAAGGCCTGCGCGTGCATGAGCCGAAACTCACGGAAGAAGAGTGGAATGCGCGCGTGGACGCGGCGCTGACGGAAGTCGGCCTCTCGCCGGAGATGAAAAACCGCTACCCGCACGAGTTTTCCGGCGGACAGCGCCAGCGTATTTCCATCGCCCGCGCGCTGGCGTTGCGCCCGAAGCTGATCGTGCTGGATGAACCTACCTCCGCGCTCGATCTTTCCGTGCAGGCGCAGATTATCGACCTGCTCCGCGGCCTGCAGAACAAGCACGGCCTCACCTACTTGTTCATCAGCCATGACTTACGCGTGGTGCGGGCGCTGGCCCACCGCATCGTGGTGCTTAAAGGCGGGCGTATTGTTGAAGAAGGCGAGACGCACCGGATTTTTGCCAGCCCGAAACAGGAATACACCAAGAGCCTGATCGACGCCTCGTTCCTAAAGGAATCCGCCTGATGGATGACGCCGTTTTCCAGAATCTTTTCGGCTTTCTTTCCGGCCTGATCGGCGCGGTGGTAGGCGGGCTGTTCACGCTGTATGCCACCAATAAGGCCCTGCGCGCCGACGCCGTGAAGGAAGACCGGCAGGAAGAAAAGGAAATCCAGAACCTGCTGGATTCGCTGGCCGTAGAGCTCGGTACGCTGTGGGAATTTCACATGCGCCGCATCGGCGCGATGATCGAGAATCTGAAGCCGGGAGACGCGGTGGAATTCTTCTACCCCCTCACCCAGGATTATTTCACGCTGTATGACAGCAACGCCCATAATATAGGCAAGCTGCGCGACGCCACCTTGCGCGCCGGGATCGTGAAAACCTACAACAAGGGCAAGAAAATCGTCGATGGGTTTAAATACAACAACGAGCTCTACCACGACTGGCGCGATTATTCAGACAGCGATGAACAGTTGCAGGACGACGTGCGGCTTGCAGGCAAACGAAAAGCGCTCACGGATTACGCGATGATGCTGAAGGAAGATCATTTCGAGATGAAAGCGCTGGTGGAGAATTTACTGGAATTATTGCAGCCTACCAGCGCTCAGGACAGGCGGAGAACCCTTTAATACCGTGTACTTTTTCCATGTAAAACGGCATGGGCACGGTAATCGTTGCAATGGTGCCGTCCGGGCAGCCTGCAAAGATCCTGTCGTAATATTGCATCACAGGATCTCTGGCTTTTTCTTCATCATTCATACGGTGGCCAAGCGCGATTTCGCGGTTGGCTTTCAGCACGGGAGCAAGCTCGGCAATAGAAATTTGCTGCGGTTCGTCAGGGTGCCTGTCCCCGGTCAGGATGTTCAACCGCCAGCCCGTATGCTCCAGCGCATCCTGGTATTCATCAAATGCAATTTCCCGCACCCTCACATTCATCTGCGCAGCAAAAAAAGCATCGTCTGTTTTATCGGTAAGCTCGATATAGATGCGGTGCGGCCGGTTATCGAAACGGTGTTCCGCCAAGTCTGCCAGTAATGTACGGCGCATTGCGCCGGCAACGCCGTTGCCCTGAAAGGCCGGGGTCACGCCCTCGTAAAT
>CAZUKF010000195.1:0-2768 GCA_964620765.1 uncultured Rickettsiales bacterium | reverse complement strand
GTGTTGTGATCATGGCCAAACTGCCGCGGGTGGGGAATGCCAAGATTGCAAAGGCCAAGCTGCGCCTAATGCTTTAATTGAACGAGAGTCTAAGACAGGGAGTGAGGAATGCAGAGGCTACTCTCAGTGGTATTCGTGCTTGCTTGGGTAGCTCTTGGCGTAATGCCGCTTGCGTTCGCCCAAAGCTACCCCACTCGCCCGGTGCGCATCATTACGCTGTCTCCAGCCGCATCATGCGGCGCACATAGCGGCCAACGAACCACGCCGAGGCAGCGCCGATCAGCGCGCCGCCAACCAAATCCGCCGGGAAATGCATGCCGATGGCCAGGCGCGACCAGCAGACGATGAACGCGAGGGCAAGTGCCGCAATGCGCCCCGCCGCGTTCAAATGTGGCCAGAGGAATACCACCAGAAACGCCACCACCGCCGCGTGTCCGCTGGGAAATGAGGTGTAATATTCATCGGCGGGCGGATAGGCCTCTTTCAAGAAACGCATGTGCTGGCGTACTTCTTCCACCATGAACGGGCGCGGCAGCTTCACCACGGTTTTCAGCACACCAATGATAAGGCCGAACATGGCATAACCCATGGTGAGCGTAACCACATGCGCGATGCTTTCGCGCAGCTCCATGCGGTCACCGCCTAAGCCGCGCATCCGCCGCCAGAGCCAGCGCGCACTTAAGAAAAGCGCAGACACAATCACGATATATTTGAAATGGTGGTGGTCGCCGAGCTCGGTGACCCACAGCATCATCTGCCGGTAAAAGCCGCCGTCGAACAGGCCGTTGGCCGCGTCAAACAGCCAGGCGTTCAAGCCGAACCAATCGTAGAGCATGGTTTTCATAAGCTCCTCCAGGTGAGGCCATCCGTGGCGATTTCGGGCGCGCGGCCCTCCACGTAATCGGTCACGATATGCGCGCTGCCGGCCGCCTGCGTCCAACCCAGCGTGCCGTGGCCGGTGTTGAGGAATAAATTAGCGTATGGCGTGGGGCCGAGTAGCGGCGGGCCCGCGGGAGTGGAGGGGCGCAGGCACGCCCATTGATGCAGCGGCGCATCCCACGCCACGCCGGGGAATAATGTTTTGGCGGCGCGCACGATGGGGCGGATGCGCTGCTCTAATATGGTGTCATTATACCCGGCGAATTCCGCCGTGCCCGCCACGCGCAGGCGGTTGCCAAGCCGGCTGAAGACGATTTTGTGCTGCCCGTCCGTTACGCTCACGCGGGGTGCGGCAGCGTTTGCCGGCACGGTGAGGCTGTAGCCTTTCATCGGGTAAATGGGCACGTGGATGCCCAGCGGCTTCAGCAGTAGCGGGCTGTAAGAGCCGAGCGCCACCACCACCGAATCCGCATGGTGAATGCCGGTACCGGTTTCCACGCCGACGATGCGCCCGCCTTGCGCAAGAATACGTTCCACGGTGGTGTTGAAATGAAACCGCACGCCCAGCTTTTCCGCGCAGACGCGCGTGAGCTCGCGGCAAAACAGCTGTGCATCGCCGGTGGCGTCCAGCGGGGTGTGGATGGCGCCCGCCAGCGGCTGCTGGCTGGCTGCCAGCGCAGGTTCCATCGCAATGGTTTCCTCGCGTGAAAGCAGGCTGTAAGGGCAACCGAACTGCGCCTGGAAATCATATTGCCGCTTGGCGTGGGTCAGCTCCTTGGCGGTAGTAAACAGGTGCAGCACGCCGCCTTCCGCGTGATCAAACTGAATGCCGGTTTCTGCCACCAGCGCCTGCATTTTGCGGCGGCTGTAAAGCCCGAGCCTGAGCATGTGCAGCGTGCTTTCCCGCACCGCACCCGGGCGGCAACGCAGCAGGAAAGAAAGCCCCCAGCGGAACATCGCCGCATCCAGCCGCGGGCGGAAGACAAGCGGAGAATCCGCATGCAGCAGCCAGAGCGGGAGTTTACGCAGCACGTGCGGGCTGGCCCAGGGCTCGGCGTGGCAGTAGCTCAACTGGCCGCCATTGGCGAAGCTGGTTTCCGCGCCGCTGGCGGATTGGCGCTCTACCACCTCCACCGCATGGCCCCGCGAGGCGAGCACATATGCGGTGGTTACGCCAAGCAAGCCGGAACCGAGGACGAGCACTCTCATGATGATTTTCTTGATGCGCTATTTTAAGGTAGAAGGAAAGGGAAAAACAAAACACCCATGATAACGCGCATTTCCATTCTCGGTTTAGGGTTGATCGGCGGGTCGCTGGCCAAGGCTGCGCGCGCGTATTTGCCGGGCGCGGTGATTTCGGTGATGGATACGGACGCGGCGGCGCTGGCATTGGCCAAGAGCGAAGGATTTGTCGTTCATGCAGATGCCGCAGCAGCAGTGCGGGATGCGGAGCTGGTGGTGCTGGCCGTGCCGCCGCGCGCATTGAAGCCGGTGGCGCAGGAAATTGCAGGCGCGCTGGCGCCGGGGGCGATCGTGACCGATGTGTGCTCGGTGAAGCGGATGGTGCTGGAGTCGGCCCCCTTGGTGTCCGCGCTGGTGCCGGGCCACCCGATTGCGGGCGCGGAAACCAGCGGTTACGCATCGGCGCGCGCGGAGTTGTTTGAAGGCAGAAAAGTGATTCTCACGCCCACCGCGCCGGAGGCGCCGGAAGTGGCGAAGGTGGCCGCGTTCTGGCAGGCGCTGGGGGCAAGCGTGGATTACATGCCCGCCGATCTGCATGACCGCATTTACGCGGCTGTTTCGCACCTGCCGCAACTCTTGGCGTTTGCGATGGGGGAGCAATATGAGGGGCGGCTGGCGAACTCTTCCCCCGCGCTATGGGCAGAAAT
>CAZUKF010000194.1:0-2891 GCA_964620765.1 uncultured Rickettsiales bacterium | reverse complement strand
AATAGCGGTCGAAGCCCGCGACCATCAGCAGCTGCTTGAACTGCTGCGGCGCCTGCGGCAGGGCGTAGAACTTGCCGGGGTGGATGCGCGACGGCACCAGGTAGTCGCGCGCGCCTTCCGGCGAGCTGGCGGTGAGGATGGGCGTCTGGAACTCGGTGAAGTTCTGCTTGTGCATTTCATTGCGAAGCGCGGTGATGACATTCGCGCGCAGCATGATGTTGCGGTGCAGCTGTTCACGGCGTAAATCCAAGAAGCGGTAGCGCAGGCGGGTATCTTCCGGCTGCTCGCGCTCAACGTTGATCTGCAGCGGCAGCGTGTCGGAAGCGGACTCTAAGTTATAGTCTTCCACCACCAGCTCCACCTCGCCCGTGGGCAGCGTCTTGTTGACGGTTTCATCCGTGCGCTTGACCACCTTGCCGGTGACGGTGATGACGCTCTCCAGCTTGGCATGGGCGATATCACTCGCGTGGGGGTTGCTCTCGGTTACCACCAGCTGGGTCAGACCGTAATGGTCCCGCAGGTCGACAAACAGCAGGTTCCCGTGGTCGCGCTTACGGTGTATCCACCCGGAAAGACGGGCTTTTTGCCCGACATGGGAAACGTTCAGTTCGCCGCAGCTATGCGTGCGGAAAGGATGCATAGTAGTACCTATTTTTTATTAAATTTTTGGTAGCCAAAGACCGTTACTTCGGCTAAATGCGTATTGTCCTATAGAGGACGAAGTTTCAAAAGCCAAGCAAACTGTCTATCCCCCTGAGGTATAAAATGTCTATTCCTTATATCCTCCACGTGCACGTAATCGCAAAATCTGCTAAAAATCAACTGGTTGGCTGGGAAAAAGATGCCGCCGGAGACCGCTGGCTTAAAGTCCGCGTCGCCGCCACACCTGAAGACGGCAAGGCCAATAAGGAACTGGTGAAGTTCCTTTCCAAGACGCTGGGCGTAGCCGCCAAGCAGATCCGCATCGCCACCGGCGAAGCCTCCCGCTACAAAAAACTGAAAATCGACGGGGATCTGGATCTCGTGGCCCTTGGCCTCTAATTCAGACATCATCACCTCCACTGCCGCGCTTGCTTCTTTTTGTGAGAGCCTCGCGGGCGAAGCCTTTGTCGCACTGGATACCGAGTTCATCCGCGAAAAAACCTATTACCCGCAGCTTTGCCTGCTGCAGATGGCAGGCTCCAAGGAGGCCCGCGCCGTTGACCCGCTGGCCGAGGGCATGGACCTCGCCCCCCTGCTGGAGCTGCTCGCCAATCCCAGGATACTCAAGGTCTTTCACGCCGGAAGGCAGGATATTGAAATTTTTTATCACCTGAATGGCAAAATCCCGACCCCGGTGTTCGACACGCAGATAGGCGCGCAGTTCGCCGGTTACGGCGAATCCATCTCTTACAGTGATTTCATCAAACGCACGGTGAACGTGCATATAGACAAGGCCTCCCGTTTCACCGACTGGGCGCGCCGCCCGCTCACCCAGCGGCAGCTGGATTACGCGCTTTCAGACGTGGTCCATCTGCGCGAGGCCTATGAAGTGCTCGCCCGCGGGTTGGAAAAAGCCAAGCGGCTGGAGTGGGTGAAGGAAGAAATGACCACGCTCACCGATCTTGCCACCTACCGTATTGACCCGGATGAATCCTGGCGGCGGCTGAAACTCTCCGGCCTGAAGCCCAAGCAGCTGGCGGTCTTGCGCGCACTCTGTAAGTGGCGCGAGCTGGAGGCACAGGCGAAAGATTTGCCGCGCGCACGGGTGCTGCGTGATGAAACGCTGGCAGAGCTGGCAGCGGTTATCCCGCATACTTTAGATGATGTGCGCCACGTGCGCGGCACGGGCGGTCTAAAGCCGTCGCAACAGGAAAAATTATTGGTGCTGGTGCAGGAAGCAATAAACAGCCCGCCGGATACCTGGCCGCAGCTGTCGCCGCGGCCCGCGGCTTCCACCGCCGGGGCAGACGCAGTGGCGCTGCTGCAGATGCTGCTAGCGCTGCAATGCCGCCGCCATAACATCCTGCCCAGGCTGGTCGCCTCGCGTGATGATCTGGAGGCCATTGCCGAGGGCCGTGATTCCCGCCTCCTGCATGACTGGCGGTACGAAATCTTCGGCCAGCACGCCGTGAAGATGCTCAAAGGCGAACTCGGCTTCCGGTTTGATGCGGCAAAGAAACAAGTCATCGTGGACTAGGGATTGGGCTTTGGGGATTGGAGATAACCCTAATCCCCAAAGCCCAATGCCCCTTCTTCAGTACCCCATATCAATAATCAACGCACACGCGGGCACGGTAGTGGTCGCGTCGTAGCGCGAGGTATTGGGGTCGTTGGTGGTGGTACAATCGGGATTGATAGTTGAGGATGAAGGCCGCGCCATCACCCTGCCCTTGCCCGGTAGGCCGTCATCGATCTTCTGGTCCATCTCCAGCGCGTCAGTGGGCACCAGCAGCGGGCCGCGTGTGATGCAGTCTGCCGGGCCGGTGCCGCCGGCGCAGGTTGTATCCACCGCGCCGAAATGCAGCACGTGTCTGCCCAGCTTGGCAAAATTATTGACCGTGGTTACCGCGTAATATTCATAAAGCAGCGTATAGCCACCACCCTTGATAGAGGATTTCGGCAGGCCGGTATCCAGAAGCTGCGCCCCCGGCACGCTGCCGATAACGCCCGTGAACTTGCCGTCGATCATGCCGGCGTTGGCCATGTGCTGCCACGCGCGGCCCCACTCATTCGTGTTACTGTAGAGAAGACCGTTCCAGCTGCCGATGGTGCCGTCGCCGTTGCCGTTGCAGGTGGCCTGCTTGGGCTGCGTGTTGAACGTTGTGTTCGGGCAGCCGGTATCGGCGCCCCAAGCGGTAGCCGCGTTGTTATAATCCCCCGGCAGCTGCTTGTATTTTTCAACAAAAAGC
>CAZUKF010000193.1:0-2896 GCA_964620765.1 uncultured Rickettsiales bacterium | reverse complement strand
AATACGAAGTCGGTATTGCCGAACAATGGATCGTCGCCAACCATGCTTGAACCGGTGCCACCCGATGTGTCTGCCCCCCGCTGTTGCAAGGCATAATTGCTCAGCAGCCGACCTTCTTCTATGATGCATTCGCGGTGCTTGTCGCTATATTCGAACCCAAGGACGACACGTTTTTTTCTTACCGTTTCGGTCATGCGCTGCAAAAATGCTTCCGGGCAATCGAGATTATTTTCCTTCATATAACGCAAATTCTGGTTGGATCTTCGTGTGCGTCCGGTGGCGGTGGCAAGATCAGGCGGTGTGCCCTCGCGTGCGATTATGTCAGCAGATTTGTCCGGTGACCAATGCAGTTCTGCATTCCGTTCTGTAAGCGTGATAGTCCGCTGGACGGCTTCATTCATGCGATCATACGCTGCTTGTTCAATCGGCAGCAGCTCTTTACTTACATTATCGGTCCAGGACGAAGCAGTCATAGTAACCATTATAACCGTTTGGAATTAAAATTGGTTTAATAGAATTTTTCAATAAATATCAGTGCTTTAATATTTACCCCGCCTTCCGCGCCAGCGTCAGCACATAGACCTGCATCGCGCCTGCCTTCAGCAGCACCCGGCTGCATTCATGGATGGTGGCCGAGGTGGTCATCACATCGTCGATCAGCAGGAGGGTTTTCCCTTTGAGTTGCGCGGCGTGCCGGGGCGACACGATGAACGCGCCTTTGACATTCTCCTGCCGTTGCTGGCGGGTGAGGCCGGGCTGCGGACGGGTGCGGCGGATGCGCTTCAGCGCATCGGGAATTACCGGCAGGCCGCAATGTTTGGACAGCGCGTAGGCCAGCAGCGCCGACTGGTTGTACCGCCGCCCCAGAAACCGCCAGTAATGCAGCGGCACCGGCACGATCACGTCGCTTTTGGCCACCACCTCCTTGCCGAAATTCGCAAGCCAGAGGCCATAGGTCGCGGCCAGCTGGGATTGATCGGCATATTTAAGGCGGGTGACAAGCGCGCGGCTATGCTCGTCATAGCGAAACACCGCCCGGCCCATCGCATAGGGTGGATGTTCGCGGATGCACTCGCCGCAGATCGCGCCCGCGCCGAGCGAAAAATCAAACGGGTTGCCGCAGGTGGTGCAATACGGATCGGTAATAAAACGTATCTGCTGCCAGCACGCCACGCACAGCGTCCCGTTACTGCCCACCGGCGCATGACACACCAGACATTGCGGCGGAAAGAGAAGGTTAAGCAGCGCGGGGAGCAGGGGCATGGGGGCTTTACGGGTTGGGCAATAGGTAATAGGCAATAATGGAGAATATTGTATAGTAACTTGTCGGGTTAGTTCCAAAGTGCATTATGTTGACCCCTCTCCTCCCCGCCTGCGCGGGGAGGAGAGGGGTCAACATAATGTCCGACATCACTAGTCGGGCAGGTTAGTAACCCGTATTTCAACGTACCTCATGCCCATGGCCACTTTAGCTGCTTCTCCTGTTATTTTCAATCGCTCCCGCCTGCGTCAGCATCGGGATCGGGCGGCGTCGCGCATTGCCGCGCATGATTTCCTGTTGCGGCAGATGTGCGAGCGGCTTGCCGACCGTCTGCCCGACATCACGCGCAGCTTCCCCATGGCGCTTGATCTCGGCGCGCATCACGGCCTGCTGGCGGAATACCTGCCGCCGCAAGCGGGCATTGAAACGCTGGTGCAGGCGGATGTGTCGGAGGCGATGATCTTCTCCTCCCCCTTTAGGGGGGAGGCCGGGAGGGGGGCGCAACAACAGAGGCTTTCTCCAATAAGCCCCCCTCCTAACCTCCCCCCTAAAGGGGGAGGAATTTTAAAGCTTGTCGCCGACGAAGAATATCTCCCCTTCGCGCCCGCGAGTTTCGACCTCGTGCTAAGCGTCGGCTCCCTGCATTGGGTGAATGATGTGCCCGGCACGCTGGCGCAGATCCACCGCATCCTCAAGCCCGGCGGCCTGTTCCTCGCCTCGCTACCCGGCGGGGAAACGCTCAGGGAATTGCGCCAGTCTTTTGAGCGTGCGGAACTTGCGATTTCCGGCGGCATCAGCCCGCGCATCTCGCCCTTCATCGACGTGAAGGACGCCGGAAGCCTGCTGCAACGCGCCGGTTTCACGCTACCCGTCACCGACAGCGACACCCTCACCCTGTCCTACGAACACCCGCTCAAACTCTTGCAGGATTTGCGGGGAATGGGCGAAACCAACGCCCTGCTTGCCAGCACCCGCCACTTTACCACACGCTCCCTGCTGTTCGCCGCCCTCGAGGATTACCGGAAACATTTCTCCACGCCCGAAGGCCGCGTCACCGCCACCATCGACCTCATCACCCTCACCGGTTGGAAAAACGATGCTCACACCATTTCATAGCTGGTTCCAGGCTGACCGCCCACGCTTCGTCCTCTGGTCGCCGGTGGTGACGATGGTGGGGATCGGCGGGTATTTCACGCTGGCCGATGAACCGCCGCCCTTTGCCGGAGCCGTTGCACTGGCCGCGTCGCTTGCTTTGCTCGCGCTGCTGTGGAAACGCCCGCTGCGCCCGCTGGCCTGCGTCATCCTGCTTATCGCGCTGGGATTTGCCGCCGCCCAGTGGCGCGCTTACCGCGTGGCGACGCCGCTGCTCACACATGAGCTGCGCAACCATGAGGTTGAGGGCACCATCGAGGAAATCGAGCCGGTGGAGAAAAAAACCAAGCTCGTGCTTTCGCATCTGAGCATTGAAGAACTATCGCCGGAAGCAACGCCGCTACAGGTGCGCGTGAGCTTCCGTGGGCTGCCTGACGAACTCCAGATCGGCGACCGCATCCGCTTTCTGGCCAATCTCTATCCGCTGCCGTCGCCGGTCATGCCGGGCAGTTACGACTTCGCGCGCCATTTTTATTTCCGTGG
>CAZUKF010000192.1:0-3004 GCA_964620765.1 uncultured Rickettsiales bacterium | reverse complement strand
TGCTCGCCACCTGCTTGCCCATCAGCCCCGAAAATGCCGACGTGCCCTTGCGGTTGAAATCGCCTTCCAGCTCATGTCCCACCGCCTCATGCAGCAGCACGCCGCACCAGCCGGAACCAAGCACCACCTGCATCTCCCCCGCCGGGGCAGGCACGGATTCGAGATTCACCAGCGCCTGCCGCAGCGCCTCATCGGCCAAGCGTTTCCAGTTGGTTTCGGAAATATACTCCGCATAGCCCACGCGCCCGCCCGCGCCGGACGTTCCCGTTTCCATCCTCCCATTTTGCTCCACCAGCACATTCATATTGAGCCGCACCAGCGGCCGGATATCGCCCGTATGCCGCCCGTCGGATTTCATGATCTGCACCGCCTGCCACTGCCCCGCCAGCGTCGCCGATACTTGTTTCACACGCGGATCTTTGGCGCGCAGATAGGCGTCGATGTCCTGAAGCAGCGCGATCTTGCGCTCAAACGCCACTTCCTTGAGCGGATTGACATCGCCGTACAGCCGGGTGTTCGTGCCGAACGGCGGCGGATTCACCGCATGCGCGCCTTCCTGCCCGTAATGCACCCCGCGCGCGGTGGATACCGCCCGGCGGATCGCCTCCTCGCTCAGATCCGATGCATGCGCCAGCGCCGTCGCCTCGCCCAGCACCGAACGCAGCCCGAATCCCTGCGAGGTATTGAAACTGGCGTTACGCAGCTTGCCGTCGTCGAAGCTCAGATTCTCCGACTGCATATATTCAAGGAATAATTCCCCGTCATCCGCGCCAAACAGCGCCTCCTCCACCAGACGCGATACACGCGGCTTATCCAGGCCCGTGCGGGTGAAGAAGAGATCGTCGAGGGAAGGTGTGGTCATGGCTTTTCTTTCGGTGTTATAACGCGAGTAACGAGTTTTCCCTCTCCCGCCTGCGGGGGAGGTCGGTTTTCTTAGCTTTGCGCCTTCGCAAAGGTTAGAAAACCGGGTGGGGGTGACTGTCAGTGGACGGCTGGACAGTGGACGGTGGACGGTAAAAAGTTTTTTACCGTCCAGCTGTCCTCCGCCCACTGTCCGCCGACTCACCCTCACCAAGATTTCCTAAGCGTCCACTGAAGTAGTGGCCGCTAAGGAAATCTATCCTCTCCCGCACGCGGGAGAGGGGAAGGAAGAAAAAACGCGTTACTCGTGTTATTATACCCTACCCTAACGCTCCGGCTTTCCCCGGTCAATGTGGCTTTCATGTAACTGATGGATCACGCCGACAACACAACCGGCCTCATGATTGGAAAAACCGTTGCACTCGCCGCAAGGACAGATTACAACCCCATGATCGTTATCTATATATAGGTGGTCCACCCATGAAAAAACTTGCCTCGATGATGGCGGCCTTCGCCTCGTTGTTCTGTGCTTCCGGCGCCTTTGCCGATACGGCCTACGAAGGCGTAGCCAAACCCTGGCAGCTTGGCTTTCCAACCCCCGCAAGCCCGGTGATGGAGCGGCTGTATCAGATGCATGATTTTCTGCTGGTCATCATCACCGCAATCACGGTGTTTGTGCTGGTCGGGCTGGTGTATATCTGCCTTCGCTTCCGCCGCAGCAACAACCCCGTCCCCAGCAAAACCACGCATAACGCGAAGCTGGAAGTCATCTGGACGGTGATTCCGATTCTGATTCTCGTCGCCATCGCGATTCCGTCGCTTCGCCTGCATTACTTCATGCAACATGTGGTAGAACCGGAAATGACCATCAAAGTCACCGGCTACCAATGGTACTGGCATTATGAATACCCGGATCAGGGCGGCTTCGGCTTCGACAGCTACATGAAAAAAGAGCAAGACCTGAAACCCGGTGAACACCGCCTGCTCGCGGTCGATAACCGCATCGTCGTGCCGGTGGATACGAATGTGCGCGTGCTGCTGACCGGCGCGGATGTGATCCATGCCTTCGCCCTGCCTGCCTTCGGCGTCAAGAAAGACGCCGTGCCCGGCCGCCTGAACGAAACCTGGTTCAAGGCCGAAAAAACCGGCACGTTCTATGGCCAGTGCTCCGAGCTGTGCGGCGTCGGCCATGGCTTTATGCCCATCGTGATCGACGTCGTATCCAAAGAAGACTTCGCCGCATGGGTGGATGCCAAAAAGAAAGAGGCGGGCATCGCCGCCCCCGCTGCGGATGATAAAACCGAAAAAAAACACGCTAAGAAATAGGACATCGCCATGAGCCATCACGACGCGCATCACGATCACACCCCCACCGGCATCAAACGCTGGCTGTGTTCCACCAACCACAAGGATATCGGGATTATGTACCTGATATTCGCCTGCGTGGCGGGCCTCATCGGCACGGCGTTTTCGGTGCTGCTGCGCATGCAGCTCGCGCATCCGAACGGCGCGCTGTTCGGCGCTGCGGGCATGCTCGGCGACTATCAGCTGTACAACGTCGTGCTCACCGCGCACGCCTTCATCATGGTGTTCTTCCGCGTCATGCCTGCGCTCATGGGCGGGTTCGGAAGTTTCTGGGTGCCGCTCATGATCGGCGCACCCGACATGGCCTTTCCGCGCATGAATAATATCAGCTTCTGGCTGCTGCCGCCGTCGCTTCTTCTGCTGCTGCTGTCGTCGGTCATCGGCGAAGGCGTGGGCACGGGCTGGACGGTCTATCCGCCGCTGTCCATGCTCGCCTCGCATCCCGGCATGTCGGTGGATCTGGGGATTTTCGCGCTCCATCTGGCCGGTATTTCCTCGATTCTCGGCGCCATCAATTTCATCGTCACCATCTTCAATATGCGTGCGCCGGGCATGACGCTGTTTAAAATGCCGCTCTTCCCCTGGGCGATTCTCGTCACCGCGTTCCTGTTGCTGCTGGCCGTTCCCGTGCTTGCGGGCGCGATCACTATGCTGCTCACCGACCGCAATTTCGGCACCCACTTCTTCGATCCCGCAGGCGGCGGCGATCCGGTGCTGTTCCAACATCTGTTCTGGTTCTTCGGCCATCCGGAAGTGTATATCCTGATCCTGCCGGGCT
>CAZUKF010000191.1:0-3055 GCA_964620765.1 uncultured Rickettsiales bacterium | reverse complement strand
CGCGATACAGCTCGGTGTGCCCCTGTTGCCGCCCGAAGCCCTTGACTTCGGTGACGGTGATGCCCTGCACGCCGATGCCGGACAGCGCCTCGCGTACTTCGTCGAGCTTGAACGGCTTGATGATTGCCGTGACGAGTTTCATGACTAATCCCCTAGAGAAAGCCCGTGAAAAGGGGGCTGGTACCAAGCCCCCTTTTCAGGTTGAACGGCTTAGAACGTCTTGGATATCGATACAACCGCGGTGGTGTCGCCGGTGTCCTTCTGCTTGAAGTTGCCGGCGCCATCCGGTTCGACGACGCGATAGAACGACTCCTTGGCGTTGGTGCCGATCACCGCCAGGCCAAAGGTCAGGCCCACCCATTCCTTGGTCACGCCGACCTTCCAGTCGGTGTAGGAGAGCTTCCCGTAGTTCTTCACGGTCTGATGGCCGATGTGGCCGGTGAGGTTGAAGCCCGCGCCGATTTCAACCGTGCCCGTGAGGTCGAGGTAGCCGGAACCCTTCGAGCCGCCGTTGGCGTTCATGCAGCCGTCCGGAGCGTTGGCCGGGGTGTAGAAAACGCCCGGGGTGTCCTTGCTGATGCCGCAGAACGTCGCACCGTTGGTGTTCTGGTTGTAGCCGAAGAAGTTGCTCAGGCCGTGGGAGTACTTGAGGGTGAACCACTTCCAGCTGGCCGCGCCGTAGAGTTCCTGGTTGTTGTACTTTTCGGTGGTGGGCACCACGTACTTCGCGTTCGGGTAGTAGTACTGGAGGAAGCCCACGTCAAAGCCGAAGTCGCCCACGCTGAACTTGTAGCCGCCGTAAAAGTCCATTTCGATGCTGCCGCCGGCGTACACCGGGGCGCTGCCCAGGGCGGCGGCAACCTGGTTGCCGTAAACGTTGGAGGCCCACATGCCGGCATAGAAACCGTTCGCGTGCGAGTAGTCGAAGCCGCCCTGGATGGTCGGCTGCTCGAAGGTCTGCGAAATGCCGCGGAAGCGATAGTCGTTGGCCACGGTCACATTGCCGGTAAACGTGTGCGGTGACTTGGCCTGCGCGTAAACGAGGCTGGGCGCGGCAAAGGCCGCGGCGAGCGCTGCGGCGAGGAGGGTTTTTTTCATGGGTACCTTTCAGGGTTGTAAATAGCAAGGAAATTGGTCAGCACAGGGCGTGCCAGTTTTTTTTCCCTTGTATTTCATCCGGTTACCGCATCAGCCTTAAAAGGGCACAGAAGTGGTGCCCATTTTCGGTGCATACCCGACGCGTGGCGCACCGTTTTGGCACGAAAATCCATGCCAAACGGGCTAGCTGGGATACAAGCCTTCGTCTCCAGAGCGCGGCAGCGGCGCGTGCTACACTTTTTTCATGACCGAACCGCCACGCTTCTTGAACGAACTCAACGCCAGGCTCTCCGAGCTGCTGGCGGCCAGCCCCGCGCGCGATGTGGAGAAGAACCTCAAGCTGATGATGGCGTCGTTCTTTTCCAGGCTCGACCTGGTGACGCGCGAAGAATTCGACATCCAGCAGAAGGTGCTGGCGCGCACGCGCGAGAAAATCACGGCGCTGGAGGCGAAGGTGGCGGAGATGGAGGCGAGGGCGAAGCCTTAAGGGCAATGATGAACGCCCCGGAAAATACCTGGGCCGCCTGCTGTTCGTGTCAGCCTGCGGCTTGCGCTGTGCGGCGCCGGGCTTTTTTCTTTGGTTGAATAGCCAACCGTAAACCGGACACTTCCAGTATTGCTTCCACATTGCGGATGGCCGGGTTTCCCTCTTCAGTCAGGCCTCGCGTCAGAGTAACGCGCCCGATTCCCGTATCCCGCGCCACGCCGGCCACACCGCCCTTTCGCGCTTTCGCGACCAGACGGAGCGCCACAAGGAATTCAGAAATATCTCCGTCTTCGAGTACCGAGTTTAGGTAGGCAGCCGCCATCTCGGGATCGGCAAGCTGGTCCATGATCCAGGCGTCAATCGGAATCGCCTTTGGCCCCTTATCGTGATTTGCCATGATTTTTCCACTCCTGCCAATATTTCTTGGCGCGCTCGATATCGGCGGCCTGTGTGCCCTTTGCGCCACCGCAAAGCAAAAGGACCACGGTTTCGCCCTCGCGGGCAAAATAGATTCGATAGCCGGGGCCTAAATGGATGCGCAGTTCGCGCACTCCATTGCCGTTCTTAACGACTTTCCAATCCCCGAAATTGCCATCGGTCATCCGAACAAAGCGCTTCAGCACCGCAGCGCGCGCCGGCGTGTCCAGGGTATTGGCCCACTCCGTTACGGGCGTTTTGCCGTCGGCGGCGACGTAGCGGAGGACGGTCAGGCCCATGAGCTAGTAGTGTATCAAATATGAATCACCAATGTACTGCTTCCCCGCTAACAGTGATTCTTTGTTGAATCACCTTTTATCCTGTAAGAATATCCCGCCCCGCCATGGAGCGAGAAGGGATCGAGCGCTAGTACACCGACGGAATATAAATATCCTGCGGCAGCGGCAGGCGCGAGTAGTCCGGCGCGCGCTCGCGCGCGGGCAGGCGCACCTCGGCGTGCGGCACTTCGCCATAGGGAATCTGCGACAGCAGATGGTGGATGAGGTTGAGGCGCGCGCGCTTCTTGTCGTCGGCCTCCACCACCCACCAGCGCGCCTCGGGAATGTGGGTCCGCTCCAGCATGTCCTCCTTGGCCTTGGTGTAGTCCTCCCAGCGCCGCATCAGGGCGGGCGGCAGAATTTAGCCCGCCGCTAGTAAGTATCGCATGCGACCGCACGCGCGCCGGGCCTTCTCCTGCCCAATTTCACTCTCCGCGAGCTGCAGCATGCCTGCGAAAAAGCAAAGCAATGCAAGGCCGGCGGCGCAGGCTCACCCTGCGACGCCGCCGACGGCGCAGGCGAGCGCTCGGCACCCTGCGCCGCCGCCTGCTCGCGCAGCCGCTGCTGCTTCTCCTTGTGCTTGGCCAGCATCTCAGACATGGCCTCGGGCGTGGGCCCCGGCGAGCGCACCACCTCGTCCTGCAGGCGCGGCAGCGGGCGTGGCGTGAGCCTGCTGCTGGGCGGCTGTGCAGCGGTGCAGCGGGAGGGCGAGAGG
>CAZUKF010000190.1:0-3115 GCA_964620765.1 uncultured Rickettsiales bacterium | reverse complement strand
TGGCAGGGTTGCTGGGGCCGGCCTGAGCGACGCATTGCGTATAGACCTTGGCCCTGTCCGACATCAGCCGCACCAGGTTGTAGTTGCGCGCGAGATCGGTCAGGCTATAGGTTTCGCGCGAGCGGATATATTGCACGATGAAGTAGTTGTTCACCGCTTCGTTGCCGGTGAGTTCCTTCACCGTCACCGGATCGACCGTTTGCGTGATGCCGCTTTTCTGGTCGACCTGAATGACATAAGGCTCGATGGTTTTAAGCGGCGTCAACCGCGCGATGGTGGCCACGGTCAGCAGCGTGCACAAAAGCGCGCCCAGCGTGATGAGCACCAGCAATTTGCGCTGCACGAGCACGTACTGATACCGGTCTTTGTACCAGTTTTTGCCGTCGGCGGCATATTTTGCGATTTTGGCCATAATTCCTTGATTCGATAGACTAACGCACCGTACACTCTAAGAAAAATTGCTGAAGAAAGAGTTAATAACCTCCGATTATTCTGTGCCGGTATGTTTCCGTTTCCTTAAGGCCGCCCCGGCCCGCCCGCCGGGTTGCTGCGGCGCCCGGCAAGCTGTTCGATCGCCTTCGACATCTGGTTGGTGATGTTGCTCGGCTTCAGCATGGCCGGGGTTAAATGGCCGCCGGCGCTGCCGAAACCGGAATTGCCCCAGCCGCCCAGCACCAAGAGCGGTATGTTGCCGGCGCCCGAAAGCGAGCGCGCGATTTCCGGGGCTTTTTTGATGATCTCGCTGAAGGCGAAAGTCACCAGCAGCAGCGAAATCAGATGGTAGCACAGGAAGTATATAAATTCGGTGTGGGTGATGATGTTGGTGGGCAAAATCAGCAGCCGCATATCCGCCACATTGATAGACTCGTCCTGATTGAGGGTATGAAACCCGCTATCCTGGCAGGCGGCCGTGGGCTGGCCCAGCGCGTCGGTGCCGTAGTTGCCCGGGCAAATGCCCCACGTGTCTTCGCGGTTGTAGTCCGGCCCCAGAACCAGCGCGGTGTTCTTGTAGGGAAAAATAACGTTCGACAGCTGGTTATAAAAATCCATGAATTTGATCAGTAGCAAAATCCAGAACATGATAACGGCAAACACGATGATGGTCTGCACGGCGTAAGACGCGATGTAGCGCAGCCAGTTTTCAAAGAGATGCTGCGTGCTCTGAAATAAAATAAAGCTGAAGAAAATGGGGCTGAGCGTAATCAAAAACGCAATGGCCGCGAGGCTGAGCAGAAACGTCATCACGGTGCGCATCAAGGTCATCAGCGTGGTGGTCAGCCACCATGCGCCGAGCATCCAAAGCGGCGTGAATATGGCGATCATGGCGAAGAAAAACCCCACCACTTTGTTCTGCACCGCGGCAAACGGGCCGGTGAGCGCCGAAAACACCAGATCGTCCAGAAATACAAATAGCGGCACGGCCTGACTGGTCGCGCCGGGGGCGATCGGCGTCGCCTGGATGACGCTTAAGGGCGCCCAGGCGGCGGGCGGCGTTGCGGCCAGCACGCCGTTGACCACCCACGTGCCGGCGCTGTCGATGAAGCTCACGAAAAAAGTGAACGCGATGCCGATGCCCCAGGCGGATTGCGTGGCAAACCCCCAGATAGCACCGATTTTAAGAAAGCGGGTCAATACTTCTTTGGCATTGAGCTGCGCCAGCCCCATGAGCATTTGCACGCCGAATACGATGATATACAGGGTAAAGGCGAGGTAGAGCATGCCGGTGATGGCGAACTGCATGCCGCAGTAAACTTTGCCCATCATGTCGTCGAGGATGGAGAGGAACTGGCAGATAACGTAGCTGAAGATGTGGTTGAGGCCCTGATACTGGCAGTAGCCGGCATGGTTGGTCTGGTCGGCGTAGTAGAGCTGGCCGCCGGCCACCGTGCCGTTGGGCCCGCAGGTGAGCGGCTGGTAGGCCGCCTCGGCCGCGCCGGGCGCAAGCATGATGGCCAGCATGAGGCATAACACCGGAAGCAGGCGGCTAATGTGGCGCATGGCGTTACCCCTGGGCGGCCGGCGCGCCGGTGGCGTATTGCCCCATGACCGCGGCCAGATTTTTGACGTCGTTGGCCAGCACCACGTAGATGTCGTCCATCTCGCGGATATTGGCCTGCAGCGGGATGCTTTCCTGGTTTTGCTTCAGCAGGAAATCGCCCTGCTGGCGCTCCATCTTGAATAAAAATTTGCCGTCCTTGGCGGTTAGGCCCAGCTCCGGCAGATCGTAGGAGCGGCCCACGTCGTCGGGTAGGTAAAGCCGGCTCGCGCATTGCCCCATCACCGCGTTGAAGCTGTGTTTCTGCGCCGCCGCCAGGGGTTTGCCGGCGGTGAGGATCAGCATGGCGTTATTTTCCTTGAGCATTTCCATCATGCTTTCGATGCGCGGCGCGAAGAACGCGTTTTCGAGCAGGTCCCAGGCTTCGTGCAGCACGATGATGGTGGGCAGGCCGGTAAGCCCGGCAATAATGCGGTGCATGAGATACGAAAAAACGGGCACGACCAGCGCCGGGTTGTGCACGACCGGATCCATGTCGAAGGCGTGCAACGGCTGATTGAGATCGAACGTTTCTTCCGCCGCGTCAAACCAGCCTGCATAGTGCCCTTCGCCGTGCCACGGCGAAAAGGCGCGCGCAAGCTCCGGGCTTTCGGCGGCGATGCGGCCGGCAAACGCCGGCAGATGCCGTTCCTGCGCATCGGCGGCAAACATATCGTCGATGGTTTTTTTGAGTAATGCTTTGTGCGCGTCGCTTAAGGCGCCGACGCTTTCTGCGGCCAGCCCCGCGCTCCACGCCAGCAGGAAGCCGCGGTTGCGCGGCGTGTCTTCAAGCGAGAACGGGTTGAGCCGCACCGGCGGGCGCTTGTCGCCCTTGATTGCCACGGGGAAACGGTGATACTCGCCGCCGAGTTTGCGCAAGCACAGATCTGCCGAGCGATGGCGGTCGAAAATATAGGTGCGCGGGCGGAATTTCTGGCTTTCCATGAGCAGGAAATTGGTGAGGATGCTGCAGGTAGGGTCGGCAAAGGAATTGAAATCGAGAATGGCCGTATGGCCGTTATCCTGATAATGGAAATTGAAAAAATAAGGCGAGCCGACGCGCGTGGGCAGGATGGTGAC
>CAZUKF010000189.1:0-3138 GCA_964620765.1 uncultured Rickettsiales bacterium | reverse complement strand
GGGCGGTGATCCTCGGCAAGACGCAGTTCCGCGCCTTCCAGGCCTCGGAGCGCAGCGGCATCCTGCATGTGCGCATCGAGGGAGACCGCGTGATCATCGGCGGCAATGCCGTCACCGTGCTGCGCGGGGAAATGGACTTAGGGGGAAGCTATGCTCTTGACCATGCTGCATAGCAAGATTCACCGCGGAACGGTGACTGCCAGCGAGCTGCATTACGAAGGGTCCATGGGCATCGACCGCGCCTTCCTCAAGGAAACCGGCATGATCAGGGGCCAGCAGGTGCACGTGCTCAACATCACCACCGGCGAGCGCTTCATCACCTACATCATCGAGGAGCCGGAAGGCTCGCGCGCCATGGCGGTATACGGCGCCGCCGCGCACAAGGCCAAGAAGGGAGACCTCGTCATCGTCATCGCCTACGCGCAGATGGAGCAGCCGGAAGCGGAACGCTACAAGGCGAAGGTGCTGGTGCTCGGCCCCGGCAACGAGGTAACGTCCCGTGCATAACCCCTCTATCGTCATCCCGGCGAAAGCCGGGACCACGAAGAACTGGGCCCCGACTTTCGTCGGGGTGACGGAGTAATATGGCTGATCTTTTACTCGAATTATTCTCTGAAGAAATTCCTGCAAGGATGCAGCAGAACGCACTGGCGTTTCTGCTTGATGAACTGCAAGGCAAAACTGAAAGCGCCGGCATTACGAGAAAAAGCTATAAAGGTTACGTAACGCCGCGGCGCCTCGCTGTTATTCTTGAGGGCCTGCCTACTCAACAGGAAGACGTTAACACAGAGCTTAAAGGCCCCAAAGTTGATGCTCCTGAACAAGCGATCCAAGGTTTCTTGAAAAAGAGCGGCCTGAAATTGGAACAGCTGGAAAAACGCGATGGGATTTATGTTGCGCGCATTCATCAGAAAGGTCGGCCTACCGCTGACATTCTGAAAGAAATAATTGAAAAAATTCTTGCTGATTTCCCCTGGCCCAAATCCATGCGCTGGGGTGCGGGCGAGCAGCGCTGGGTGCGGCCGCTGCAATCCATCCTCTGCTTGTTTGACGGCAAAATAGTGCCGGTAGAATTCGCAGGCATTAAAGCGGGCAACACCACGCAGGGCCACCGCTTCCTCGCCCCGGGCGCCATCACCATCAGCGCGGCAGCGCAATATCCCGGCATGCTGGAAAACGCGAAAATACTGCCCGATGCCGAAGCGCGGCAAAAGCTGATCAAGGAGAAAACCGAGGAAGCAGCGAAGAAACTCGGCCTGAAGGTCAAAGATGATCGCGGCCTCTTGGAAGAAGTCACCGGCCTTGTCGAATGGCCCGTGATTCTCGTCGGCACCATCGACGCCAAATACATGGACCTGCCGAAGGAAGTACTCATCTCCGAAATGCGCGCGCACCAGAAATATTTCGCACTGGAAAAAGCGGACGGTTCGCTCGCCGACAAATTCCTCATCACCGCCAACATGGAAGCGAAGGATGGCGGCAAGGCCATCATCACCGGCAACGAGCGCGTGCTCCGCGCCCGCCTCGCCGACGGCCGCTTCTTCTGGGATCAGGACCGCAAGAAAAAGCTGGAAGACTGGGCGGAAAGTCTGGCGAACGTCACCTACCACGCCAAGCTGGGCTCCGTCGCAGACAAGGTGGAGCGCATCACCGCGCTAGCGCTGCAACTCGCCGAACCCGTGAAAGCAGACAAGAAAAAAGTCGAGCGCGCGGCGCGCCTCTGCAAGGCGGACCTCGTCACCGGCATGGTCGGCGAGTTCCCCGAATTGCAGGGCGTGATGGGCCGCTACTACGCCGTAGCGCAAAAAGAAGATGCCTTCGTGGCAGACGCCATCCGCGAGCACTACAAGCCCATGGGCCCGGCCGATTCCGTGCCGCATGAGCCCATCGCCATCGCCGTAGCACTGGCCGACAAGCTCGATACACTCATCGGCATGTTTGCCATCGGCGAGAAACCCACCGGCAGCAAAGACCCGTTTGCGCTGCGCCGCGCCGCGCTCGGCATCATCCGCATCATCCTTGAAAACAACATCCGCCTGCCGCTGAAAGAGTGTTTTAAGGCCGTCCCCACCAAGGTCATAGCGCTGCACAAGGCACACGAAAAACTGGTGAAGAAAACCGAGGCGAAGCTGGCCGAGGGCGACCACCGCGTCGGCAAATACGTGACCATTTCGGAAACCGCGTATGAGGACCTGGAAACCGCCGTTCCTGCGAACCTGCAGGAAATACTCTACGAATTTTTTGCAGACCGCCTGAAGGTTCAGCTCAAGGATCAGGGTATCCGGCACGACGCCATCAGCGCCGTGGTCGCCAAGGGGGATGATGATCTTGTCCGCGTGGTCGCCCGCGCAAAAGCGCTGCAGAATTTCCTCGGCAGCGATGATGGCGCCAATTTGCTCGCTGCCTATAAACGCGCCGCCAACATCCTCTCCATCGAGGAGAAGAAAGACAAGACCACCTACAACAAGCCCGTCGCCGCCGCGCAGCTCGCGCTGGCAGAAGAAAAGTCACTGCATACCGCGCTGGAAAAAACGCTTGGCACCGCGAAGCCGCTGCTTGCGAAGGAAGATTTTGTCGGCGCCATGGCCGCTTTCAGCTCCTTGCGCGCCCCGGTCGATACTTTCTTCGACAAGGTGATGGTGAACGACAAGGACGCGGCCACGCGCGCCAACCGGCTGAACCTGCTGGCTTCTTTACGCGCAACGCTTGACAGTATCGCGAATTTCGCGCTGATAGAGGGTTAATTTATGAAAGCTCAGACCAACGTGAAACCGCAAACCGCCACCTCCGCCAAACTCGTCTACGCCTTTGGCGACGGCAAGGCCGAGGGCAAGGCGGGCATGAAAGACCTGCTCGGCGGCAAGGGCGCCAACCTCGCCGAGATGTGCTCGCTCGGCCTGCCCGTACCTCCCGGCTTCACCATCACCACCGAAGTCTGCGTCGGCTATTACACCAACGGCAAAAAGGTCAACCCCGCGCTCGAAGGCCAGGTGGCCACGGCGCTCGCAGAAGTTGAAAAAGCCGCCGGCGCCAAATTCGGTGACGCGGCCAACCCGCTCCTCGTCTCCGTGCGCTCGGGTGCCCGCGCCTCCATGCCCGGCATGATGGACACTATCCTCAATCTCGGCCTCAACGAGA
>CAZUKF010000188.1:0-3210 GCA_964620765.1 uncultured Rickettsiales bacterium | reverse complement strand
GCTGATGTACCGGGTGGCATACCGCTTTACGGGCAACGCGCAGGATGCCGAGGACGTGGCGCAGGAAATCTGCGTCGCGTTGCCGGGCAAGCTGCGCTCGTTCCGGGGCGACAGCGCGGTTAGCACTTGGCTTTACCGCATTACCGTGAACGCCTGCCGCGACCATATAAAGAAGCGCGTCAACAGCCGCTCGCTGGAGGAGCGCTACGTGGCGCTGGATAAAAGCCTGACCGCTGAGCAGCAGGAGACCGAAAAAAAGACCGCGTGGCTCTACCGGCAGATTGCCGCGCTGAAGCCGCCACTGCCGGAAACTGCCCTGCTGGTGCTCACCGAGGAGCTGAGCCATGCCGAGGCAGGGAAGATACTGGGCTGCGCCGAATCCACCGTTTCGTGGCGCATGCACGAGGTGAAAAAGCAGCTCAAGAAAGCGATGGATAGCTATGGCTGATGATTTTGATGAAATAAGCCGGATTTTGAAGGATTCCCCCGTTCCGCCGCCCTCGGAAAAGGCAAAGAACCGTGCTATTTCAATGGCTATGACGGAATTTGAAAAATCTTCCCAAAGCCGCCAAGGAACGCCCCCCCGGCGTCGTCTTATGGATGCAGTGCATGAGGCACTGGAAACCATAAAACGAGAGGGATTTATGAAAAAGAGTTACATCGTGGCCGGTGGGGCTTTCGCGAGCATCCTGGCCGTGGCGCTGATCAGCAGCACCCATTTGACCGAGATTGAGCAGATAACCATACAGAACCAACCGCTGCAGGAACCGGTGATCGCAGCCCCGGAAAAGAAACCGGAGGCCAAGGAAGAGCGTGAGCGGAATGACGCCGCGCGCATACAGCAGGAAGCGGCCGCGCCGCAAGTGGCTGCCGCACCTGCGGCACCCATGCCTGCCAGCGCACCGCCGCCGCCCGCTGAAATGCTGATGGCAAAGAAAGTGGACGGCCTGAAATCCAAGGACTCCAGGATGGGCGCGGGACACGCAGGCGGTGTCGGGGCAGTTGCCCGGGACGAGTCTGTTGCCAACCGCGCAGTGGCGGGCAGCAGCTTTTCGCTCATCGCGCCGCAGCAGCCTTACTACCAAGACTACGGCCGCGACAAGTTCTCCGACATTAAAGAGAACAACGTGAAGGCTGTGCAGGCGGAGCCCGTTTCCACCTTCTCGATCGACGTGGATACGGCCTCCTATTCCTTCATGCGCGCTACGCTGAACAACAACGCCATGCCGCCGGCGGATGCCGTGCGCACGGAGGAACTGATCAACTACTTCCCGTATGAGTACGAGGCGCCCAAAGACAAGGCCCAGCCCTTCAAGGCCAATGTCTCGGTGTTTGCCACGCCGTGGAATGCGGATACGAAGCTCATGCATATCGGCATCAAGGGCTACCAGCTGGAGCAGAAGGAAAAGCCGCGCTCCAACCTGGTGTTCCTGGTGGACACTTCCGGCTCCATGAACGCGCCGGACAAGCTGCCGCTGCTGCGCAATTCGCTGAAGCTGCTGCTGGATTCGCTGAAAGACAATGACACTGTTTCCATCGTGACGTATGCGGGCAGCGCGGGAACGGCGCTGGAGCCCACGAAGGTGAAGGACAAGGCGAAGATCCTTGCCGTGCTGGATAACATGACATCCGGCGGTTCTACCGCTGGCGCGGCTGGTATTCGCCAAGCCTATACGCTGGCCGAGCAGAACCTCGACAAGGAAGGCGTCAACCGCGTGATCCTTGCCACGGATGGTGATTTCAACGTGGGCATCACCGACCCGGAGGAGCTGAAACGCTACGTGGAGGAGAAGCGCAAGACGGGCGTGTTCCTCTCGGTGCTGGGCTTCGGGCAGGGCAATTACAACGACGCCCTGATGCAGACGCTGGCGCAGAACGGCAACGGCAACGCGGCTTACATTGATAACCTCAACGAGGCGCGCAAGGTGCTGGTGGAAGAAGCAGGCTCGACGCTGTTCACCATCGCCAAGGACGTGAAGATACAGGTGGAGTTCAACCCCGCCGTGGTGGCCGAATACCGCCTCGTGGGCTATGAAACCCGTCTGCTCAACCGTGAAGACTTTAATAATGACAAGGTGGATGCGGGCGAGATCGGCGCGGGCCACACGGTGACGGCGATTTACGAGATCACGCCGGTGGGAAGCAAGAGCAAGCAGGTGGACCCGCTGCGTTATCAGAAGGAAGAAAAGGCGGGGGCGCCGGTTGCGAATAATGGCGAGTATGGCTTTGTGAAGATCCGCTACAAGCTGCCGAATGAGGATGTGAGCAAGCTCATCACGCAAGCAGTGGATGCGAGTGCGGAGAAGAACGTAAGCGCCGATGCACGCTTCGCCGCCGCGGTGGCCGCCTTCGGGCAGAAGCTGCGGGGCGAGAGCTTCACGCAGGGCTACAGCTATGATGACCTGATTGCCTCGGCGGAGGCCGCCAAGGGGGCCGACAAGTTCGGCTACCGGGCGGAGTTCGTCAACCTTGCAAGGCTGGCTAAGACCATGGCCGGGATGCAGACGGGCGTGGAAGTGCAGCCGGGGATTGAGGAGTAATAATAGAAAGCTGAAAACGGGAACGCCCGGCCGGGGCCGGGCGTTCTTCAACATCACTCAGACCTCGATCTCTTCCATGCCGGCGATACGGGCCGGGATGACCGAGACCTTGAACTTATTCCCGCGAAGGGACTTGTGGGCCCCGGCATCGAGTTCAACCACATCTGTCTGTCCGGCGATAACGCCGGACCGGTAGGTGACTACGAGCGTAACCAGATGACCTGAGTTGTTGGTAGCCTGGGGCAACGTACCCCGGCTGAATTCCACACCACCTACGACTTTCTTCTCCATCGTCGGACCTCGGTGCGAACGCTTTCGCCTGTGACAAGTCTTGTACCCTCACAGAACGAGCGAAAGTATTAATAATATAGCTGAAAACTGCTGATAGACAAATACAAAGGAAAAGTGACGGCCTTTCGCCAAATATCGCCCTTTAAAAAGCCTGTTTTTTCCTTATATTAGCCCGCCATGCCCGAGCGCCTTTTAGTCAGCCTTGAAGACATTACCCTCAGTTTCGGCGGCAAACCGCTGTTCGAGGGGCTCTCCCTGCATATCTGCGAGGGCGACAAGGCGTGCCTTGTTGGCAGGAACGGCGCGGGCAAAACCACGCTGATGCGCCTCATCATGAGCGAGCTGGAGCTGGATGCGGGCAAGCGGTTTGCGCTGCCGG
>CAZUKF010000187.1:0-3263 GCA_964620765.1 uncultured Rickettsiales bacterium | reverse complement strand
CCCATCCGCGTGGCGCAGCTTTCGCGCATGGTGGGCGCGGCGGAGCAGAAACGTGTGCATGAAGGCATTGCCGACGGCACGGTGGATATCGTGGTGGGCACGCACGCGCTGCTTTCCAAGTCTATCGTGTTTGAGAATCTCGGGCTGGTGATTGTGGACGAGGAACAGCATTTTGGCGTGGCGCAGAAGGAAAAGCTCAAATCCCTGCGCAGCGAAGTGCATGTGCTGACGCTTTCGGCCACGCCCATTCCGCGCACGCTGCAGCTGGCGATGAGCGGGGTGCGCTCACTCTCACTAATCGCCACGCCGCCGGTAGACAGGCTGGCCGTGCGCAGCTTCGTGATGCCGTTTGACGCGGTGGTGATGCGCGAGGCCATTTTGCGTGAGATGCACCGAGGCGGGCGCGTGTTTGCCGTTACCCCACGCATCCGCGACATGGGGGATTTCAAGAACAAGCTCACGGAGCTTGCGCCAGAAGCGAAGATCGCGCTAGCGCATGGGCAGATGCCGGCGTCGGAGTTGGATTCCATCATGAGCGCGTTTTACGAGGGAAAGTATGACGTGCTGCTTTCCACGGCCATTATCGAATCCGGCCTCGATATCCCGCAGGCGAATACCATGATCATCAACCACGCGCAGCGTTTCGGTCTCTCACAGTTGTACCAGCTCAGAGGGCGCGTGGGGCGCGGCAAACTGCGCGCCTACGCCTATTTCCTGCTGCCGCCGCAGCGTGAACTGACCCCAGCGGCTACCCGCAGGCTGGAGGTGATGCAATCACTCGATACGTTGGGTGCGGGCTTCACACTGGCCAGTCACGATATGGATATACGCGGCTTTGGCAACCTAGTGGGCGAGGAACAGAGCGGGCATATCCGCGAGGTGGGCATCGAGCTTTACCAGCAGATGCTGGAGGAAGCGGTAACCTCATTGAAATCCGAGCGCACGGATGCAAAGGTGTCGGATGAGTTCAGCCCGCAGATCAACCTCGGCATGGCAGTGCTGATCCCCGAGGAATACGTGGATGATCTCAGCCTGCGCATGGGCCTGTACCGGCGCGCGGCTGCATTGGGCACGCCTGCGGATATTGATAGTTTCGCGGCGGAGCTGATTGACCGGTTCGGCCCGCTGCCCGCCGAGGTTACCAGCCTGCTGGATACGGTGCGCTTAAAGCAGCTCTGCCGTGCGGCAGGGATTGCGCGCATTGACGCCGGGCCGAAGGGCGCGGTGCTGGGGTTCTACCTTGATAAGTTTGACCACCCGGAGAAGCTGCTTGCGTATATTTCCAGGCACCCCACCACGCTCAAGCTGCGGCCGGACCAGAAGCTGGTTTACCTGCAGGAATGGGATGATGGGGCAGAGCGCATGAAAGACGTGATCAAGCGGCTGGAGGAAATCGGCGCCTTGCGTGTTTAAGCCGGCTTATCCGGCTGACCCGGCATGCCGTGGCCGGTGCCTTTCTCAAAATTCTGGTTACGCTGTTGCTCAATGTCTTTGCTGCCGTGAACCATGTTGTTGCCGATATCATTCATGCTGCATTGAAGCGACTCGAACTGGTTGCCCAGCGAACCGCGTATCTCGGCCACGGCGGCCAGCGCCGCGCCGGTGATCTTGCCGCCGAAAATGGGGGAACGGCTGCCGCTGTCTTCCGGCAGCGATGCGGTGAGCGTGCCCTCTGAAACAAGGCTGTATTTCGTCATGCCCTTGCTGGGTTTTTCCTTTTCCTCCACCTCTTCGAGCTCATGGGTGAGGTTGGTTTTTTCATACACACTGTCCGTAAAGGCCATGCGCAGGAAGTCTTCGCCCGGGCCGCGGCCGCGGTCACGCGGGTCCTGCTCCATCTTAGTGGCCTGCACCACCATCTTTTGCGGGAAGAGCTGCTGCTTTAAATCATCCGGCACCAGCGCGCCCTTCTCCAGCGCCTGCTTCAGCTTCTGCGGGTCGATGGCCAGCGTGAGGAAAAGCTCTTCTTCTTTTCCATTAGGATCATGCAACTTGCCCTTGAGATTGATGAGTTTGCCCGGCGTGCCGTCCGGTGAAAGCGCGGCAGCGTTTTCCTCGTCCGTGAGGTCGACAATATAAGAGCGGCCGTCCACGTAAATGATGATGCGGGTGATTTCTGCGTGCTTGCTGCCGTCGCCGGAACTGCCATCGGTTTCCGCCTCACCCTCCGGTTTTTCTACCTTGGGTGTTTCCGGGGCGGTATCCAGCACGTAGATCTCTGCTGCGCCGTGCACGGGGACGTAAGTTTCCACCGCCTTCCCGGCGTTCAGATTCGGTGTCTCTGGCGGCGCAAAGTTCACACTATTCTCCATCTGACAGAATAGCATGATTTTGTGACTGTTTTGTGACCTAAAAACACCCTCAAAAGGGTGTCGGAGTTTACAAAGGGCCTTATTAGCGCTTGTTTTCAATGGTTTTCCACTTCTGCCTTGATTACATTAATGCAGGTTTGTTGGTTTAAAAACCGATCAAAAATTGTTATAATAAGCACCTGAAATAAAGGGAGTAGGAAAAAATGTGTTCTGCAAAAGTTGCCGCGTGGGATGAAGGGGAAAAAGTCACTTATGATATTGGCAATTCCATCATCGATGAAATAGTGGTCCCCAAGGGGAATGAACGGGGAAGCATCGCAATTCGGACGCAAGACCTGATGCTGGATGCCACCAACGCTGCCTCCCATGGACTGCCTGAACGTATTGTCGCAGCCTTAGAAGCGGTTCCTGGGATTGAGGAGGTAAAGGCTGTTCCCATCGGTTCTTCATCCGGTGCGAGGCTGTTTATGGTAACGCGCGGCACTGATTTTAACATGCAAGCCATGCTGGAGGCATTGGGGCAATTGCCTCACCCGTCAAAGCACAGAAATGAACCGATTATCGGGGCTGAAGAAATCGAGCAGGTCATACAGGCGAAACCCCAACGCCGTACCACGATCAACCCTTTCAGGGCGGGCAATTAATAACTTTCAGGCTTGAGGTATAATGGCGTATATCTACGCCATGCACTTTACCGATAAAGCCATTATCCTCTCCGTCCGCAAACACGCGGAAACCTCGGCCATTGTGCGGGTGCTGATGGCCGGGCATGGGCTTTGCGCAGGCGTGGTGCGGGGCGTTTCCGGCAAGACTTCACGCGGGCTTTACCAACCCGGCAATATGGCGCTGCTGACATGGACAGCCCGGCTTTCCGAACATATCGGCACCTTCCGGGGCGAGTTGACCGAGAGCATCGCCATGGATGCGCCAGAGCAGGTGATTGCCATCGTG
>CAZUKF010000186.1:0-3269 GCA_964620765.1 uncultured Rickettsiales bacterium | reverse complement strand
TCCGCGCGCTTTGCAACTAAGAAGATGACCGGATGACCGGATGACCAGATAACCAATAAATTCTTTCTGATCATCCGGTTATCTGGTCATCCGGTCATCCAAAAACGAAACGGCACGCCCTTAGGCGTGCCGTTAGCCGTGAAGTCAGACGTTGCGTTAAGCTGCCTTACGCTGCTTGTTGCGGTTGACCATTTCGGAAAGCTGCTTGCCGGGTTTGAATTTCGGCTTGTTGGCAGCGGCGATCTTGATGACGGCACCGGTGCGGGGGTTGCGGCCTTCAGTGGCCTTGCGGTGAACGGTGCAGAACGTGCCGAAGCCGACGAGGCGCACTTCGTCGCCCTTCGCCATGCTCTTGGACACCACTTCGATAAAAGAGTCGAGGCACTCGGCTGCCTTGGCTTTGGTCAGGCCGCACTTGTCGGCGACTTCTGCGATGAGTTCGTTCTTGTTCATGTTACTACTCCCTATTAAGCGTTTTCGTGAATACGGTAATTGTTGAGTTGCGTGAGTTAATCGCGGGACAGGAAGTGTGAACACTCTGAAATCCGCTCTCACACTGTCTTTGCAGACATCGCGCGCAGTCAAGCACGGAAAATCTCACTTGTAAATCGAAAAACCGTACACGTTTTTACAAACGAAATGTAACTTTTACTTAGAATAACTCAGGCGTTTTTGCGTGACGCGCACATGCATGCCGGGCTGCATTTCCACGCCGCCGCGCAGCGCCAGCTTCATGGAAGCGGCGGCCGGGAAGGAAACTCTTAATTGCTGCGGCTTGCCTTTGTGCACGGTTACACGCCGGGTAAATATTAATTCCGGCGTCGCCTGGTTGCGCGCCTCGAACCAAAAGGTTCCAAACGGCATGTGCGAACCCACCAGCATAAACTTGCCTTCCCAGTTCAGCACCTCGCCTGCTTCAATTGCAACATCGCGCTGCTCGTAGATAATTTTATTTTGTGTCTGCGGCAGCGGCTTCAGCGGCAATTGCGGTGCAGCGGCATTCCTGTCATTGCTGAGCAGAAGAATCGTCCGCGCTTCCTGTATTGTAACCCGTTTGGCTCCTGTCGGCACAAAACGCCCGCCGAACAGGCCCGCCTGCGGCTGCCCGTTTACAAACCGGCGGCAGTCCTTGAGCCGGCGGTCGCAGGCTGTGATGACGTCGCCGTTATGCAGCACATAAAAGCGGCCCTGGTAGATATCGGCAAAAACAATGGGCCGCGGCTTGCGGTACATGCGCAAGACACTGCGACCGCTATAGCCGGAAGGCAGGCCAAGGTAATCAAGCAGGCTGAGCGTAAGGTCTCCTTGTGTGAAATACTCCTCCGCGCGGCCGCGCGTGCCGTCCGGCAGCAGCATGAAAAGCAGGCCCTGGTGCGTAACGAGATGGCCGCTTGGCATGTTTGCTTTTGCCGCGGGCACGCCCGATTGCAGGCCCACAAAAACAACCAGTGTTTTCTCCAGTACTCCTTCCGCGCGCAGGCGGGAAACCACTGTTTTCAGTGTCTCGTCGGCCTCAGCGGGGCCCTGCTTCACCCGCACGGCCATGAACCACGGCTTTGCCTGCTCCTTGTGTTTTACCGCTTCCTCCACCGCCTCAAGGGCCGACAGCCGGGCGGCAGGGATGACATCATAACCGAACCGCTGCAGCAGCTGCGGCAGGCAGGCCTGCAACGAGGGCGCCCTGCCCCGCATCTGCCGGAAATCCGGGTACTCGCCGCACAGCAGCGCCCGCTCGCTTTCAACAGCCCGCGCACTGAGGTTGATGAAGTGTGGGAAGTACAGGCTTTCCTCTCGCAAGCTGGCAAGGAACGGTGCCTTGCCCTCCCGCACATGCCATTGCGACAGCTGCTCGGGCATCACGATGAGAATATTCTGCAGCGGCTGCGGCAACGGCAGGCGCGGCTGCCCGTTAAAATCAGCACGGAAATAGCGTTTTGGTACGCGTTTGGCGAGCCAGTGCGGCGGCGGCTTCGGGCCGCGGAAACCTGTACGCAGGCTTTCCTCCACCGGGTTCTGCTGCAGCCAGCCCGACGTTTCCGTCTTCGGCGGCATGAATACCTGTGCAAACAGCACCAGCACGCCACCGGCAATGAGCAGCCGGCGCATGCCGCGCCAGGTCTTGTTGCGCACGCTCCAGGCGGTGAAGGCGGCCAGCAGCAGGAACACCGCGAAATACGGCAGGCCGAGCGGCGCTTCGGACAAAAATTCCGGCTGCAGGTTGGCGCCATGCGCCAGCACGAACGCGCAGTTGCTGCCCAGCAGCAGGCACCACAGCAGCACCGGCACGGCCGCCACCCGCCGGCTGAACCTTGCCAGCGGCAGCGCCAGCAGCGCCGCCACGGTTACATCGGAAAGTAGCCCGCGCGAAAACGCCGCCGCATACAGCCCGAACGCATCATCGCCGGCAAAGAAAGCCGTTGCGCGCGCCGCCAGCGCGGGGAGAAAAAATATCCAGAAGAGGCGGAGATAACGCTGTACAAAAGGCGTATCCACGCCGTGTGCAGGCTGGGTGGACATTCACAAGGAATAGCCGTGAAAGTGAAGGCCGTCTAGTGGGCTTTGCTGCCCTTGCCGCCGGACTTGGTGTCCGTGTGCACGATCACCGGCTGGGCCTTGTTGTCCACCACGTCGGCATTGATGATGACTTCTTCCACGTTGGTGAGGTTGGGCAGATCATACATCAGGTCGAGCAGCAGTTCTTCCATGATGGCGCGCAGGCCGCGTGCGCCGGTCTTGCGCTTGATCGCGCGCTTGGCGATGGCCTTCAGCGCGTCGTCGGAGAAGCGTAAGCGTGCGCCTTCCATCTCGAACAGCTTGGCGTATTGCTTCACCAGCGCGTTCTTCGGCTCGGTGAGGATGGCGATCAGCGCCGCCTCGTCGAGGTCGGTCAGCGTGGCAATCACCGGCAGGCGGCCCACGAATTCAGGGATCAGTCCGTATTTCAGCAGATCTTCCGGCTCCACCTGCGCGAACAGCTCGCCGATGCGGCGGTCTTCCGAGCTCTTCACGTCGGCGCCGAAGCCGATGGAAGTGCCCTTGCCGCGCGCGGCGATGATTTTTTCCAAACCGGCAAATGCGCCGCCGACGATGAACAGGATATTAGTGGTGTCCACCTGCAGAAATTCCTGCTGCGGGTGCTTGCGGCCGCCCTGCGGCGGAACGCTGGCCACCGTGCCTTCCATGATTTTCAGCAGCGCGTGCTGCACGCCCTCGCCGCTCACGTCGCGCGTGATGGAGGGGTTGTCGGACTTGCGCGAGATTTTGTCCAC
>CAZUKF010000185.1:0-3270 GCA_964620765.1 uncultured Rickettsiales bacterium | reverse complement strand
CCCGTTGGTATGGCGCTTTCGCCCGGCGATATCGTCACCGTGCCGCTGGGGCGCGGCACATCGCTGGGCGTGGTATGGGGCAAGGGCACGGCGAATCTGCCGCCGGCGAAACTCAAGCATATCCTTCATCATCACACTCAGTTCCCCCCGCTTTCCAAGCCCATGCGCGAATTTATCGACTGGGCGGCATGGTATAACTGCGCGCCCAAGGGCATGATCCTCAAGATGGTGCTGCCGGTGGCGGAGATTGATAAGGAAGGCCGCACGCAGCTGGATACGCAGGTGGATGAAACAGCGATCAACCTCGCCCCGCTTTCCGGCGTGCAAAAAACCGCCGCCGCCATGCTCGAAGAAAAAATCGGCAAAGGATTCTCCGTCACGCTGCTCGACGGCGTGACCGGATCGGGCAAGACGGAGGTGTATTTCGATGCGATTGCGCATACGCTGAGTGGGCTTAAGGCTCAAGGCTTCAGGCTTAAGGAAGAACCTAAGCCCCAAGCCCTAAGCCCTAAGCCCCAATGCCTAGTCCTCCTCCCCGAAATCGCCCTTTCCATTCAATGGCTGGAACGCTTCGAAAAACGTTTCGGCTTCACGCCGGTGCTGTGGAACTCCGAAATTACCCCTGCGAAAAAACGCGCCGGCTGGCAGGCGATCGCCAAGGGGGAAGCCCGTGTCATAGTCGGCGCGCGCTCGGCATTATTCCTGCCTTACAAAAATCTCTCCCTCATCATCGCCGATGAAGAACATGACGGCTCTTACAAACAAGAAGACGGCGTAATCTATCATGCGCGTGACATGGCGGTGGCACGCGCACGGTTTGAGAAATTGCCGGTGGTGCTGGTATCGGCAACGCCGTCGCTGGAGAGTTATTATAATAGCAGGCAGGGTAAATATGCCGAGGTGTCACTGCCCGCGCGCCATAACGAAGCGATGATGCCCGACGTGGAAATGCTCGACATGCGGCATGTGTCCATCGAGCGCGGCGCGTTTATTTCCACCCCACTGCGCAAAGCATTGGCGGAGGCCATCGGCAATGGCCATCAGGCCATGCTCTATCTCAACCGCCGCGGCTACGCGCCGCTGGTGCTGTGCCGTGCGTGCGGCCACCGCTTCCAATGCCCTGGGTGTTCGAGCTGGATGGTGCTACATAAAAGGGATGTGAAGATACGAAGAGCTGAAGATGCGAAGAAAGAAACCCATCTCTTCACATCTCCACATCCTCGAATCTTCGCATCCCCCTACCTCTCCTGCCACCACTGCGACCACCGCATCCCCCTGCCGAAAACCTGCCCGGCTTGCGCGGCGGAGGATAAGCTGGCGGCGTGCGGCCCGGGAGTGGAGCGGATTTCGGAGGAAGTGGCGTCGTTTCTGCCGCAGGCGCGCGTGGCGGTGATGGCCAGCGACAGCGCGGGCGGGCATAAGGAGCTGGAGCACACCATCGCCGCCATGACCGAGCGCCGCCTCGACCTACTCATCGGCACGCAAATGATCGCCAAGGGGCACCATTTCGCCGACCTCGCCGTCGTGGGCGTGGTCGATGCCGATCTGGGACTTTCCGGCGGCGATCTGCGCGCGGCCGAGCGCACATACCAATTACTACACCAGCTTTCCGGGCGGGCGGGGCGCGAGCAGGTGCGCGGGCGGGTGTATCTGCAAAGTTTCCTGCCCGATCACCCGGTAATGCAGGCGCTGCTCTCCGGTGACCGCGACCGCTTTCTTGCCGCCGAGCTGCAAGCACGTAAGAACGCCCACATGCCGCCTTTCTCCCGCCTCGCCGCCGTCATTATCGAAGGCGAAAAAGAAGAACTGGTCATTAAAGTGGCCAAGCGCCTCGCGGCAACCACCAACCACCAACCATCAACCACCCTCCACCTTTACGGTCCCGCCCCCGCGCCGCTTTACATGCTGCGCGGCAAATACCGCTACCGCCTGCTTATCAAAGCCGACCGCAACATTAATTTGCCCGATTACATGAAGTCGTGGATAGCCTCGCACGACACGCCGTCGTCGGTGCGCGTCAAGATCGACATCGACCCGCAGAGTTTTCTGTGAGTCCACAGTGGTCAGCGTTCAGCGACCAGCAAGAGATTATTTTCTATTAATTTTTCACTGGCCGCCGACCGCTGACCACTAACCTCTGTTTTTTTCTATTGCCTTTCCCAAGAAGGTTGCTAATTTCTCGGCTCCTCAAACCCTAAAAACAGACGAAAAACCGTGAAAACATCCGGCATTAAAAGCATTGCCACCCGCTATGTCAGGGCGCTTTTCGACGTGGCGCAGGCCGCCTCCGCGCTGGAAGCCGTCGAAGCGGATATGACGTCGCTGGCCGCCGCGCTCAAAGACAGCAAGGAATTCAACGATTTTCTCACCAATCCCCTGCTTCCGCGCGAGGTGCGCGCCAAGTCCATGCTGGCGATTCTGGAAAAAATGAAGGTCGATCAGGTCACCCGCCAGTTTATCGGCATGCTGATCGCGCAGAAACGCCTTGCCATCCTGCCGCAAGCCGCCGCCCTGTTCATCGAATGGGCGGCAAGCGCCCGCGGTGAGCTGAAGGCGGAGCTGATCGCCGCCGCGCCGCTTAAAGCCAAGGACATCGCCATGGTCGGCGACCGGCTGGGCAAGGCGTTCGGCCGCAAGGTCAATGTGGATACCCGCCACGACCCGGCGTTGCTCGGCGGCGTCATTGTTAAAATCGGTAGTCAGCAGCTGGATAGCTCGCTGGCAGGAAAGTTGAACAGGTTGGCGGTAACGCTGAAGGTAGCATGAGGATGTGAAGATACGAGGAGATGGAGATATGAAGAGAAGCCTTTTCCTCACATCTTCACATCCTCGCCTCCTCGCATCCGGCCAAATACAAATACTAAAGGAGTAAGAAACAATGGATATCCGTCCCTCAGAAATTTCAGACATTCTGAAAAAACAGATCACCCAGTTCAACGCGGATGCCGAGCTGTCGGAAACCGGCCAGGTCGTTTCGGTCGGCGACGGTATCGCCACCGTCTACGGCCTCGAAAACATCCAGGCCGGTGAAATGGTGGAATTCACGGGCGGCATGAAAGGCATGGCGCTCAACCTCGCGTCCGACAATGTCGGCGTGGTGATTTTCGGCGACGACCGCACCGTGAAAGAAGGCGACACCGTGAAGCGCACCGGCACCATTATGGATACGCCCGTAGGCAAGGGCCTGCTCGGCCGCGTGGTCGATGGCCTCGGCAACCCGATTGACGGCAAAGGCCCGCTGAAAGACGTCACCCGCTCGCGCGTGGAAGT
>CAZUKF010000184.1:0-3323 GCA_964620765.1 uncultured Rickettsiales bacterium | reverse complement strand
GAAGCGCGCAAGGTGGCCAGAGGTGATGTGAAAGTGAAGATGTGGTCGCGTGGCTTCATGCACGTCGACAAAGAAACCGCGAACGCCTGAGGGGATTGCTATGTCGTGGACTTACCCTGAAACTCTCGAAGAAAAACAAGCGGCGCTGGCGCGCCATCAGGCTGCAGAGGTGCGGCGCTATGGTGGCGACGACCCTAAAGTCAGGAAACTGACCAAGGCGCCGCGCACGCGCCTGTCGAAGGTTGACCAGGTCACCAAGCCGGCCGAAAAGCGCCGCAAGAAATTGACGCCCCGTGAATACCGGGACAGGCTGATTGAGCAGTTCCGGCTGCAGCATTTGAAGCCGGCTGAAGACCTGCCGGCATACGACGTTACCCGCGCCACGCGCTACCCGGGCGTGACGATGTGGCAGGGCGCCGGCGAGGACCGGCTTGATGCCATCCTGAAAAAAAACGCTTTCGCCATGCGCCCCCAGGGGGTTACTGCCGGCGATATCCGGCAATGGCGCGAGCACTATTTGATGATGACCAAGGACCAGCTGGGCGCCCTGGTGAGAGTCACGGGGAGGACGGTGCATGCCTGGGAGTCCGGGCAAAGTGAGATTCCCTTCTCGATGTGGTGGGTAATGCATTCGACGTTGCAGGACCCCGAGGTGTTTTTGACCAGGCCTGGCTTCCATGATTTTTATATCGACTACGGCGAACAGGGCGCCGAGCTTTGCTCTTACACCTGGCCGGACATCCGTGTCACGCCGACGGACCTGTATTTCCAGCGCACGGCGCTCAATAAGGTGGTGGCCATTGAGGAAACGCTCAGGGTGCGGGAGGAGGAAATCGGCCGGCTTACGGCTGAAAACACCAGGCTGAGGCAAATGCTGAAAACCGGCGCTGTCACCGCCGAGTTGAACGCCATGCATTCGCACCTGGGCGAGCTGCTGCAGCAAATCCACACCGCCGATGTGGTGTCCTTTCCCGAGCCGTCATCCTCGACCACTTCCGTGGTCGACTTCCCCCAGGCTGCTAACGCCTGACAAATGCCGCACCATCATAGAGCGAGAACCATCATGCAGAGCACGATTCAAAAGGATTTAAAGACCAAGGTCGACGAGCTGGAAAAGACGCTGCTGGCCATCACCAATGTCAACGATATTCAGATGGAAAATATGTGCAGCGGCGCGCCGGTAGTTAATTCTGACCATACCGCCTACCTGTTGGACTTCTTGATTGAGCCGGCGATGTACCAGGTAGAGGCGCTCAGGGTGCTCATTCATGGCCTGCAGCTGGCGACTGAGCCCGAGCTGGCGGCGCCATGATGGTGTCCGTGCACGTGTTCATCAACGATGCCTGCGGCGGTGCTCTTTTGCCCGCCAGCTTTGCTTGTCGCGACTGCGGGCGCAAAGTGCGGCCTGCGGCGCGCACTGTCCGGGTGGCCGCGCTGCCTGTATTGCATAGCATCATGACAGGTGTGTGCTCGGGGTGCGGTGCTCCTCACATGATGCTTACTGCCAAAACGAAAGAGGCTTGTGACGCGCTGGCGGCTGTTGCGGAACAGATGGTGCGGGATATTTCCCGGGGAGCGCTGGGCGAATAGAAACAAAAACATATTTATGTATTTTCAAAAAGCACTTTAGGTATATACTTAAAGTGCTTTTTGTTTTTACATATAAGGGAAAATGTATGGATGCGTGGACCATGGCGGAAGCCAAGAAGGATTTTGAGCGTGGCTTGCTCACCGGATTTGAATTTAACGATGCTGCGGCCGTCATGAGTAGCGATGTAGCCTGGAATGTTTCGTTGCTGACGTCTTTGTCTTTTGGCGCCGGCGTCCTGGTCGATGCGCGCACCAAGCAGCCGAGGGTGTTTCGCACGCTCGATGCCGCCCTAGCGGCTGTGCGCGCCATCGGTTTTCGCGGTCTTGCCTTGCAGGGGAAATAGCATGGCTCAATATGATTATGAAATTGTCCCGCGTGCGGCCGGCAAGGGCTGGCGGCTCAAGCTTCTTGAGGATGGCCAGGAGGTGGGCGGCGGCTCCTTCCCAGTCGATGCCCAGCCGTTGCCGGGCATCGACTGGTGGAATGGGTTGGGGGAACTGGAGCGCGCACACTGGCTTGAGGTTGCTGGTTCTGCTGTTGCTGCTGATGCCTGGTCCGCCTTTCTTCTCGCCGAGGCTCATGCGGATGCGCAGGCGCAGGCTGAGGAGTGGCTGGATTCCAGGGGTGAGCCATGAAGACCGTCTATTTTTCCGATGATGCTTTTGCGGAAATTAGCTCGGCGATGGCCGCCGCCATCGATGGCCAGGGGGTGACCATCGAGGTGCTTGCCTCGCGCTTTGGCCCTGCATCCGGCCAGGTCGTGGCTGAACGTGCGAGGCTTGAGCGCTTGCTCGATGCTGACCGCCAGTTGCGTGGCAAAAGCGCGTGGCGCTCCTTCATGCTGGACCGGTCACGCGTCCAGTAGCCTGCAGCTGGACCCTGCCCCTGTCCTGGCAGACGGTTTTCGAGCGCTTGAATAAAGCAGATGGGGGCGGCTCAAGTCCGGGCGAAGGCCCGGATTCCGCCCGCTAGGGACGGAACCCCCTGTATCAAATGGGCATGCAGGAGCGTTTTGCGCGGTCGTCCCGCGCAGCGACGATGCCCATGGCCCGTGTCTTATTCTCTTCCCGCTTTTACTTCTTCTCCTCTGTGGCTTTTTCTTCCTGATGGTTGTCCGGGGGTTCCCGGTTTTGTTGTCGACGCTGACTTATCCACAGGCCAGCGGATTAAAAACCGATTAAAAAGATATTAAAAGAGGATTAGCTTGTTTTTTAAAAACGGCTGTAAACCGCATGGATGCTGGCTCTTACCCATTTTTAGTGATGCCCAAATCTACCTAAACCACCGCCACAACCTACCCAAACCACCGTTCCCGCCTACCTAAACCACCGTGTCGACCTACCTAAACCACCGTTCAAATACCTAAAACACCGTTCGACCTTTGGTCTACCCAAAACACCGTCCATCTACTCAAAACACCGTCTGCCTACCTAAAACACCGTTCGTTGGTGAAATGTGTGCTGTGCGCCTGCAGCGCGCTGGCGGTCCAGTGGTCGTGGTGTGGGGCGAATGCTGCAGGCGCGGCGGCGGTGCGCCTGGTGATATCGCTGGAAATGGCGGTGCTGCAGGCGCCGGCAGTCATCGCCGTGATTGGCGATGGTCGACCGTGCTGCAGGAGTGGCCGGCGGGTGCCGGCCAAGGAGTGGGCTACTTGAAGAGGCGCTTCTTCACCAGGTGTCGCTGCTGGCTCAAGGAGGGAACCCGTTTGACGTGCACCAGGTCGCGCTTGTCG
>CAZUKF010000183.1:0-3367 GCA_964620765.1 uncultured Rickettsiales bacterium | reverse complement strand
GATCGCCGAAGCCCGGAGCTTTCACCGCCGCCACTTTCAGGCCGCCGCGCAGCTTGTTGACCACCAGGGTGGCCAGCGCTTCGCCTTCCACGTCTTCCGCGATGATCAGCAGCGGGCGCTGCGACTGCACGATCGCTTCGAGCAGCGGCAACATCTGTTGCAGGCCGGAGAGTTTCTTTTCAAACAGCAGAATGAAAGGATTTTCGAGTTCCACCGACATTTTGTCGGAGTTGGTGATGAAATACGGCGACAGATAGCCGCGGTCGAACATCATGCCTTCGACGACATCCAGCTCAAATTCCATGCCCTTGGCTTCTTCGACGGTGATGACGCCTTCCTTGCCGACTTTTTCCATGGCTTCGGCGATTTTTTCGCCGACTTCCTTATCGCCGTTAGCCGAGATTGTCGCCACCTGCGCCCATTCCGCCTTGGTACTGACCTGCTTGCTTTTCTTTTTGATTTCTTCCACGACGGTATTGACGGCAAGTTCGATGCCGCGTTTCAGATCCATCGGGTTGAGACCGGCGGCTACTGCTTTCGCGCCTTCGCGCACAATCGCCTGCGCCAGCACGGTTGCGGTCGTGGTGCCGTCACCCGCCGTATCGGCGGTTTTACTGGCCACTTCGCGCAGCATCTGCGCTCCCATGTTCTTGAACTTATTGCTGAGCGAAATTTCCTTTGCCACCGTTACGCCGTCCTTGGTGATGCGCGGCGCGCCGAAAGATTTTTCGATCACTACGTTACGGCCTTTTGGCCCAAGCGTTACTTTCACCGCATTGGCGAGAATATCGACGCCGGCCAGAATCTGGTCGCGCGCGTCGGTACCGAATTTAAATTGTTTTGTAGCCATATTCGTTCTCCTTATGTGTTGGCGAACTAGTCATTTTGACTAGTCATTTTACAATTAAGCGGCTTTTTTGCCGGATTTCATGTCTTCGATGACGGCGATGATGTCGGATTCCTTCATCACCAGCACTTCCTGGCCGTCGAGCTTCACCTCGGTGCCGGACCATTTGCCGAACAGCACCATGTCACCCACTTTCACGTCGAGCGGCACGACTTTACCGTTTTCGTCCTTGGCGCCGGCGCCGATAGCGATGATTTCACCGCGCTGGGGTTTTTCCTTTGCCGTATCTGGGATGATGATTCCCCCCGCAGTTTTTTCTTCTTCTTCAAGGCGCTTAAGCACCACGCGGTCATGTAATGGTCTGATTTTCATACTGGGTTCTCCTTCAATGTGTTTTAGGTGTGTTTTAGGTTTCCATTTCCAGCCGTCCGAATCGGAGCATAACCGGAAAACTATTTGTTTTCCTGCGCTTATGACTTATACTGGGCATAATGCAGGCAGGAAGTGCAGTGCTATATGGGCGTCTTGTTGCCGCCTGTCAAGGCCGCCTCTGTGATTTTTTTACAGGGGGCCGTACTTGTGCGCTTTTTTTACGGCCCTGTCAAAGGAAACCCGCGTGAAATCTGACATTTTTGAACCACCCGCTCCTGATTGCCCATTCTGCCCGCGATTAAAAGGGTTCCGGGATGGCAATCGCACTGAATATCCTGGTTTTTTCAATAGCGCCGTACCTTCCTTCGGCTCGCTCGATGCCCATTTGCTGGTCGTGGGGCTGGCGCCGGGACTCAAAGGCGCTAACCAAACGGGCCGTCCCTTCACGGGCGATTATGCCGGCCTCATCCTCTATGCATCTTTGCTGAAAAACGGGTTTGCGGAAGGGGAGTATAAAGAGCGGGCGAACGATGGACTCACGCTTACAAACTGCCGCATTACCAATGCCGTGCGCTGCGTGCCGCCGGAAAACAAACCGCTTCCGGCTGAGATAAAAATCTGCAATGGTTTTCTTGCGCGCGAGATTGCCGCGATGAAAAACCTGAAGGTGATTCTCTCGCTGGGCGGCATTTCGCACCATGCCGTGCTGCGGGTGTTTGGGCGGAAACTCTCGGCCCATAAATTCGGGCATGGGGTGGAATGTACTTTGCAATCCGTCTTTCCTGCGAAAGCAGAAGTCTTAAATGATCGAGATGCCAGCTTATGCGGGCATGACGAAAAAAGCATCACTCTGCTCTCCAGTTATCACTGCTCGCGCTATAATATCAATACGGGTCGCCTGACGCAGGCGATGTTCGATACTGTGGTGGGACGGGCGCGGGAATTGCTCGCATACAATCCCCCTTCCTCTTGAGGGAGAGGGAGAAAAGCATTATTCTCTCACGCAAGGGGGAGAAGGTTTTTTTAAAAAAGATGCTGCAAGCGATACATAATATCGCCGGTCTTGAGTTGTAAATCGTGGATAGAAATTTCCGTGTCGCTGAAAAATTCGGTGATGCCGCCGCCGCGATTCAGTTCGCAGGTGGGCAGACTGGTCGTGCGTAACTTGCACCAGGCAGCGGTTTTTTTGTCTTTGCAGGTAATGCCGCTGCGCTCCTGTATCACCTCTCCGACAGTGTACCGCTCAGCATAGCGGCGGCACTGGGATTTATAAGCCCCCTCAAAGGAAGCGGAGGCGCTGATGACGCCGCTGGCATGCGGGGTTGTCCACTCTTCAACGCCCTCGCCTTCCATGCTGTTCATCATGGAATAAAAGAAACGGCCATATTGGGTGTATTCCTGCTTATCCAGCGTGCCGAGCGCGTTTTTGGCGAAAGCGCTGTTCGCATCTTCGACCTCTCCCGCTACGGTCACGGTTTTTTTCGGCAGGGCTGGCGCTGTAACTGCGGGTATGGGCGGCGGTGACGGTTCGCGCTGAAACTGCACGAACAGATAGCAAAGCACGCTTGCAATCATTACCAGGAAATAATGATCTTTCAGAAAGTCCCGGATGGGGATCCAACAATAATTTATAAAATTACGCCAGCGCTGATTCATGCGTCGTCATTCTTTTAAGCCTTTGAAATTCAGTGTGCGGCGTAAAGATCCTCGGGTCAAGCCCGAGGATGACGATAACAGGGTGCATCACATGTGCAAAAACCCGGCCATGTCCTTGACTTCGCGCATGGTGACACTGGCCAGATCGTTCGCCTTCTCGGCCCCTGCGCGCAAAATGCCGTCGATATAGCTTTTATCTTTCATCAGCTCGCGCATCAGCGCGGTGATGGGAGCCAGCTGTTCGATAGCGAGGTCGGCCAACGCCTGCTTGAAGCTGGAGAAATTAGCCGTCGCGAATTCGGCCTCCACCGCCTCGCGTTTCTGGCCCGAAAGCGCGGCGTAAATAGTGAGCAGGTTAGACGCTTCGGGGCGTGCGGCGGGGTCGTAGCCGATCCCCTCCGCCATATCCGATTTGGCTTTTTTAAATTTGAGTGCGATGGTATCGGCATCGTCGGTGAGGTTGATGCGCGAATAATCCGAAGTGTCGGATTT
>CAZUKF010000182.1:0-3461 GCA_964620765.1 uncultured Rickettsiales bacterium | reverse complement strand
TATAGGGGAATCCATGCTGCAACATGGATCGCCCTATAGTTGCTTCGCAACTCGGGCGATGACGGCCTCCGGGAGTTAAAAAACCCCTAAAGATTTCCATTGCATTCCCGGTTTCATTCCACTATAAATCCGCCTCCCTTTGCCAAAAATGCATGTTTTTGGTGCGGGGAGCTTTGGGAGCCGAACGCGTAAAAGCCGCAGATTTCCTGCCTTTTTTGCCAGTAAGCGCTAACACCAAATCATGCTAGGGACATATGGCAAAAAAAATCGTTGGCTACGTAAAGCTGGAAATACCCGCCGGCAAGGCGAACCCCTCTCCGCCCGTGGGCCCCGCCCTCGGTCAGCGCGGGTTGAATATCATGGAATTCTGCAAGGCGTTTAATGCTGCCACCCAGAAGATGGAGCCGGGCGCCCCGATTCCCGTGGTTATCACGGCGTACCAGGACCGCACCTTCACCTTCATCACCCGCAAGCCCCCGGTCTCGTACTTCCTCAAGAAGCATGCCAAGATCCAAAGCGGTTCGCAGACGCCCGGTAAAGGCGCCACCGCCGGCAAGATCACCATGACGCAGATCAAGGAGATCGCCAAAGAAAAGATGTCTGATCTTAACGCCCACACGATCGACGCCGCCGCGCAGATGATTCGCGGCTCGGCGCTTTCCATGGGCCTCGAAGTGATAGAGGCGTAACATGGTAAAAGAAGCAAAGAAGCGTAAGGCCCGCGTTGAAGCCGTTGACCGCACCAAGGTCTACGCGCTGAAAGACGCCGTGAAGCTGGTGAAAGCCGGCGCCACCTCCAAGTTCGACGAGACGATTGATATCGTCCTGAACATGGGCGTGGACCCGAAACAGTCCGACCAGCAGGTGCGCGGCATGGTTTCCATGCCCAACGGCACCGGCAAATCCGTGCGCGTGGCCGTGTTCGCCAAGGGCGACAAGGCTGATGCCGCCCGCAAGGCAGGCGCAGAACTCGTCGGCGCGGAAGACCTCGCCGAGAAGATTGAAAAAGGTGAAACCGGTTTTGACCGCGTGATCGCCAGCCCGGACATGATGGGCGTGGTGGGCAAGCTGGGTAAAGTGCTGGGCCCCAAAGGCCTGATGCCCAACCCCAAGCTCGGCACCGTGACGCCGAACGTGGCGGAAGCCGTGAAAGCCGCGAAAGCCGGCCAGGTGGAATTCCGCGTTGAAAAGGCGGGCATCATCCATGCGGGCGTGGCGAAAGCCAGCTTCACGGAAGAGCAGATCGCCCAGAACATCGCCGCGTTTTTTGACGCGGTGAGCAAGGCGAAGCCCGCCGCCGTGAAGGCGAACTACATCAATAAGGTCGGCATCTCCTCCACCATGGGCGTGGGCGTGAAAGTCGAAATTTCCAGCATCAAGGCCGCGTAGGAGTATTTATGCCGTTAACGCGTACACAGAAAAAAGACATTATCTCCGAGGTGAACACCACGCTGAAATCAGCGCAGGCGCTCATCCTGGTACAGAACAAGGGCATGACCGTGGCCGAAGTTTCCGAACTTCGCCGCCGCATGCGTGCCGCCGGCGGCAATTACCGCGTGGTGAAGAACCGCCTCGCCAAGCTCGCCGTGAAGGACACGCAGTTTGAAGGCTCGGCCACGCCGCTCTTGAAAGGCCCGACCGCGCTTGCCACCTCTGAAGACCCGGTGGCCGCCGCGAAAGTGGTGGTGGATTTCGCCAAGACCAACGAAAAGCTCGTCATCATCGGCGGTGCGTTTGGTGAGAAAGCGCTCGACGTGAAGGGTGTTGAAGCCCTCGCGAAGATGCCCTCGCTCGACCAGATCCGCGCCACGCTGGTTGGCATGCTGCAGACCCCGGCCCAGCGCCTGGCGGTTCTCATGCAGGCCAACGCTTCGGGCCTGGCACGCGTCATCAACGCGAAGGCACAGAAGGGGTAAAGTATGACCAGTACAAAAAAATACCTGGTCACTGCATTGCCGCAGACATTGAAAGACGCGGCGCACGAGGCAGCGCAACAGATTCCGGATGCGCAGCCGGAAAGCGGATGGCAAACCTCCATGCGCCACGCACGATTACTCCAGTCGGGCGGGCATCACGAAACAACGCTTTCGGATATCAGGCTTGAACTACGGATCCTCGCGGACAGGGACCCTGATCTTTATCACTCGTCGGCCGAAACGGCCCTAGGCGGCCTGAATATCCTGCTGGGCGAGAGAAATGCAACAGGACTGCCGGAGCCGGTCAGAGAATTTCTCGCCGAACACGGCGATTTACTGGAAAAGCATCGTCGGGGTCTCCAAGACCTCGTCGATGGACGGCCGACTTCCGAAATGGAGGATCGGTCGGGAAGAATACTTGTGGGCGCGGGCGGCGCGGGCCACGAGGTATTTTAAGTTTGAACAATCACTAGCCGTACTGAAAATTGAAAGGAACTAAAAAATGTCTGCCAATCTCGCTAAAATCGTTGATGAGCTCTCCGCTCTGACCGTGATCGAAGCAGCCGAACTTTCCAAGCTGCTCGAAGAAAAATGGGGCGTTTCCGCCGCGGCTCCCGTAGCCGTTGCCGCCGCCCCGGGTGCTGCTGCGGGCGCTGCCCCGGCTGAAGCACAGACCGAATTCAACGTCATCCTTGCCAGCGCGCCCGCCGACAAGAAAATCGGCATCATCAAAGTGGTGCGTGAAGCGACCAATCTCGGCCTGAAAGAAGCCAAGGACCTGGTGGAAGCCGCGCCCAAGCCGGTTAAGGAAGGCGTGAACAAGGACGAAGCCGAGAAGATCAAGAAGGCGCTCACGGAAGCCGGTGCGACCGTTGAGATTAAGTAATTTACTGAGTTAGTTCGATACCGCCGGGGTGCCGCGTAAGCGGCCCCCCGGCTTTGGCGTTTGTAATTTAAGTTGGCAGTTGGTAGTTGGCAGTTGGCAGAAAGTGGTCTGCAAACTGCAAACTCAAAACTGCAAACTGTAACCGAAGGTTACCCTAATGGCACAAGCAGCGAAATCCCGTCTTACGTTTACGTCCCGCAAGCGCATCCGCCGTTCGTTCGGCCGGATCGAGTCCATTGCAGAACTGCCGAACCTCATCGAGGTTCAGAAAAACTCCTACGACCAGTTCCTGCAGATCGACATCGCGCCGGACAAACGCACCAACACGGGGCTGCAGTCCGTTTTCCATTCCGTATTCCCCATAAAGGATTTCGCGGAAACGGCGACGCTGGAATTCGTCCGCTTCTATTTCGATACCCCGAAATATGACGTGGAAGAGTGCCGTTCGCGCGGTATCAATTTCGCCGCGCCGCTGCGCGTAACGCTGCGCCTGATCGTGTGGATCGTCGACGAAGATACCGGCGCCCGCGAAATCAAGGACATCAAGGAACAGGACGTGTACATGGGCGATATCCCGCTCATGACGGAAAACGGCACGTTCATCATCAACGGCACCGAGCGCGTGATCGTTTCGCAGCTGCACCGCTCTCCCGGCGTGT
>CAZUKF010000181.1:0-3536 GCA_964620765.1 uncultured Rickettsiales bacterium | reverse complement strand
GCATATCATCTTTAAATTGGGTGTTGAGCCTATCTACGACCTGACGCATCGCTTCAGGAATCTCGGCAGCAACGCTGATCGTGCGGCCAGTTGTGTCCCGAGGAGTGACAGACAGGCTGAATTTTGCACGGCCCGCGCTCTCGGGAGTGGTGTGGACCTTGAATTGCAAGGCCGTTCCATCCGAAAAATCATGTATGTAAGTGGTATCCATTTTTTCTCTCCCTGATCTGAATAACTAAGAATTGATCATAAACGTTTTAGCACTCCTTACCAACGCGGGGTGTGAAGGTTTTGTTACAGCGTTTCAGTTGCTATTGGTGCGGCCGGTCTGACTGTCGATCAGGGCTTTGAGCGGGGAGTCGGGTTCCAGCTCTTTATAGAGGTTTTTCATATGCTTCATAGTGTATATGACGGATTGATGAAATCTGGCCGCAGAAGCAGCGTGGGCATGGCGGATACAAGTTATTCTGTTATAATAAAACCCGACATGCCTGCTCTTTTATGTAACCCCGTTGCAAGGCGAGGTGCACCGGAATTCGTTCGGACATAGAACCAGGTAAACACCCAAGAAAGGGGTGTGTCATGGTCGATGCGGCCAACCCGGATGATACCACCTACGACATGACGGGAGAGATCGCTCCCGTCAGCACTCTCGGTGCAGAAGCGCGCCGGGTCGGTAGGATCCTGGACGCGCTCACCGTTCTCGTCTCAGAGGGTATCGCGCTTTCTGAGCACCAGGTGCAAGTCCGCGAGGCCCTCAATGAGGGGATTCGGCGGGCCCTGCAGCCTCTGAACGAGAAGCAGCTGGTTGCGACGGAGGGGGCCGAGCAGGGCGCCCACGGTGCCGGCTAAACGTATCGTCCTCACGGGGGTAATCGGCGAAAAACGCTGGTTACCCCCGGTTTATTTTGTTCTGCCGATCTGAGAGTCTATCAGCATTTTGAGCGGGGAGCCGGGCTCCAGCTCTTTATAAAGGGATTTCATGTCCTTCATGGCCTCCTCCGCCTTGTCGTCCTGCAGCTTGCGTATGGCTAAAAAGTAGCGGGCTTCCGGGTTACCGGGGTCCAGCTTCAGGGCCATTTCCATGCCTTTTTTGGCTTCATCCGTCACCTCGCCGCCAGCGGCAAAGATGAGCGCCTTGTTGTATTGCAGTATAAGCCCCGGCTCGCCGCCAGAAAGCACCACCGCGCGTTTATAGGCCTCGGCGCCGGCGGCATAGCGGGCGGTTTTCATGTAGGCGCTGCCAAGCAGCACCCACGGGATGAGTTCTTCCGGTGATTCTTTTACCCGCGCCTTCAGGCGGTCGATGTTGGGTTGCTCGCGGGCCACCTCGGCCTGGAATTGGTAATCCATCCAGGCAACGTTCGGCTCGCCCAGCCAGGCGTAGAGCGCGGCGGTGAAAGCGAGGACAAAGAGTAATGCCTGCGGTGACATTATTTCCGGGTCAGTCTTGCGCTGCTGAAATAGGCGAACACGATGCCCAGCCCCAGCGCGCCGAATAATATCGGCCCAAACCAGAGCAGGTAGGTTTGCGGCGTGAGTGCTGGTTTCATCAGCACGGATGCGCCGTAGCGTGAAACGAGGAGATCGCGGATGTCATCATCCGACTTCCCGTCGGCGATCATTTCGCGCACGTGCGCGCGGATGTCGCTGGCGACGCCGGTTTGTGAATCGGCGAGCGACTGGCCCTCGCACACGACGCAGCGCAGCTCTGTGAATAGCCTCTGCGCGCGTTCTTCCTGCGTGGCGAAGAGCGCGGCGGGCCAGAGCAGGAGTAACAGCAGCAGGAGTTTACTCAGCATATAATATCTGCAGTAAAGGCTGGATTTGCTGGGTTACTACGTCTGCCGTCAGCGGCCCGGCATGCTTGAAGCGGATGCGGTTTTTCTTGTCGATGACATAGGTTTCTGGCAGGCCCGCGATGCCGAAGAGCAGCGTGGTGGTGCCCATGTTATCCACGCCGATATTGCGGAACGGGTTGCCGTTCTGCTGCAGGTAGGCGGCGATGTTCTGGTCGGTGTCTTTCCAGGCGATGCCGTAAATGGGGATGCCGGCTTGCGCCATCTGCATCAGCGCGGGGTGCTCGGCCTTGCAGGGAGTGCACCACGAGGCGAAGATATTGACTACCGCCACCTGCTCTTTCCACTGGTTGGTGAGGAACAGTGTACCGGGCCGCAGCAGCACCGGCAGCGAAAATTCCGGCAGCAGGCGGTTGATCATGGCAGACTGGCGGCCGCGCTCTTCCTTCGGAATGAACAGGCCGTTTGCCACGGCCAGCATCACCAGCAGGAAAAGCACCAGGGGGATTATGCGCCAGAGCTCTTTTTTCATTTTTCCTTCCTAGCACCAGTCTGGAATGTGCGCAAACTCAGGAAGCCGCCGAGTGCCATCAGCAGGGTGCCGAGCCACAACAGATGAACCAGCGGGTTAAGGTAGAATTTCAGCGGCATTGTCCCTTCCCGCGCTTCGCCGGCGACGGCGTAGACATCGCCCCACCATTTTGCCGCGATAGAAGCTTCGGAGGTGCCGACGCGGCGGATGTCGTAGACGCGGTATTCGGGGGTGAGCAGCTTGCCGTTTACATCCACAATCGCACGGTGGGCGGAATAGTTGGGTCGGCGCAGGGTTTCTGCTTTTTCAAGGCGGAACTTGTAGGAACCCAGGGCGAGGCTTTCATTGGTGCGCAGGTCTTTCTCCACGCTCACCTGCCATGCCGCCATGCCGGTAACACCTGCCGCCAGCATGGCAGCGCCCAGATGCGCGACCATGACGCCCGCCCCGGCTTTGCGGGCGCCGATGCTGCCCACCGCCAGCCACGCCGCGAGCGCAAGGCCCATCGCAGCGGCGGCGGTGCCGCGGGATGAATACGCCAGTACAATGAGCCCGCAGGCAAGCGCGGCAAGTAATGGGTAGCGCAGTTGCTCCAGCAGGCGTTTGCCGTTGTCGCGCTGCCACGCGGCATGCGGGCCGATGGCGGCGAGCAGCAGTGCTGCGGCCATGACCGGCAGGAAGGTCATGTTGAAATACGGTGCGCCGACGGAAAGCGACACGCCGAACACACCCTCGGCGATCATCGGGTAAAGCGTGCCGAGCAGGACGATGCCGAGCATGATGATGAAGAGCATGCTGTTGAACACCAGCAGCCCCTCGCGCGAGAGCGGGTGTGCCGATGTTTCACTCTCGATACGCGGGGCGCGCAGGGCATAGAGCGTGAGTGCTGCGCCGATGGAAAGCACGAGGAAGCCGAGGATCAGCACGCCGCGCGTGGGATCATTGGCAAAGCTGTGCACGGAGGTGACGATGCCCGAGCGCACCAGGAACGTGCCGAGCATGCTCATGGCGAAGGTGAGGATGGCGAGCAGCAGCACCCAGTGTTTGAGTGCGCCGCGTTTCATCAGTGCCTTGTTAGAGTGCAGCAGCGCCGTGCCGGAAAGCCATGGCAGAAGCGAGGCATTCTCCACCGGGTCCCAGAACCAGAACCCGCCCCAGCCCAGCTCACGGTAGGCCCACCAGCTGCCAAGCCCGATCCCCAGCGT
>CAZUKF010000180.1:0-3552 GCA_964620765.1 uncultured Rickettsiales bacterium | reverse complement strand
GAGATGACGATGGAGCAGCTGGAAGATGCACGTGTCCTGCGCCACGTGGCGGAAACCACGGATATGGCGCTGTCGCGCATTCGCCTGCGGGCGCTGCTGACGGCACTGGTGATCGCACTGATTTTCGGCGCGGTGGTGACGGTGCTGTGGATCGGCGGGCAGGATGTCATGCACGGGCGCATCACGCCGGGTGATCTTTCTGCCTTCGTGTTTTATTCGGTGATCGTGGCGGGCGCGGTGGGCGCACTCTCGGAAGTGATCACGGATCTGCAGCGCGCCGGCGGGGCGGCGGAACGCATCCAGGAGCTGCTCAACTGGCAGAGCAACGTGAAAATCCCGGCCACGTCTTTGGCGTTACCATCCAGGGATTCTCAGCTCGTTTTCGGATGCGTAACGTTCTCCTATCCGGCGCGGCCGGAGAAGCCGGCGCTGGCGGAAATCTCGCTGAATATCGAGCCGGGCGAGACGGTGGCGTTGGTGGGGCCTTCGGGCGCCGGCAAGACCACGCTGTTCCAACTGATCTTGCGCTTTTATGACCCGGATTACGGCCTGATTGCCTATGGCGGCGCCGATATACGGCAGGTGGACCCGCATCTCTGGCGCCAGCGCATCGGCCTCGTGCCTCAGGAACCGGTGATTTTTTCAGCCGATGCCATGACCAACATACGCTGCGGTCGCGAAGGCGCCACGGATGAGGAAGTCATCACCGCAGCGAAGGCAGCGAACGCGTACGAATTTTTGGAAAAACTGCCGCAGGGCATGCACACGCACCTCGGTGAGAAGGGCGTGCAGCTCTCCGGCGGGCAGCGGCAGCGCGTGGCCATTGCGCGCGCGCTGGTACGCAACCCGAAAATCCTGCTGTTGGACGAAGCCACCTCTGCGCTGGATGCTGAGAACGAGCGGCTGGTGCAGCTGGCGCTGGACCGGCTGATGCAGGGCCGCACGACGCTGGTGATCGCGCATCGTCTAAGCACGGTGCGGCACGCAAGGCGCATTGTTTTCCTGCAGGACGGGCGCATTGAGGCCATCGGGACGCATGAAGAACTGCTGGCGCGGCACCCGGGATATGCCCATTTGGCCTCTTTGCAATTTAACCAGATTTTATAGTGACTTAGTTATTTTTCCCTTCTTTTTGCCTTCACTTAAGTAAATCGTAACCTTCCCTCCGTAGGATAAAGGGTGAAAAGGTCCTATTTTTAATGAGTTACCAATGAACGCCCTGTCCAAGCCGCCGAACATGCCCTGGCATCAGGCGCAGCAATACTGGCTGTGCATCCTGCCGCGCGGCGGGCGCGTGGCGCCGGCGGCGGCGGAACAGCTCACCAAGCTCGGCATGCGGGAAGTGAAAGAGGGCGAGGCCTCTGGCTTCGTGCTGCTCGCGCCGCAGCAATGGGGCGAGCGCTGGATGGCGATTTATGCCGTGCTCACTGCCACCAACTCGCTGGAGGCCGTTGATGCGGCCGTTATTCCCGGTGACGCCCCGCTTGATGCTTCGCATATTGCTTCGTCGCGCCGCAACCCGGCGCAGGTTCATAGCATTGCCGAAAGCCTCTGGCTGGGCGATGCGATGACGAAAGGCGACCTGCTTGTTTACCTGCAGCCCGTGGTTTCCGCCAAGGACAAGATTTTCGGCTATGAGTCTTTCGCGCGCGCGCGTAAGACCGATGGCGGCGTGATCGGTGGCGGCGCGGTGGTGAAAGCCGCGCATGCGCTGTCACTGCAATACGCGGTGGACCGGCACATGCAGATTCTCGCCGTGAAGGCATTCGTAAGCTCAGAATTGCACGGCTCGCTGTTTATCAATTTCATCCCCGGCTTCATCCAGCGCCCGGAAGTGTACATGGAAGGCCTGACAGAAGCCGTGAAGTCGCACGGCGTCGTGCCGCGCCAGATTACGCTCGACGTGATCAAGAGCGAGTCGCCGCATGACCTGGAACACATGAAGCGCGTGGCGGCGTATTGCCGCACCAAGGGTTACGCACTGGCGCTTGATGACGTGGAATCGCTCCGCAACGTGCGCGCCCTGCTGCCGGATTTGCGGCCGGATTACGTGAAGCTGGACATGAACCTCATTCACAGCGTGCAGCAGCCGTCGCGCCGCGAAGTGATCCGCCAGATCGTGGAAGAATGCCACCGTTTCGGCGCCATGACGCTGGCGGAGGGCGTGGAATCGGAAGATATTTTCAACGCGGTGAAAGACCTGGGCGTGGACCTGTTCCAGGGCTATTACTTCTCGCCGCCCGTGCCGGTGGAATCTGTCAAAGCTAAGACAGCAGCCAACGGTTAATTCATCATTTCCAGTTATAACTGTCATCCCGGCGGAGGCCGGGATTCAGTAAGAACATATTTGCGCCATGGACACGGCGCACTGGATTCCTGCTTTCGCAGGAATGACGAATTAGAGTTCCGGTACCGGATTTACATAGATATTGTAAAGAAGCACATTGCGCTCGACATCCACGTCGGCGATGGGTTCCACGCCGTGAAAACTCGTCGGCGTTTTGAAAAACAGGAACAGCGTGTTGGGCGTAAACGGCGCGGTGTATTTTTTCTTGAACCCGTCAAAACCGTAATGCGGCCCGCCTTTGCAGGTGAAGCCCGGCGGGGGTTCATATATTGATGTGCCCAAATGCGCGTAGCGCTCATCTTGCGGCAGGTAGAACAGCAGCGACAACACCTTGGACGGCGTATCCGTGTGGGGGCCGATGGCGTAATGCGTGAAATCGCGCACCAGCCGGAAATCCGTGGTGAAGGTGAAGCCGCCCTTGCCGGCGAAGCGCTGCAGGCAGTGGGCTTCAAATTTTTTCAGCATCTGCACGAGGAAAGGCTGCGCGGTCATCCAGTCTCCCAGCTCGGTCCAGAACTGCAGATCCTGCGGCGGGGTGGCACGCGTGCGTAAAATAGGAATGTCGGTGATGTAGCGTTCTTTGTAGGCGCCCTTCTTTACTTTGCCGGTTTCGCCGAGATTGTCATAACACTCCAGCGGCGGCAGGTGCTTAAGGATTTCGGCGTAGTAATCTTCCGGGAAAACATTTTCCACCAGGCTGTAGGGGAAGGGGCGCTCGTTAAGCGGCGCTTCCATGATGTGTGTGAGAATATGCGTCTCAGCGGCGGAAGATAACATTGCCCACGCCCTTGAAATGCCCTTCCGTGCGCCGCGCTTTCGCGGCTTCTGCCTCGTCAAAGGTAAAGCTCAGCTCGCGCATCTGCTGCAGGATGCGCTGGTGCGAATCCAGCGCCGTGTTGATTTCGATCAGCACTGAGCGCACGTGCCGGTCTGCCAGTGTTTTTTGCATGCCCGCCACCACTTTGGGCTCGATGCCGTCGACATCCACCTTGATGTGGCTGGGCACTGGCAGCACGCCGTTTTTCACCAGCGTATCGAGCGGGAATGCCGCGCAGCCCTGCCGGAAGACCGCCGTCACCGGCTGTTCGAATGCGTCGCGCGCCTCGCCGTAATTGTGGCAGGAACCGCCCGCCGTCATCTGCGCGAGGTGCAGCAGGTCTACCCCCGCCGTGTCTGAAAGCGCGATGGGAAAGGCGGTCACGCGT
>CAZUKF010000179.1:0-3566 GCA_964620765.1 uncultured Rickettsiales bacterium | reverse complement strand
TCCTCGAAGAAATGGTCGCCGATCTGGCACATCGGCGCGTTCACGCAGGCGCCAAGGCACTCCACTTCCCGCAGGGTAAACCGCCCGTCATTGGTGCTGCCGCCCAGCTTCACACCCAGGCGCTTTTCACTGGCCTTCACAATATCGTCGGAGCCGCGCAGCCAGCAGGGCGTGGTGGTGCAGATCTGGATGACGTTCTCGCCCGTGGGCTCGAGGTTATACATGGTGTAAAAGCTCGCCACTTCGTACACCCGCACCGGCGGCATGCCGAGCATGTCGGCCACCACGTCCATCGCCACCTTGGGCAGCCATCCGCCATTCTGGCGCTGGGCCAGGTCCAAGAGCGGCATGACGGCGCTTTGCTGCTTGCCGGCCGGGTACCGCGCGATGATGCGTTCCGCCTGCTCAAGGTTTTTCGGCGTAAAGGCGAAGCGGTCAGGCTGCGAAACGTGAAGGCTTTGTACCTTGGCGACCATGGTTATTTTTTCTTGGGTGCGGGTTTCGGGGCTGGCTTGGCTCCAGGCTTCGGCTGAGCGCCCGGCTGCTGGAATGTCGGCCTGAAATAGAGCCGCACGGTGGCTTCCTTGCTGCCTGCCTTGCTGGTAATCAGCAGCATATCACCTTGCCGGTAATTGCCCTGCGGCTTAGTCACCACGCGGCAGGTGTAGGCGTCGGTCGCCTTGCCGTCCTTGTAATAGTAAAGCGCGCCGCTCTCACCCAGCACATACTGATGCATGTTATTCTTGAATGCCGTACGCAGCGCTTCGTTCAGCGGCTTGGGGCCGGGATAGAAGACCGAACCTGAAACGGTGGCAAAAGTCTGGTTCTTGCGGAAGAAGATATACTGGTGCGGCGCGTTGTTGAACGCAGCTGTGCCTGGGCCAACCGTGGTCTCCAATACATTGCGCAGCTTGCGCAGACCCTGCATGTCGGCATCCACGCAGGGGCGCATATCCTGCGGAAGGCGTTTGAGCTCCGCGGCCTGTGCAGTGCTTGCGGCAAGCAGCAACGCTCCTAAAAAATATGCGAAAAGTCGCTGGCGTGAGGCGAGAGCAGTGATTTTCCGAGCATCGCAGCGGAGCGTATTAAACATACGTGAGCAGCGAAGCGCAGGAAAATTGCGGCTCGCAAGCCACGCCAGTAGACTTTGCGCGTATTTTTTCATCTGTCTATTTCCCCAAATACAATGTCCATAGTGCCGATGATCGCAACCACATCGGCGAGCAGATGACCCTTGCTTAAATATTCCAGCGCCTGCAGATGCGCGAATCCCGGCGAGCGAATTTTGCAGCGGTAGGGCTTGTTGGTGCCGTCGGAAACTAGGTACACGCCGAATTCGCCCTTGGGCGCTTCCACGGCGGTGTAGGTTTCGCCCGGCGGCACGCGGTAGCCCTCGGTATAGAGTTTGAAATGGTTGATCAGCGCTTCCATGGAATTCTTCATACCCTGGCGCTTGGGCGGCGCGATGGCGGGGTCTTCCGTCACCACCGGCCCGGCGGGCATTTTTTCCACGCATTGCTGGATGATCTTCAGCGACTGGCGCATTTCTTCCATGCGGATGAGGTATCGGTCCCAGCAATCGCCGTTCTTGCCGATGGGAATATCAAAATCCATTTCATCGTAGACTTCATACGGCTGGGATTTGCGTAAGTCCCACGGCACACCGGAGCCGCGCAGCATCGGCCCGGTAAAGCCCCACGCGAAAGCGTCTTCCTTGCTGACTACCCCTATATCCACGGTCCGTTGCTTCCAGATACGATTTTCGGTAAGCAAATCATCAACATCGTCGATTATTTTACCAAATCCCTTGCAGAATGTCAGCACATCTTCCTGCATTCCCTTGGGAATATCCTGATGCACCCCCCCCGGGCGGAAATAGGCCGCGTGGAAGCGCGCCCCGCTCGCACGCTCATAGAATTCAAGGATTTTTTCCCTTTCCTCGAACATCCAGAGCAAGGGGGTCATGGCGCCCACGTCCAGCGCCTGGGTGGTGATGTTGAGGGTATGGTTCAGAATCCGGGTCAGCTCCGAGAACAGCACGCGGATATACTTCGCGCGCAGCGGTACCTCGCAGCCCAGCAGCTTTTCCACCGCCAGCGAATAGGCATGCTCGCAAGCCATGGGCGACACGTAATCCAGCCGGTCGAAATAGGGCAACGCTTGCAGGTAGGTTTTATGCTCGATAAGCTTTTCCGTGCCGCGGTGTAAAAGCCCGATATGCGGGTCCGCGCGGCTCACCACCTCGCCGTCCATCTCCAGCACCAGCCGCAAAACGCCGTGCGCCGCAGGGTGCTGCGGACCGAAATTCAGCGTCATGTTCTTGAGTTCGACGGTCTGGGTCATAGGAACCGGTGCATAATATACACATCTACCAAGCCTTTGCTGGCATGTCGATAACCTTTGGGCAGTGTGCCGACAATATGAAAGCCCAAAGACTGCCAGAGATTGACCGCCACCGTGTTGGCGCTCACCACGAAATTGAACTGCATGGCCTTGTAACCCAGCTTGCGGGCCGTTTTCAGCGAGTGCTTGCCCATCTTGGTAGCCACGCCCTTGCGGCGGTAATCCGGGTGCACCATGTAGGAGGCGTTGACCACGTGCCCCGCCCTGCCCGTGCGGTTGGGGCGGATGGCGTAAACCCCGGCGAATTTCTTGCCCTTCTCGGCCAGGAAGCAATGCGTGCCCGGTGCGCTGATCCAGTACGCAAGGCTGCGGTCGGGCGTCATTTCTTCCGTGGTGTAGGAATAGGTTTTCCCCTCGTCGAGCACGTCGGTGAAAAGATCGTAGATTTCTTCAAAATCCTCGAGGTTGGCAGGACGGATCTTGATGGTCATCTCTACGAGGCCGCCATCTTTTTCTCTTCGGCTTTCTCATCGCCGGGTAATTGAGTGCGTGTGCCTTCCCACGGGCTCAGGAAATCAAAACTCCTATAAGCCTGATTCAATTTCACCGGCTCGTAGACCACGCGCTTCTGCTGCTCGTCATAGCGAAGCTCCACAAACCCCGTGAGCGGGAAATCGCGCCGCTGCGGGTGGCCGCCAAAACCGTAATCCGTCAGGATGCGGCGCAGATCCGGGTGGCCGGAGAACAAAATGCCGTACATGTCCCACACCTCGCGCTCGAACCAGTTGGCGGCGGGAAACACGCCCGCGGCGGAAGGCACGGGCATTTCCTCGCCCGTTTCCACTTTCACGCGGATGCGCTTGTTGTGCTCCAGCGAGAGCAAATTATACACCACCTCGAAGCGCGTCTCGCGCTCGGGAAAATCCACGCCGCAGATGTCCATCAGCTGCACGAATTTATGCCCCGCGTTATCGCGCAGGTAGGTGAGCAGCTTGATCAGTTGCGCATGATCCGTAATCAGGATGCGTTGATCAGCGACGGTCTCTTCACGCACTACACCGGGGATGCTCATCGTATGATTGTCCCCGTGCGGCGGATTTTTTTCTGCAGCTGCAAAATGCCGTACATCAGCGCTTCCGCCGTCGGCGGGCAGCCGGGCACGTAAACATCCACCGGCACGATGCGGTCGCAGCCGCGCACCACGGAATAGGAATAATGGTAAT
>CAZUKF010000178.1:0-3611 GCA_964620765.1 uncultured Rickettsiales bacterium | reverse complement strand
CAACTCCGCCATCTTCCCCGGCATCCAGGGCGGCCCCCTAATGCACGTGATCGCCGCCAAGGCCGTGGCTTTCGGCGAGGCGCTGACGCCGGAGTTCAAAGCCTACGGCAAGCAGGTGGTAGACAACGCCCGCGCACTGGCCGAAACGCTTAAAGGCCGCGGGCTGGACATCGTCACCGGCGGCACGGATTCGCACCTCATGCTGGTAGACCTGCGCCCCAAGAAGCTCACCGGCAAGGCAGCCGAAGCCAGCCTTGAGCACGCCGGCCTCACCTGCAACAAGAACGCCATCCCGTTTGACCCAGAAAAACCCTTCGTCACCTCCGGCATCCGCTTAGGGACCCCCGCCGGCACCACCCGCGGCTTTGGCGTTGCCGAGTTCAAACAGGTCGGCAACCTCATCGGCGACGTGCTGGACGGCCTTTCTGCGAATCCCGCCGACAACGCCGCCGCCGAGAAAAAAGCCCGCGAGCAGGTGCTCAAGCTGTGCAAACAATTCCCGATTTACCAGGGGTAGTCGGATGAAGTGTCCTTTTTGTGGCCATGCCGACACACAGGTGAAGGACTCGCGCCCCAGCGACGACAGCTCCACCATCCGCCGCCGCCGCTACTGCGCGCAGTGCAATTCGCGCTTCACCACGTTTGAACGCGTGCAGCTGCGCGAACTGGTGGTCATCAAGAAAAACGGCGACCGTAAAATCTTCGACCGTGAAAAAATCTCCCGCTCCCTGCAGGTGGCCCTGCGCAAGCGCCCCGTCACCACCGAGCAGACAGATCAACTCGCCACTCGCATCGTGCAGAAGCTCGAATCCATGGGCGAGAGCGAAATCCCCAGCAACTTCATCGGCAAGCTGGTGATGGAGGAACTGAAAAAACTCGATAGCGTGGCTTACATCCGCTACGCCTCCGTCTACCGCGACTTCAGCGAAGCGCGCGACTTTGAAGAGATCGTGGAGGAGTTGGGAGACAAAAGTGAGTAACCACCCCACAATGTCACCCCGCACTTGTTGCGGGGTCTCCCTGAAGTTGCGGGAGATGCCGCAACAAGTGCGGCATGACAGAAATAATATCTGACGCCGCTTTCATGCGGCAGGCGCTAGGTCTCGCACGCCGCAACCTCGGCCAGTGCTGGCCAAATCCCGCGGTTGGAAGTCTCGTTGTAAAGAACGGGCAAGTTGTCGGCGCAGGCTGGACAGCGCGCGGCGGCCGCCCGCACGCGGAAACGCAGGCGCTGGCGCAGGCAAGCACGGAAACACGGGGCGCTACGCTCTATGTTACACTGGAACCTTGCGCACATCACGGCAAAACGCCGCCCTGCACCGACGCCATCATCAAGGCGGGCATTGGCCGCGTGGTGGTGGCGTGCGATGACCCGCACACGCATGTCAACGGCAAGGGCATCGCCGCGCTGAAACAGGCCAGCATCGAGGTGGTGGAGAACGTGGAGCGTGCCCGCGCCGAGCAACTCAACGCAGGCTTTCTTTCCGTAGTGCGTAGAGGCCGGCCTTACGTGGCCATGAAACTAGCCACATCACTTGATAGCAAAATCGCTTATTCTTTGTCATCCCCGCGAACGCGGGGATCTCAGGCATCCGCACTTGCTGCAAAAGATCCCCGCTCTCCGCTACGTTCCGGCGGGGATGACAGAAATAATATTCAATGGATCACTGGCGAGGCCGCCCGCGCTTACGGCCATCTCCTGCGCAGCGAGCATGACGCTTTGCTCACCGGCATCGGCACCGTGCTGGCCGATGACCCGCTCTTCACCTGCCGCCTGCCGGGGCTAGAAGAGCGCTCGCCCGTGCGCGTGGTGCTGGACCGCAAGGACCGCCTGCCGAAGGATTCCAAACTGCAAAAAAGCACTGGCACGGCCCCACTCTGGGTGGAGAACGAAGCCGATGATTTAGCCATCGTGCTGAAAAGACTGGCGGAAAAAGGCATTACCCGGGTGCTGGCCGAGGCGGGCGCCACCGTCAATACGGCGTTGCTGAAAGCAAGGCTTGTGGATAGGATTTACTGGTTCCGAAGCCCGGACCCCATCGGCGACGATGGTTTAAGCGCTTTCGACGGAGAATTTTCGGGCTGGCAGCGGGAAGACACGCTGTTTTTCCCGCCCGACCAATTGGAGATTTATACGTGTTCACCGGTTTGATTACCGAAATCGGCACTATTGCCGCCAGCCGCCGCAAGGGCAACGAGCTCACGCTCTCCATTGCCTGCGGCTACCCGGCGGCCGAGCTGGTAGTGGGCGAGTCCATCGCCTGCTCGGGCGCGTGCCTCACCGTGGTGGCCTGCCGCATGAACGGGCACGGCGCGCAGTTTGACGTGCAGCTTTCCAACGAAACCGTCTCCCGCACCGCCCCGCGCTGGCATGACGGCGCAAAGCTCAACCTGGAGCGCTCGCTTTCCATCGGGGACCGCCTGGGCGGCCACTTCGTCAGCGGCCACGTAGACGGCCTCGCCCGCGTGTTCGAACGCACCGAAGCCGGGGATTGCATCATACTCGGGCTGGAGGCAGAACCCGGCTTTTACCGCTTCATCCCGCCCAAGGGTTCCATCACGTTGGACGGCGTCTCCCTCACCGTCAACCGCGTCGAAGGCGCGCGGCCCTTCCGCAAGCGCCGCTGCCGCTTCTGGGTAAACATCATCCCGCACACGCTCTCCGCCACCACGCTCGGCGAGCGCAAGGTGGGAGACGTGCTGAACCTGGAGATCGACACCATTGCCCGTTACCTCGAACAGCTGATGTGCGCGTAAGAAAAATGACGAAAAAAAAACCTGTCAAAACATGGGAAGAATTGCTGGATAACTCGGTAAGCCAGTCGGTTCTGGCTGCTTTACGCAAGCTCCCCGTGATGGAACCGTCGACGCAAGAGAGCGGTCCTTTCCACGCAAATGAAACATTTAGAACCCATTTCGGCAGATTTAAACAGTTCGAGTTTGGCGGTCCTTACACAAGAACATGCGACCGGGAAATTATCGCAACAATGGATAGTTGGCCTGACTCTATAAAACAGGTTGTCGATGTAGCGCGGGGCGAATGGAATAATACGACAGGGCCTCAAAGTACATGGGCAACCGCACGGTATTTACTGGAAACGGGAGGAGTGCCTTTAAGAAAAAGCTCGGTTATTTATGATTTACTCTCCATCGGCGCGCCAGACGAGGCAGAAGCATTCCGAAAAAGTTTGCTGAAATCTCCCCTCGATGGCGAAATAACTATTACCCTTTCACCGGCTCAACATGCTGCCATTTTAGGGGCTATCAGACCGGGGGTAAGACGCAATGCTTAAAGACCTCTCCACCATCGACGCGATACTGGATGACGCCAAGAACGGCCGCATGTTCATCCTCGTCGACGACGAAGCCCGCGAAAACGAAGGCGATCTCATCATCCCCGCGCAGATGGCCACACCGGACGACATCAATTTCATGGCGCGCTACGGCCGCGGCCTCATCTGCCTCGCGCTCACGGCAGAGCGCGTGGAAAAACTCGGCCTCAACCTCATGAGCCCGCGCAACGGCACGCGCCACGCCACCGCCTTCACCGTTTCCATCGAGGCACGCGAGGGCGTCACCACCGGCATCTCGGCGGCAGACCGCGCTCACAC
>CAZUKF010000177.1:0-3709 GCA_964620765.1 uncultured Rickettsiales bacterium | reverse complement strand
GCAGCGATGTATTTCGTGGAAGACTGGGCAATGGCTTCCACAAACAAGCGCGATGAGCTGTCGGGTGCGGTGAGCGCGGTAACGGCTTCCATCGCTTCGCTGGAGCAGCAACTTTCCAAGGCCGAAAAATCTCTGCCTGTGTTCGAGAAAGTCTTCAAGAACGCCGACAAGCTTGAGATCGAGCTGGACCGCCGCCACGCCACGGCAATACTAGAACGTCTGCGCGACGAGTATCTCTTCTCAAGCCTGCGCATCGGCATGGCGCCCGTGAAAAACATGGAGGATGCGGCGTATAAGACAGCGTTCGCCGTGGGCCAGTACGTGGAGCTGGAGCTTAGCATCGAAGCGCTTTCCGACGAGCATATCATGAATTTCCTGAAGCAGTTACAGACCGAGCTGCCGGGCAAGGTCAAGATTACGCACTTGGAAATCCACCGTGAGACGATGCCGAATGCACAGGTCTTCGTGCTGGTTTCCCAGCAGGGCAGGGTGGGGCTCGTAAGCGCAAGCGCGCGCGTGCTCTGGATGGGTGTGCGCCCACCGCCGCCCCCGGCCGGCGGCGCACCGGCGGCGGGAGGGTAGCATGAAGCATTTGCTCCTCATCATGGCGCTGGTTCTTTTTGCTTCCTATGCGGGTGCGCAGGTTCAGCCACCGCCACTGCCGCCGGTACCGGCTGCCGCACCGGCTGTGCCCGGTGCCGTTGATCCTGCCAGTGTACCCGGCACAGCCTTCGCACCTGCTACGGCCAATAAGCCCGCGCCCGCGCCTGTTTTTAAATCACTCATGATTTCTGAATCCGATATGGCGCGTCTTTATACGGCCGCGCAGACCTACCGTGCGACCATGGAAAAAGCCAGGAGCCAGTCGCCTCTTGCGGCGGCCATATCGCCCGGCACGCCGGACGAAAAAACCGCCAAGACCCGCGTGGAGCACCCGCAATTCTTCCTGGCACTGATCGCGTTTAACGACCCGCAGAACTGGACGCTCTGGCTGAACAATAATAAATACACGGCACAAACGCTGAGCGTGGGAGATGTGAAGGTGTTGGAAGTTGAAAAAACTTATGCCAGGTTCGCGTGGCGCCCGAAAGTTTTCTCGGCTTATGAAAAACGGACCATCGACGAAAGCAGCCGGGAGATTATCACCATTAAGCCGCGCGACGAGACGATTGAATTCACACTTTACACCAACCAGAGCTTCTCCGCTTATGCCATGGCGGTTACCGAGGGTTTCCTGCCCCCGGTGAAGATCGAGGAATTTATTACGGCGGTCAAAGTCGGCACCGGCGCGGTGATGGACCAGCTGCCGGAGTTGCCCAAGGTTCCGGAGGCCCATAAGGGGCCATTGCCACCGACCCCGACAACTGGTATGTATGATTCACCCGGGAAGAAGGAAATCGATAAGGAAATTAAGGAAGGTGTCCACTAGCTCGATGTATCCGCCGCTTGAAGTCATCGACATCAGCAAAAGCTATGATGGCAAGAATTCTGTTCTCAACGGCGCTTCGTTTGCACTGAAGGAAGGCGAGATTTTCGGGCTTATCGGTTTAAACGGCGCCGGCAAGACCACCCTCATCAAGATCGTGCTGGACCTGATAAGCGCCACTGCTGGCGAAGCAAAGCTCTTCGGCCGCCCGTCAAAAGACCCGCAGGCCCGCCGCCACCTTTCCTACCTGCCAGAAAAATTCCAGCCCTCCCGCTACCTGAAGGGTTATGAGTATCTCGGCCTTTCGCTTTCTTATTTCGGCCGCAAGGTGGACCGCGCCATGGCGCGCGACATGGCCGCGAAGCTGGATCTCAACCCCGCCGTGCTTTCCGCGCGCGTGGGCACCTATTCCAAGGGCATGGGGCAGAAGCTCGGCCTTGCCGGGGCCTTCCTGGTGGATGTGCCGCTGCTTATACTGGACGAGCCCATGAGCGGGCTGGACCCGCGCGCACGAATCCGTCTGAAGCAGGCGCTGCTCGACGCGCGCGCGCAGGGAAAGACGGTGTTTTTCAGCTCGCATATTCTTTCGGATATTGATGAGATCTGCGACCGCATCGGCATCATTCATGATGGTTTCCTGCGCTTCCTCGGCACGCCGGCTGAATTCAAGGCCAAGCACGGCCAGGGGCCGCTGGAGATGGCTTTCTTAAAGCTCATCGAATCGCAGGCGGCTTAACCCAACCTACATTCTGTCCAGCGGGATGCTGCCAAGGCTGCTGATACCGGAGTTTGCAAGCAGCATCAGCGCCGCACCGACCATCAGCAGCGGTTTAGTGACCGTGATGAAATTATCAAGCGTATCTTCCATCTGGGTGCGGCAAATACGGTGTGCCTCCTGCATGGGCTCTTCAAAATTGCCCGTGGTCGCGCCGATGCGAAAGGCGCGAATCACCGTTTCATGACAGTGGCGGGCATTATCCAGCGCGTCTTCCAGCGGCAGGTTCTGGCGCAAATGCTCCTTGATGGCTTCGATTTCTTCACGGATGGCCGTATTGCGAATGATCTCTTCTGAATGCTCCAGCGCCTCGTTTACCGGGATGCCGGCATGGTAAAGCATGCTGAAAAACAGTGAGAAGCGCGACATGTCTGCCAAGCGCAATATCTTGCCGGCAACAGGAATGGCAAGCGCAAAGCGGTCAATGGGATACGTTGTCCGGGCAAAATGCCGGCGGGCGAATTTCCCTCCCTTCCAAGCCACAAGAAGCAACCCCAGCAGCGTCCAGTAATTCACCGAGAGCGGTGAAACCAGCAGGCGCGGCAGTAAATCCGGCGGGATGGAAGTGTTTTCCACCAGCCCGTAATAAGCCAGCGCGGCAAGGAAAAAGAAAAAGCCGCTGGTAAAAAGCGTGATGATGAAAGGGTAGATCAGCTGCTTGAAACGTGCCCGGAAATTAATCTTGTCGCGGTAATGCTCGCCCAAGCGGTCAAACACAAAAGAAAGGTCGCCGGATTTTTCACCCGCCGCCACGCAGCCCACGAAAAAGCGGTCAAACAGCCCGGCTTCAGCAAACGCTTCAGCCAGCCCCGCGCCGCCTTTCGCGTGCTGCTCCACCACCAAAAGCGCCCGGCGCAGTTTGCGCGAATCAACAAACTCGCCGGCATTCTCCAGTGAGGTGCGCAGGTCAATGCCCGCGCGCAACACCACCTGCAGCTCCTTGCAGAGCAGCATCATGTCCTGATTCGTGAGCTTTCTAGAGATGGCCGTCGCTGCCCAGCGCCGTCATTTTGCGCTGCAGATCCACCTGTTTGAACTGGACGCGTAAATTGGCCGGGCTGTCGGATTCGGTCATGGCCTGTTCTTCGCTCAAATCACCGGCCTTGTAGAGATCAAACAGCGCTTGGTCGAAGCTCTGCATGCCCTGATCGCGCGATTTTTCGATGACTTCCTTCATCTCGCGCACCTTGCCGTCTTCGATCAGGTTGCGGATCAGGCCCTGGTTCAGCATGATTTCCACCGCCAGCAGGCGCTTACCGACACCCGTGTAAATCAGGCGCTGCGAGAGAATGCCCTTCAGGTTGAGCGAGAGGTTGAGCAGCACCTGCTTGTGGCGCTCCTCGGGAAAGAAGTTGAGGATGCGTTCAATGGCCTGGTTGGCGTTGTTGGCGTGCAGTGTGGCGAGCACCAGGTGGCCGGTTTCAGCAAAGGCAATGGCATGTTCCATCACGCGCGTATCGCGGATTTCGCCGATCATGATCACGTCCGGGCCCTGGCGCAGCGTGTTC
>CAZUKF010000176.1:0-3800 GCA_964620765.1 uncultured Rickettsiales bacterium | reverse complement strand
AAAGTGCTTCATCTTCCGTGAGCTTTCGCGCGGATGGCGGTTTGTCGCCGTCCTTCACTTCCACCACCGCCGTTCGAAAGTCCTTAGCTATCACTAAATCCGGGAACCCTTTACCTAGCGCCGCAGTGTCGGCCACGCTAAACCCAAGCGCGCGAAACGCATCACGTACGTCGGCGTGGTTAGCGTCTGTTCTTGCGGCGCGGCGAGGCATACTAAGAAACGGGCTTTTTTTTGCGCCGATCAAACGAGCGTTGTTGGCTCTCAACGGCGCACCCAGGATAAAGCGCAGACACTTGCCGTATAGCGGTTTCGATTACATCACCAGAAAAATCAGCGGCACGATTTTTTCTGCCGCAAATCGGCCTTCCATTATTCATGCAAATCCAATAGTTCATTTTTTTATCTGGATGCCTAATCGCGATAATCATTTGTACTTGCTCCTTGCAATTTCCTTCGGTTTACCGTTTCCTTTTGGCTTCAATACCGGCACCACGAACCGCCGCGCAGACATGTCAACGTTTTTGTAGCACCCCCACGAAACTTCTATCCCGTTTTCACACGCATACCCGCCGCGCTCTTTACCGAATACTTCTCGCATGGATCGCACGAAGGCTGCGCACTCCGGCATGGCGTCGGCTTTGCTCACAGCAATTTCACCTGTTCAGAGGATTGCGTTATCGTATCGTAATCTTCGAGCAGCGAACCCAGATAGCCGATGGCTTACCGCGACTGCTCTCGGGGTCGCGGATAAATTTGTCGGACATTTTCACCAACCCCATACGCTTAAGCCGCTGCAAACCGGCGTTTACCACATGCTTAGATTTGCCAGTAATCGCGGCGATTTCGTTGTAGGTTGCCGGCAGTAATTCAAGTATTTTCACATCTTCACCCAATACGCCCACACCCGCCGGTTTAACGTCTTGCTCGTCACCTTCTGCCGCGCGACGATCCCGCGCTCGTACAGCGCTTGCAGGTCAGCGATAACTGCTTCCCTTGATGCGCCGCTGGCGCTTAAACCGCAGAAATAGATCACTTGTCCGACGGTCAGCACGACCCCGTCCTTCGCCTTGGCTTTCAACGTCGCGACGATGTTCGCCTGCCGCTGTAGCCGCATGCTGCATGCGCCGTGAGATTGAGTCCTTGTCGCGCGGCGGTCGTTCTTTCGGCACCGTCACCGGCGCGTCGCGTTTGGCGTCCAGTAGATGCACGCGCGAGGGCCGGACGAGTGCGACGATCTCCTGCGCGTTAGGTGGTTGGAACAGGTCGAGCATCACGCAGCCTGCGCCGAACCGATGCCAATCACGTTCGGCAACGTCGTTGTGTCGTCGATCACGATGCCTCCGGCGTTCTGCGCGAGGTCGGCCATGTCCTTCACCGTGGCCTTGCGCACGTCCTTGATGTAGCCCTGAATCACGTGATGGCGTGCAATCCCCAATGTCTCAGCCTTCACAAGTCGCGGGCCGTCCGTGGTCTCGAAATAATAGATGCTGGTTTTCATACGACGCCTTTCATGATTAAAAAAAGCCCGCGCCCTTGCGAGCACAGGCGAAAGCGCCAGCCGGGGAGGATTGTGGCTGGCGAAAGTTAAAAGCATAGAATAAGTCAAACCCTTTCCTCCGGTCGAATGCTGTCAGCGTAAACAAAAAGCGCATCATTGCGCCCCATGTAATAAGCCAGTTCAGAATTATCGACCTCCGTGACACTGTAGTCATCACCACAGCATTGGCAAGTCACGTTATAAGAATCGCGATTAAACCGATTAAGAAAAATCGTCCTTGCTTTATCTTTCCCGGCCTCGATAAAGATATGCCCCCATTTCAGTTTTTGATCGCCACCGCTGTGCATATCCATAAAATATGTCCACATTTCAATCCATCCAATGGTGACTAAAAGAATTTACCGGCATACTTACGCATCACAGAATGGACTCTCTGCCGTGATATTTTGTTCATACGGGCTATTTCCGCCAGCGGAATACCCTTGAGCGCCAATTTAATCATAGCATCACGGCGTTTCGCCCATTCCTTCTTTTTTAGTTTGTAGTCCGGTTTCATGGCCGCATTTATAAACGCAAACTATTGCCGCCGTCAACCCCTATACAATTGATTTTAGCTATTGAGTGTAAGCTTTCGATAGGAATATTTATTTGTAAAGGGGTTGACAAGGCCGTGCCGCACCCCCCATCATTCACCCATCGCAACCAACCACCGAGCCGCAAATGACCGCCACCCCCCACCAAGTAAACGACTACGTAATAGCCATGCCCGACGAGGACATGGCCGACCTTCTCGGCGGCTACGTCGCAGCCGATCCGATGGCCATGAACACGCTACGCTCGATGATGGAAACGAGCCTTATGTCACTCGGCAAGGAAGCAAACCGCGAAGCGATGCTGATGGCTGCGACGCGCCTGTGCGAAGCCATCCGCAACGCCGCCGCAGCAGCCTACCCCGAAACGATCCGCGACCGCGCGGAATGGCAGGAGCGCGCCTTTGCCGAAGATGCCGCCGCCGACGCGGCCGATGCGCGGCGTGATGCGCGGGAATTTAACAGGAGATTTGCATGAGCGATATGGATAAATCAACACTCAAAGCGCTACGTGGTTCTATTAAAAAGTGGGAAAAGATCGTGGATGGAAGCGGGGCTGATGACGGGCCTGCCAATTGCCCGCTATGCCAAAAGTTTTTCAAAAATAGTTGTGATGGGTGCCCTGTTGCAAAAAAAACGGAGAGTATTGGTTGCTTTGATACTCCATTTGATGATTGGGATTATCTTTGCAACAAAGAAGGTATTGACGAAGGCCCTCCAATAAAAACATCCGACTTCAAAAATAAACGCAAAGCCATTGCCATAGCCAAGCGCGAAGTGAAGTTTTTGAAATCGTTGCTGCCGGAGGGTGCGAAATGACCGAGAAATTTTCGCCATGGCCGTGGAGTCGCGATCAATTCGGGAACGTTGTTGGCGCAACAAACCGTAAGGTATCGGTTCAAGGAGTATCTCTGCCTTTGACGAAGGACGATGAGGCGGAGGCAAACGCGGATTTATTTGCCGCTGCGCCGCAGATGTATGAGGCGCTGCAAGCGATTGAAATTGCACTAAAAACTGGCATTGGCTCGCCGCATGAAATCCTCGATGAAAACTCACCGATACGAGACGCTATACGAGATTCGCTCAAGCAAGCAAGGGGTGAAAAATGAGTTCGCTTGGGCCTTGGAGAGTTGACGGGAAAGGATTAAATGCAATGGTTAGGAGCTTCGATTCAAAAATAGTATGTGTCCGGCATCGACTAGGCGCAGAAGAAAATGAATCAAACATGAGAAAAATCGCCGTCGCCGACGAAATGTTCGATCTTCTACTAGAAGCCCGCGACAAAGGCGTAAGCAAGAGTTGGTTTGAAAGGCGTGATGCCGTCATCAAGAAAGCGATGGGCGAAAAATGAACCGGAAACAAAAGGTGATAAAACTGCGTCATGGCGAATCAATCAGGGCCGCAGTGGCCGCGCGCGTAAGCGGGCCGGGGTGGTTTAACGAGCCGCTATTTGTAATCATTCGCTCGAATGACGGAAAGTATCGTGAAGAATGTATTCAGCCATCCGAAATGACAACTGAAACGGCGTGGCTGTTTAGCGTTGCCTACGCAGCACATGAGGCGTTTTTATCAAGCATACCAGTCAAGGCGTCAAAATGATTCACATTAAACGCACAGTAACCGAAGGCCGCGAGCGCTACGAAGTCAAGAATAACGGGCGCGCGGTGCTTGTCTACGCAAGTATTGAATCGCTGCGTGGTGGGCTGTAAGCA
>CAZUKF010000175.1:0-3814 GCA_964620765.1 uncultured Rickettsiales bacterium | reverse complement strand
GGAAAAACCCAAGCATAACCTCTTCCCTATTCGCCTACCATGCAACAAGGCCGCGCAGCGAAGGATCTATTTTCTTGTCATGCCGTCGAATGACGGCATCCGGACCCCGGCATTCGCCGGGGTGACATCAGTGGATTCTTCACTTCGTTCAGAATGACATTAGTGCAGCGTGGTGCCGGGCTTGGGCAGTTCGCCTTCGCCTGCCGTGCGCGCGGCTTCCTGCTCGGTGTGGCTGGTGGGGCGGGCATCAAGGGCGGCTTTGGGCAGCGGCGCGGGGCGCGCGGTTTTCTTGTATTGCTCGAGGCGGTCCGTGGCGTGTTTCTTGTGCAGCTGCAGGCGCTCGACGAAACCCTCCGTGTTGGGTTTTTCCAGCTGCGGCTGCGGCAGCTCTTGCGTCTTTGCCTGTTTGCCAAACTGGAACACTTTCGGGTCGAAGATATCGGCCGCCGATACGTCGGTGCGGATGGCTTCCTTCGCCTGCGCTTCGCGCTCGGGATCGGTCAGCTCCTTCTGCTGGAGCACGCGGCCCATTTCGTGCAGGCCGGCCATGAACTCGCCGGGCTTGAGGTTGCCTGCGCCGGAGAGCGCGCGGTCAATCGCTATGTCCATGCGGGCGTTGTCCCATAGGTTTGCGAACTCGGTTTTCGCCCAGAAATACGGGGTGTAGGTGAGGGCGGCGTTGGTGTAGGCGTCTGAGTGCCGCTTCCAGCGCACGGAATCATCGAAGATACCGTATTTCTGCTGCAGCGAGCCTACGGGCTCGTGCATCGCGCGGCGGATTTCGTTGCTGGCGTCGCCCAGCGGGTTGAACACGGCGTCGACCGGGCCGTAGGTGCGGGCATACGGGTCGGGCGTGCCGTGCGCGAACGGATTGGGCGCGGGGCGCAGCGTCCATTGGCCGGACTCGCGGTCGAAATGCGAGAAGTAGGTTGGCGTGTCGCGGGTAAATCTTTCGGGGCGGTTGATATTGGTGGAGCGGCGCTCTTCATGCATGTGCACCAGTTCTGCGCCTGCGGCCGCGGCACCGGTAGTGTAGCTTATGGGGCCGTATTCCGGGTGAATCATGAGGCCCTTGTACTTGCTCTGCGGCGAGCGGCCCGCCCAGAAGAACGGCACCGCCGGCGTCATGTAGAGCGTGCCCTTCACCACGTCGCGCAGTGCCCAGGCGCCGAGGTTGTTTAAATCCGTAAGCAGCGAATTCGGCGCGAGCTCTGACTGGTCGATGTCCGACGTGCTGAAATCATCTTTCATCCAGTGCATGAGTTTATCGGCGGTCTTGGTGTAGGCCTCGCGGAACATCAGCGTGCCGACGTTGTAGGCAGTGAAGCGGCCCTGCAGGTCCAGCATGCCTTCAAGCTGGTAATTGCCAATGATCTGCCCGGCGCTGTTCACCTTGAAGCTGCCGCCGTTTAAGCTGCGGTCCGAGTCATAGGCAAAGCCGGGGCTGAACTTGTTGATCGTGTTGCGCTGCCAGCGCAGATAATACACGTAAGGCAGCGCCACCGCCCAGTCTTCACCCTGGTTGTAGGTGAGGTAGCGGAAGGTGTTGGTGGCTATTTCGCGCATGGCCTGCGGCACATCCACGCTGCCGTCGTCGCGCCTCCAGCTGTGCTGGATGTTGGGGTCTACCAGCGCGGCGATGTCGCGGCCCATCGCGTCGCCGACGCTCATGGCGGCGAAATCGAACGTTACGCCGATCACCTCGTGGCCCAGCGTGCGGCCGTACTGGCCGCCGTAGAACTGCCGGGTGGGGCGGAAGGTGACGGCGCGGTGGCCGTCATAGCCCATGGCATTCAGGCTTTTTTCGATGCTGACGCCGGCGGTTTTGTCGAAGATGCGGGCGACGAGCTGCACCCAGTTTTCCGGTGCGCGCTCGGGGTGGTAGCCGGCCATGCTGCGGTTGGCAAAATGGCCGCCCCAGGCAAAGAAGGCCGCACCCAGCACGCCGCGGGAGAAGCTGCGGATGGCAAAACGGCCCTGCGGCGTGGTGTTCCAGCCCTGCGAATGCGGGTGCTTGCTTTCCTCGTCCCAGCGCTCGCGCGAAAGGTCCAGCGTATAGAGGCTGTCCGCCCCATACCCCCCTATGCCGTCCCACCCTTGTTTTTTATCGTCTTTTTCCATGCTGAAAACAGCGGTTTCCAGCTTTAATGCTAGCATGTGCGCCGCAGCAAAATCCGTGAATTATTTGTGACGGTTATTAGGGAATGTTGCAGTTTGATGAAGTTTGATTTTCAGGCGTTTAGCTATCTTGAGGGGGGTAGGCTGAAATGCTACTGTGTAAGGTAGAAGTACTCTAAGGATTTTGCTTAGGGATTTCGCTCGACCAAACGCAGGATTAATCGATGAAAATACCGCCCGCAGAGGCTGGATTTGTTGAGAAGTTCGTGACGACGCCCCTCCGCCGCGCGCTGGAGTGGGCGGTGTCCGTTGCGACCATCCATCCCTCCACGCACCGGCTGAAGAACGCGCTGGGCCTTTCGGTCGGCATGGTGGGCGGGCGCTACGTGATGGACCGCGCGGTGGGCGAAACGCCGGAAGGCGACCGCGTGGAGAAGGAAGATATCCCGACGATCTTCCGGCCCATTCACGGCATCTTCAAGCATAACCAGTATTCCGACGACACGGTGGACCGCGTAAAGCACGTGGCGAATTTGTGGATCCCGGCGATGACGGGCGCGGCGGGTGCATTCCTCGGCAGCTACGAATACGCCTTCCAGGACCAACCCTTCGCGGCAGCGGCGAAAGCGAATGTGAAAAACGCGAAGACCTTCACGCTGGACAAGGCGGAAGATGCCGCCATGGCGGCGCAGAGCGTGGTGTGGCGCGCGGCCTCGGGCATTACCGCACCGTTCGGCTCCTCGGCCAATTTGCAGCTGATTCCCGGGCCGTGGAATTACGGCTCCGACCTGAGCCTCGCGTTCCAAGGCACGGTGACGCGCAACAAGCTGCATACGCCGTATTTCAAACCGCTGCAGCGCTTCATCAACAACAACAAGCATCCCTACGCGTACGGCCCGTCCAGCATGGTCACGCGCATGCGCGGCTACCTCGCGCAGAACCCGGACAAGGAACCCGAACAGGCGCGCCAGATGGCCTACTCCGTGCTGGAGCCGTGGTTCGGCGACCGCGCGACGGAAGAAAAGATCACCGAGTTCCTGGCACCCGGCATGGAAGCGCGCCAGAAGCTGAAGGGTGCGGCGCTGAAGGAAGAGCTGGAAAAACATTACATGGGCGAGGGGCTGGAACGGCACCTGAACAAAATCGGGCTGGATCCTTCCACCGCCATGCTCGGCCGCAACGGCGTGGTGGAATATGTGGCCGCGTCTTTCGGTGCAGGCAACAAGCTCAAGCAGATCGAGAACGCCTACCGCGCGGGACTGCTGGAGCGCGGCGTGCTGAAGGAATTGCCCAAGAACCCTGACGCTGTAAACGCGCTCAGCCGTGGTGCCGACAAGCTGGTGCTGATGCAGAACGGCCTGGCGCTGGGCGGCATGGGGCTGGGTGTAGCTTACCTAGCTTACAAGGCATTGCAGACTGAGCGCAAATGGCACAAGCAGGCAGTTGAAGAGGTGGATGAGGATGAGAAATCGCAGGGAAAGCGTGCGAAAACCCCCATTCTCAACACGGTTGAACGCCTGACCGAAGGCCTGAACGCGCCTTCCACCATGAGCATGCACCGCACGTCCTGCGCACTGGGCATGACGATCGGCGGGTATATCGGCATGCAGGTGAGTAACGCGCTGGCCGGGCGCACGCTGACCGGCCAGGAACTCAGCATCAACCAGGTTCCCGAATACCTGGAATGGGCTTATAA
>CAZUKF010000174.1:0-3847 GCA_964620765.1 uncultured Rickettsiales bacterium | reverse complement strand
CTGGAGATCGCCGGCCGTGGCGGTACGCCTGCACCTACGGCCCCCGCAACCCCGTGCCGCGGCGGATGCAGACGCGGCTGGGGATCAAGGCAAAACGGGCCGGGCGGGTACTTCTTAACGTGCCCCCGGCTACCGTCTGGTGTTACCAGAAAGCCTCCCATTAAGCCCCCGTACTAGCTGAATATTAACCGTTTCATGCCATATTGTCGCTATGGCAGAAGCAGCAGAAGACAAAAAGCTAGCGCCGATAATCGTCAAGCGCATCAAGAAGGGTGGCCACGGCCACCACGGCGGCGCGTGGAAGGTGGCGTATGCCGACTTCGTGACGGCGATGATGGCATTCTTCCTGCTGCTGTGGCTGCTGTCTACGACGACGCCGGAACAGCGCACCGGCGTGGCCGAGTATTTCACGCCGACGGTGGGTCTGAAAGATTCACGCGGTATCGGCTTCGAGGGCGGTCTGACGCCGAATGAAAAGGGTACCAGCAAATCCACACTTACTACGCCGGGCCTGGTGGCCGGGCAGGTGAAGCAGGGGCCGAAGCCGACCGAGTCCAGCTCTGATACGCTGAAAGTCACCGAGCAGAACCAGGGCGCGGTGCTGCCGGTGCCGGCGGACGCCAAGACGGTTAAAGCCGAAGAAGATGCGGATACCGTCGCGCGGCAGCAGGAAGAGATGAAAAAGATCGAGGAGCAGGTGATGAGCGTGTTCGAGCAGTCACCGGACCTGCAGCAGCTGAAGAAAAACATCATCATCACGAACACGCCCGAGGGTGTGAAGATCGACGTGGTGGATGACCCCGAGCGGCCGATGTTTATTGAAGGCAAGGCCACCATGACCGATACGGGCCGCATCATGTTCAAAGCCATCAGCGGCGTGCTGGCCAATACCACGAACCAGCTCAGTGTGACCGGCCATACTGAAAGCGTAACCTATCCGCCCGGCGCCACCTACACCGCGTGGGAACTTTCGTCCGACCGCGCCAATTCCACGCGCCGCTTTTTGGGCGAGAACCTGGTGGAAACCCGCCGCATGAAGAAAGTGACCGGCATGGCCGACAAGGAATTGCTGCTGGCCACCGAGCCGCAGAACCCGCGCAACCGCCGCATCAGCGTGCTGCTCTTGCGCGGCACGCAGGATATAGACCTGAAGGCCCCGCCGGTGAAAGACCTGCTTTCCGTGCCGGAGGTAGATACCAAGGCGCTGAAGCCACCGCCGCCGCCGCCGCTGCCGAAAGCGCCCGAGCAGCCGCTGGAATCGCCCGTGCCGCCGCCCGGCTCGATCTTCAAGGAAGGCGATAAGAAGGCCGAGGAGAAGAGTTTTGAGGCACCGCCGGAAGAAGCATTGCCCAAGCCGCAGCCCGAGGATTTAAAGCCTGTGCTGCCGCCGCCCCCGCCACCGAAACCGCTGGAAAAGCCGGTGGAGGTTCCCGCCGTGCCTACCGGTTCCATCTTCAAGGAGGGCGACGCGCTGGGCAAAACAAAGGGCTTCGATGCGCCGGACAAGAAGTCCATGCCTGCCATACCCGCGGAGCCGGACAAGACCCAGCCGGCGGAGCAAAAGATCGAGAAGCCGGTGGAGTTGGAAGCGCCGTCTTCGGGAGATTCTATTTTCTCACCACGCTAGTTCTGCACGCAATCGATCTTCACGATGTATTCCCGCGCGCGGTCTTCCAGCCGGTGCGCGGCGAGGATGCCGCCGGGCGTGCCGTCTCGCCAGCGCATGCCATTTGATGAAAGGAAGCTCCGCACCACCGGCAGTGCGATGGCCAGATCAATTTTCCCGGGCAGCAGGTCACCCATGTTGACGACGGCTTTGCCGGTCATTGCCACCACGACGCCTGCCACGTTGCCCGCCTGGTCCAGCAGCGGGCCGCCGCTGTTGCCGCGTGCAATGCTGTCGGTAAACTGCAGCCATTTTTCTTCACCCAGCGGGCCTTTGGCGTCGATGATTTTTGCCTCGCGCGTGACCGGGCCGCGACCACCGGGGAAGCCCACCGTTACCACCGGCTCGTCCTTCTGCAGCGGGTAGCGCTCATCGCGCAGCTCGCCGCTGGATGGCGAGGTGGCGCTGGTTTTCAGCAATGCAAGATCATTCTCCTTGTCGCGGGCCGTGACTTCCGCTGCGCCCGCGCTGCCGGCGCCATGAACGGTGATGGTTTTGCATTCTTTCACCACGTGGTTGTTGGTGACGACGTGGCCGTCGCGGTCAACGAAAAAGCCGGTGCCGGTGACCATCTGCCCGGCGGAGGCGGGGAAACTGACTAGACAGATGCAAAACAGTAGTTTTTTAAATTTTTTTATGTTTTTCAATACACTAGAAATGAAAGCGGCGTAAGAAATTGTAGTTTTTAGCGAGGTTTGAGTGCGTATACGCGCATTTTCGCGATGTTTTTTTCCTCCCCCTGGAAGGGGGAGGATTAAGGTGGGGGTCTGCTTTCCTCCGCAATATACTTCGGAGTTTGTTGAGAGCGGACCCCCATCCAACCTTCCCCCTTCCAGGGGGAAGGCTTGAAATATTGGGTTTTTGTGAGGTGCCATACCGCCATTTTACCCGGCGGAAAGCGGGGAGGGAAGGGGATGGTTTTATTTGCATGGGCCGCGAATTGCTTTACTATCAGCCTCCTTCCATTTGCGTTGCAGCCCCGGTTGTATACGCAATGCAGGAATTTAGTTTCCTGTCTTTTTCCTCTTTGGAGTATGCCATGCGCGACAATGTCGTGGTGGTGTGCGGCGCTCTCCTCGCGATCGGGGGGGGTCATGATGAAGCCGGTTCTCGACGCGCCGTGGTATGAGGCGGTAATCCCGGTTGCTGGCGGGCTGCTGCTCATCGGCATCATGTTCGTAGTTCGGTGGGACGAGGTGATCCACCTGAGGCGGCTCAGGGACTGTATTGCCAAAGCCAGGAATCACGGGCCTGTTGCAACAGCTGTCCCGGTTCCGGCGCCGCGCAAGCGGCCGCAGGAGCAGTACAAGCGGAAACGCCGCAAAGGCCGCAAGAAACGGCGGTAGTAAAATGCCGTACACTACACCGCGCCTGGGACCGCCCCGGCGCGGTGTTTTATTTTCAGATGTCTATTTTGTCATGCTGAACTTGTTTCAGCATCCACTTTTCAACAAAGATCGCAGCAGGTTGAGGAGTGGGTCCTGAAACGAGTTCAGGACGACATTAAATTTAGCTCACCACTTCGTCCTCTGCCTCAAGAGAATCGCGGCCCTTGGCATTGGGCGGCAGCGCTTTGCTGTAGGTGAATTTCAGCTCGCTGCCTTCGACGGTGAGCATCACGGTGCCGCCTTTCATCAGGCGGCCGAACAGCACTTCGTCTGCCAGCGGGCGCTTGATCTTCTCGGCGATAAGGCGCGAGAGGGGGCGGGCGCCGTTGGCGCGGTCATAGCCCTGCGTGGCGAGCCACTTGCGGGCCGAATCATCGAGCTGGATAGCGACGTTCTTGTCGGCCAGCTGGCTTTCAAGACGCGAGATGAACTTGTCGACCACGCTGGCTACCACTTCCGGCGTCAGGTGATCGAAGCCGATGATGGCGTCCAGGCGGTTGCGGAATTCCGGCGTGAAGGTGCGGTTGATGGCTTCCACGTCTTCACCGTCGCGGTCCACGCGACCGAAGCCCATGGGCGCCTTGGCAATGTCGGCGGCGCCGGCGTTGCTGGTCATGATGATGATGGCGTTGCGGAAGTTCACTTCCTTGCCGTTATTATCGGTGAGGCGGCCGTAATCCATCACCTGCAGCAGGATGGAGAACACGTCCGGGTGGGCTTTTTCGATTTCGTCGAGCAGCACCACGCAATAGGGGGTTTTGTCGACGGCGTCGGTCAGCAGGCCGCCCTGATC
>CAZUKF010000173.1:0-3853 GCA_964620765.1 uncultured Rickettsiales bacterium | reverse complement strand
CCCAGTATTTCCGCCACCGGCACGCCGAGTTCCTTGGAAATGATGCCGGCCTCGTCTGCCTTCAGCTGCCGCTTGCCCTGCAGCAGATTAGTGACCACGGATTTATCGCGCCCGAGGAGCCTGGCCAGCTCCGTCTGCGTTATACCGTGACGGTTGAGTAAAGCCTTGAGCTTCATTCTATCCATTCCGCTGGTGTAGCGGAAACCTCTACGACAGGCTGTTGTGTTTATTAAAATTTAATCTTGACATTGAGTTGAGTTTATCACAACATGCCCGCCATGTCTACGTCCTTCAACCGCACCATCGGCGCCAAGATACGCTGCATCCGTAAGCTCAAGGGCCTCACGCAGCAGAAGCTGGCCGAGAGCATCGGCGTGTCCTTCCAGCAGTTGCAGAAATATGAAACCGGGGTGAACACGCTTTCCTTCGAGCGCGTGTGCACGCTCAGCCGCCTGCTGGATGTACCGCTCATGCACTGGGTGGAAGCGCCGGAGGAGCCCGAAGGCAGCATGCCCGCGCACCCGCGGCAGGAGCTGGGGCTGCTCCGGTCTTACCACGCCATCGCGCGGGAGGAGCACCGCCGCCTGCTCTGCGCCACGGCCCGCGCTTTCGCCGGCCTAGGAGAGGAAGAATGATGGACGGAAGGCTCATTAGCCTGCTGCAGTCGCTGCTGCTGAACATTGAGGTCATCAACGCGGAGCTCAGCCGCCTGCACAGCAACGAGCAGTTCACCGCCCGGCCGGAATGCCTGCAGGTACTCCAGCAGGCGCGCAACAGCTACCAGCGCGGGCTGGACATACTTTCGCAGGTGGAAAAAGATCTGTCGTGCTGAACTTGTTTCAGCATCCACCCCTCATCCGCACCTGCAGAATTTATTGAACTGTGGATCCCGAAACAAGTTCGGGATGACAGAAAGCCTTTCGTTAGCGCCGGCAAAAGATCACCGGTACGGCCTCCGGCGCAGTCCCCTGCTCCAGCCGGTACAGCATGGAAATTAGCCGCGCGAACCCCTCGATAATCACCCCGCACTCCAGCCGCTTATCCCACGCAAGGATGGGAAAGCCGGTATAAGGCACCGGGTTGGTGTTGGCCACGATGTTGCGGGCGGCGTTGCGCGGGTCACTGGCGCGGCCCAAATCATACTTGCCTTCAATGTATTTTCCCAGTGTTGCGCGCTTCGCTTCCTTCGAACTCACCATCCACGGCATCATCACCGTCTCTGCAATATCGACCGTGCGGAGTAAGCCCAGCTCAAAGCGCGTGCACGGATCGACATACTCCTCGATCAGCCAGCCACGATCCTTGTTCAGCACCGCCAGCAGCTGCGCCTGCTCGATGATAGAAAGCGCCTCCGGCGAGGTGGCAAACCCCGCCGCCAGCACGCCCTCGTAGTAATGCGCGCGGCGCGGGCTCAGCGCTTCGGCAAGCGCCCATGAAAGCAGGACTTCGCGGCGGGTGAGCATTTCCGGCATCGGGCCAGTATGGCGGGCCGGGGCTTAATAAACCCTAAAAAATAGAATCCCCCCGGCGAACCGGGGGGACCCTTGCGAAGTAAGCGTGAGCTTACTTCGTTTCCTTATCTTCCTTATCCTCCTTGGCTTCCTTGGCTTCCTTGGAACCGCTTCCGGGCGGCGTCACGAGCACGGGCTTGCCGCTCTCGATGCGGCCCTCGTTGCGAAGATCGCGGCCTTCCCGGGCCAGCTTCTTCGCTTCAGCGGTCTCGCCGTGCTCATACATTTCTTCCTTGATGAAGCCGGTGACTTCCTTGATCGAACCTGTGATTGAACCTTTGGCAGTCATGATTGCTCTCCTTGTTACAAAACCAGCATGCCGGAGCGCGGGTAAGGAAGCGATTTGGGATGGAGCATGACAGGGTAAGAAGGCGGTAAACAGCTAAGAGCGACCGTTTCCGTGTGAAACAAAAAATCAGGGTGCCCGGGATTCAAACTCTTCTGTCATGCGCAGCAAAGGCGTATCGAGCGGCACTTTAGGATCATGGAGCATATCCGACTGAATGCTTATTCAATTCAGTGGATCGTCGCAGAAGTGCCTGGGCCCGCAGGCTCGGTTTGGATGAGCTGCTGGGGATTATTATTAAGCCGGCGGCATATCTCGGTGCAGACCGCCGGGGAACTCACGGGGACGTTCGCACCGCTTGAAAAGCTTTCCCCGCAATCGGTGGACGTAACCTCAACATGGCAGGTGCCCGGCTCCGCATCGCCCGCGCCCACCGCGCCGATACCGCCTCCCAGCCCTGCCGAAGCCGGCGTATTGCACGAGATGCTGTCAATGCGCGCATCATTGCAAATACCCCCTATGACGAGGTAATCGGCTATCGCCTCGATGGCTTCATTCTGTACCGCGGGGGAGACAGTGTTCGACGGCTTCGGCGGCCGGTCGGCATGGGCCGATGATGCGGCAACAAGCAGTACGGTGGCGGCAATACGGGCGAGGTTCATCACACATCTCCTTCAAGGATATGTGCCATTATAGCAGGAAAGCATTGCAGGTTTATGACGCGCATAAGCGCCTGAATGATACTAATAAATAATTTAGGAAAGATGAAGGCTGGTAAAAGCGGAAGTTACTGTATTATCTAGCGTAAGGCCTGCATGAAATGTGCTGCATCCACCAGCGGAAGGCTTTGGCGGCGCACTACTTCCATCTGCACAGCGCTCTGCAGCAGGTCCTGATTGCCAGTTTTGGCTGCAGCCATGAAAAGATCCAGACTGCTACTGCCCACCGCGGAATGCGCTTCGCGGGCTGCTTTGGGGATATCACCTCCGGCCAGCGTTTCGGCGGCGGATTTGGCGGTTTCAGCCGTACCGAGCGCATGAGTCAGCATCCGGATATCAAACCCCAGCCCCGCTGGCACCAGGCCCGCCGGAGCGTGATAATTGAGCAGGTGGGAACCAATGCGCGAAAGGGATGAGACTTCTTTAAAAGACAGATTTTTCAGGCTGGACGGCAGGTTAGGTCCGCCGACAATCGCGGCGAACATCGCATCCTGCGCGAATGTCTCAACCTGCCCTGCCAGCCTCGCGTGATCCATAGAAAAAATATAGCATAAACAGCCCCTTCCCCCCCGTGAACCTTGCATGAAGCCGAATGTGACAGGTTGTGACGTAGTTGAACAAAACGATTTATAGAAGACGGATGCGCAGGAATTTTTCCTGCAGCACCGGAGTGTAGGTATGGCTACATGAGGATGCGAAGAAAAAAATTCCAAGCAAGCCGGCCCTAGAAATCGTTTTGAAATAAAAAAGCCCGCTTATAAGGCCTGGCAACGATCTACTCTCCCATGCCTTAAGACATAGTACCATCGACGCTGAGCGTTTTCACGGTCGTGTTCGGAATGGGAACGTGTGGAGCTCCGCTCGCTAAAATCACCAGGCCATATAAGCGGGCTTTTCCCCGAGTATAAGGCGTGAAAGGTTTTTCTGAAGTTGCTTTTTAGTGTGGATGACCTGAATGCACTCAAATGCTGTACCTGGCTCACCTCCAAGGAGGAGAGCCGCTCTGCACTGCACGCGATGATTCAAGCGTCAATGAAATCGGTTAAATAAACCAATCGGATTATTAGTACCAGTTAGCTAAAGGCGTTACCGCCATTACACACCTGGCCTATCAACGTGGTGGTCTACCACGATCCTGATGGGGAAAACTAGTTTTGAGGCGGGTTTCACGCTTAGATGCTTTCAGCGTTTATCCCTTCCGTACGTAGCTACCCAGCCGTGCCTTTGGCAAGACAACTGGTACACCAGCGGTACGTCCAACCCGGTCCTCTCGTACTAAGGTCAGATCCTCTCAATTTTCCTACACCCACGGCAGATAGGGACCGAACTGTCTCACG
>CAZUKF010000172.1:2168-3857 GCA_964620765.1 uncultured Rickettsiales bacterium | reverse complement strand
CGTGGCCTTTACCCACAACGCTTTTTTTAACCAGGTTGGCGCTGTATTCATGCACGGCGAGGCCTGAGAGCGACAGGCTTAAAATAATGGCTCCGCGCGCGTGTCCAAGCTTTAAGGAGCTTGCGGCGTTCTTGTTGATAAAGGTTTCCTCGACGGTAGCTTCTTCAGGTTGGTGTAAAGCAATGATACGTGCGAGGCCGTCATGGATCTGTTTCAGGCGCTCGGGTGTGGGGAGTTTGGCATCGGTATCAATCACGCCGCAATCGATGAAACCGAGTTGATTTTTGTGACTGGTGATAATGCCCCAGCCGGTGTGCTGGAGGCCGGGATCGATGCCCAGTATGCGCGTCATGCGCTCAGTTTTTCAAGTAGCTCACCGGAGAGTTCAACATTGGTGAACACGTCCTGCACGTCGTCGTTATCTTCAAGCGTCTCGAGCAGCTTCATGATCTGCTGCGCTTGCTCTTCATTGACGGCGGTGGTCATCTTAGGCTGCCAGGAAAGTTTGGCGCTGGCGGCTGTGCCGAATTTTTTATCGAGTTCTTCGCGGACGGTGAGGAAACTTTCCGGAGCGGTCGTGATGGTGTGGCCTTCGGTGCTCGTTTCGCAATTATCGGCCCCGGCGTCGATCGCTGCTTCCAGCATTGCATCTTCGCTGGCGGTACTGGCTGGGTAGAAGATGAGGCCAACGAACTCGAACATGAAGGCAACGCTTCCGGGCTCGCCCATGTTGCCGCTGCATTTTGTGAAGATGGAGCGCACTTCCGAGGCAGTGCGGTTACGGTTGTCGGTTAGGGCCTGAACGATAACGGCTACGCCACCCGCGCCGTAACCTTCATAACGGATCGCTTCGAAATTATCACTTTCGCTGTTGCCGCTGCCGCGCTTGACGGCTGCTTCGATTTTATCGCGTGGCATGTTTTCTTCGCGCGCCCACGCGATGGCGCTACGCAGGCGCGGATTGGAAGCGGGATCGGGCATGCCGCTTTTGGCGGCAGAAATGATTTCGCGGATGATCTTGGTAAACACTTTGCCGCGCTTGGCATCCTGCTTGCCCTTGCGTACCATGATGTTCTTAAACTGCGAATGGCCTGCCATACGACTTCCCTGCCGCCTTTAAATGCTGATAGACTGCGTCGCTTATTCTACAACAAACACGTCTACACGGTCAGGCGCGCCGCCGGGGTTCTTATCACCTTCGGCTTGCACGTTGATGCGCAGGTTGTTGATGCCGTTATCAATCAGGTAGGCGCGCACCGAGAGCGCACGCGAGAGAGATACGCGACGGGCTGTGCTTGCCTGGTCGGCGGTGGCGGAGGCATAAGCGATAATGTTAGCACGCAATTTCTCGTTGCCTTTTAAGCGTGTCACGAGCGCATCCATCTGGTCTTTCATAGTTAGCGGAAGGGTGGTTTCCGTTGGTTTGAAGACCATGCCGAGATCAGGCGTGCGTTTCGGTGCGGATGTATCTGCTGGTGGGGTTGCAGGTGCTGCAGTCGGAGCTGCCGCTACTGGTGTTGCCGGAGCTGGCGGCGTCGCTGGAACAGGTGCCGCTGGTGCAGGCGCCGTCCCTAAAGAACCAAGCGGTGGCGGAGGAGCAGATGCTGCTTTGGCACCGGGAGGTGGAGGAGCAGGAGGTGCAGGCACCACAGGCGGTGCAGGCGGGGTCGCTGCAGCCGGAGCTGGCGG
>CAZUKF010000172.1:0-2068 GCA_964620765.1 uncultured Rickettsiales bacterium | reverse complement strand
CGGCGGTGGCGGAGGAACTGCTGCCGCAGGTGGTGGCGGAGGTGCCGGAGGCGTTACGGGCACAGCAGCAGGCGGCACCGGAACCGGAGGCGTTGCAACGGTCGGCGCTGGCGGCGGCGCAGGCGGGGTCGCTGCAGCCGGAGCTGGCGGCGGCGGTGGCGGAGGAACTGCTGCCGCAGGTGGTGGCGGAGGTGCCGGAGGCGTTGCAGGTGCTTTTTGATCAACTTGCACCGGAGCAACGGGTGCTGCTTTCGCTGTTTCCTGCACAGGCGGTTCCGCAGGCTTAGCTACAGGCTTGGCAACTTTTTTCTTTTTCGGTTTCGGATCGGGCTTCAATTCTACCTGCTGGCCTTCCGGACCTTTGACCCAGATGAGGCGGGGCTGAGCCGTAGTGATTGTGGTCGCGCGCGCATCGGGAGCGCTTACGGCAGGAGCGGCTGGCGTCAGCGTGCCGTCACGCGAGGTAGAGGTTTCTACATTGGTCCCGGTGTTCAGTGACGGAGCATTTGGGGAGAGCGCTTTGAGCGCATCCTGGTTGACTTCGATGCTGGGCTGCACGGGATAATTGCCGCTACTTTGAGCATGCCCGGTGCTGGCGAGGCCGAGCGCGGAAGAAAGAAATAAAGCAACGGTAAGTTGGGAACGCGTCATAATGCCTCGTACGGAGTTTGATAACGCCGTATAATTAAGGCCAATCAATAGGATTCGCAACTAAAATTATGCTGCTTTGGACAATAAGCTGCGCAGCGGCAGGGATAGTTCGCGGTTGCTGGCCAGCAGCGAGCCTGAGTGCGGGTTGATGGGCTGGCCGTCAAAAGTGGTGACGATACCGCCCGCTTCCTGTACCAGCAGAAGGCCCGCCGCGATATCCCAGGGCTGGATCGAATAGTACCAGCAGGCGTCCAGGCGCCCGGCGGCGATATAGGCGAGATCGAGCGCCGTGGCGCCGAAATGGCGCAGCGTCGCCTTGCTTTGCAGGAGGGTATCGAGTAGCCGGAACGTGTCCTTGTTCTCGCGGGCGGAGAGTTTCGGGTTGCCGAGCACCAAGAGCGCATCTTCCATTTCGCTTCGTTGCGAGACCATGATGCGGCGGCCGTTCATCATGGCGCCTTTGCCTTTTTCAGCGGTGAAGAGTTCGTTGTGGATGGGGTCGTAGATGATGCCGGCGATGATTTCACTACCCGCATCGGTGATACGCTCCAAGCCAATCGAGATGCAGAAATAAGGGACAGCGTGGATGAAATTGCTGGTGCCGTCCAGCGGATCGATGATCCAGCGGTGCTGTTTGTCCTTGCCCTGGATATTGCCGCCTTCTTCGAGCATGAAACCGAAATCCGGGCGTGCTTTCGCCAGCTCTTTCTGAAGGAATTTCTCAGTGCGTATGTCAGCGTTGGTCACAAAATTCGACGTGCCTTTTTTGGAGATCTGCAGCTGGTCGATCTCGCCGTAATCGCGGCTAAGCCCTTTACCCGCCTTGATGGCGGCTTCACTCATCACGTGGAGGATGGCGGAGTGTGACACTATTCTTTCGCCCGCTCGATATACTCAAGCGACATGGTGTCGACGACGATGCGTTCGCCTGCGCCGATGAAAGGCGGTACCATCACGCGCACGCCGTTTTCCAGGATGGCAGGCTTGTAAGAGGTCGTTGCCGTCTGGCCTTTGATCACAGGATCCGCTTCCACGATGGTCATGGTGACTTTGGAGGGAAGCTGTACGGAGATCGCCTTGCCTTCGTAGCTTTCGATGATCACTTTCATGCCGTCCTGCAGAAACTTGTAGGATTCGCCGAGCAGGTCTTTCGGAAGCGTCACCTGCTCATAGGTTTCATTGTTCATGAAAGTGAGATTGTCGTCGTCGGCGAACAGGAAATTATAGTCGCTCTGGTCGAGCGATACGCGCTCCACCGATTCGCTGGAAGACAGGCGGATGTTCTGCTTGGTGCCGTTCATCACGTCTTTCAACTCCACCTGGTTGAACGACCGGAGATTGCCGGGCGTCCTGATCTCGTGCTTCACCACCAGCTTCAGCTTACCTTCATATTCAATCACCATGCCCATGCGAACGT
>CAZUKF010000171.1:0-3895 GCA_964620765.1 uncultured Rickettsiales bacterium | reverse complement strand
TGCGCTTGCGCTCCGGGTCCGTCACGCCCTTGAGGCGGTTCAGGAACAGCAGGCTGGCGTCCACCTGCACCAGCGGGATGTGGAAATGGGTTTTGAACAGCGCATCCACCTGCGCCGCCTCGCCGTGACGTAAGAGGCCGGTGTCGATGAAAATGCAGGTCAGCTGGTCGCCGATGGCTTCATGCAGCAGCGCTGCCACCACGGTGGAATCCACCCCGCCGGAAACGCCGGCAATCACGCGACCCTTGCCCACCTGCGCACGGATTTTTGCTACCGCGACCTCACGGAAGGCGGCCATGCTCCAGTCGCCGCGGCAACCGGCAATGGCATGCGTGAAATTACGCAAGAGGCGCGACCCGTCGGGCGTGTGCGCCACTTCCGGGTGGAACTGCACGCCGTAGAAGCGGCGGGCTTCATCAGCAATGGCGGCATAAGGGGCCGACGGCGTGGTCGCCACCACCTTGAAACCCGGCGGGATCGCGGTCACGCGGTCGCCGTGGCTCATCCACACCTGTTTCTGCTCGCCCTTTTTCCATACGCCGGAAAAGAGTTTTGAATCTTCTGCCACATCGACATGTGCACGGCCAAACTCGCGGTGCTCGGAGGGCTCCACCCGCCCGCCCAGCTGCTGGCAGATGGTCTGCTCGCCGTAGCAGATGCCAAGCACCGGCACGCCGAGCTGGAACACTTTCTCGCTCACGCGTGGGGAGAAATCCTGGTGCACGGAGGCGGGCCCGCCGGAGAGGATCACGGCCTTGGGCTGGAAGGCAATGATATCAGCATCGCCGGTATTGAAGGGGCGGATTTCCGAATACACGCCGTTTTCACGGACGCGGCGGGCGATCAGCTGCGTAACCTGCGAGCCGAAATCAAGTATAAGTACACGGTCTGTCATAAGGATGACGAAACTACCTTGTCATCCGCCGTCTGTCACCCGTCATCTAATCCCCGAGGAAGATCTCGACGCGGCGGTTCTGGGGTTCGGGTGTGTTATCCGGCGTGGGCACGGCCGGGTCCGTCTCGCCGAAGGAGAAGGGGCGGATGTACTCCTTAGTGACACCGCGCTTGACCAGCTCTTTCTCCACGGCCTCGGCGCGGCGGCGGGAGAGCTCGAAATTGTAGCGGGTGCTGCCCACCGTGTCGGCGTGGCCGTTGAGCACGATGATATAGTGCGGGTCATTCATTTTCTTGAGGTCTTCCACGATCTTGTCAACGATCACGATTGCCTGTTGGTCCAGCCTGGCTACGTTCATACCAAACAGCACGAGGTAGGAAAGCTTCTGCGGCGGAGGCGGCGGCACGGGTTCCGGCGGCGGTGCAACCGGTTCCGACGCGGGCGGCGGCGGCGGGGTAAGCATCTGCCTCATGGCGCTGTCAAAGCCGTCGCGGCAAAAGGTAATTTCATCGGGCTGCCAGTCTTCCTCGGCGTTTTCTACCCAGCAATCAAAGAAAAACTGCGCATCCGCCGCGGGAACCGACATTTCAGCCGCCTTGGTTTTCAGCACTTCAACCAGCGCTTCGCGGGCGGCCTGCAGTTCGGCGCGGCGGCGGACAGGCAGGTTGCGGGCACCGAGTGATTCGGGAGCCGTTTCCTTACCGTAGGCCGCCTGCAGACCCTTGTCGGCAAAATAGCTGGAGTCCGCCCAATCATAATTCCGGGCTTCCTCCTCCGAGAAAGCGAGGTAGCGCTTGGCCAGCTGGGCCTGGAAAGGCGTGCCCTGCGGCGTGGCGGAGCGCAGTTCCTGCAGGGAATAAGTCGTACAACCGCTGGCGAGCAGCAAAACAGGCAAACACAACATGTAGCGGTTGAGGCGCATTGAGCGAACCATAATAAACTCTCGCTTGCACTGCAACCACTTGTTGCGTATAAGGCGCGAAGTTTTATCTCAGGAGTGACGAAATGGCCACGGAACGCACGCTTTCAATCCTCAAGCCCGATGCAACCGAACGTAACCTCACCGGCAAGATCAACGCCGTGTTCGAGGACAAAGGCCTGCGCATCATTGCGCAGCGGCGCACACGTCTATCCCGCCTGCAGGCCAGCCAGTTCTACGCGGTGCACAAGGAGCGCCCCGGCGTTGGTGAATTAGTAGAATACATGGTCTCCGGCCCGGTGGTGGTGCAGGTGCTGGAAGGCCCGAACGCCGTGGCGCGCCACCGCGAGGTGATGGGTGCTACCAACCCGGCCAACGCAGAAGCGGGTACCGTGCGCAAGCTGTTCGGCGAATCCATCGAGCGCAACACCGTGCACGGTTCCGACTCGCTTGAAAACGCGGAAAAAGAAATCCGTTTCTTCTTCAGCGACTGCGACATCGTCGGTTGAACTGACTAGTCAGAAGCGCAAAACGGATTTTTCGTTCTTATTGTTATTTTACAGCAACTAATCCGCGCGAATACGTGTAATTTTGCGTGTTTTTCTGTGCCTTTTTGCACAGGATGAAACGTTCTTTGTGTTTTTTATCTCTCCTTTCCGGCTGCTGCTGCATGCATGCCATGTTGCATTATAACGTCGTGACAGAAGGCTGGAAGGGAACAAAACGAAACCACCCAGCAGACCGGTTTTACGGTCATGCCGGGCGGCGAATCAATAAAATCAAATTATTCAAACGAGCTGGATCTGCTTCGTAGCCATCAGGCCCATCACCGGGGTCCCGTCGTTTCGGATAAGCAGGTTCAGCAGGCCCATCTTGTCGCGCGGGAAGCAGGTCGCGTTGGTCAGCTTCTTGAAGAATTCCGAGTGACCGACCACCCAATGCACAACCGCGATGGACATCGGCTCCGGCAACTCCAGCACGGGCTCATCCGCCTCGGGCTCCAGAACCGCGTAGCACGCGGTATCCATGTTCACGTGCTCACCCGGCTTCAGAACCGGCCTAAGCAGCACTGCCGCCTGAGCGATCTTCCAGAGGTTGACCGGCCGCAGCATCCACTTGTTGACGCGGTGCAGAACGACGTCTTCACCCAGCTTTTCGGGGAACGCCATGACACTCTCCAACGGGAAATAAGCCATTCGGCAGAAAAGGCAGGTGCACTTCGCACCTAACAAACCGTTCCTGTCGAAACCGGCTCAACTGGTTAAAAAATAGTCAATTATTGCCTTTTTGTAAAGCGAGAACATGCTGCTTCAGTGCCGCCGGGTAGATGCGGTGCTCGGCGGCGTGGATGCGCTTAAGCAGGCTCTCCTCCGTATCACCCGGTATTACCGCTACTTTTTCCTGCAGCAGGATGGGGCCGGAATCCAGCTCCTCGGTGACCAGGTGCACGGTGCAGCCGGTTTCCTTTGCCCCCGCGGCCAGCGCGTCGCGCACTGCGTACGCGCCCTTGAAGGCGGGCAGCAGCGAGGGATGGATGTTGAGCATCCGGCCCTCCCACGCCTTCACAAACCACGGCGAAAGCAGGCGCATGAAACCGGCGAGGCAGACTATTCCGGTTCCGGAATCGATAAGCTTTTTGTCTACCGCCCTGTCGAAGGCTTCGCGGGTGGCGTAGACCTTGTGGTCGATGCATAAGGAAGGCACCCCGGCGGCCTTCGCACGCTCTAAACCATACGCATCTGCCCGGTTGGAAATTACCAGCACTATTTCAGCAGGATAGCTGGGTTCTTTGGCCGCACCCATCAGCGCCTGCAGGTTGGACCCGCTGCCGGAGATGAGGATTGCGACCTTGGTTTTAGCCATAGAAGCCCATCATTCCCGCGAAAGCGGGAATCCAGTACGCCGCGTTCGCGGCGCAAAATATGTTTTTACTGGATCCCGGCCTACGCCGGGATGACGTGAAAATGTGTCTAGTTTTGGCCACGGGCTTTTTTCTCCATGGTGCCTACGCGGAAAACGTTCTCTCCTTGCTTTTTTAAGAACGCTGTTACTCGTTTTTCTGCAGAGGCAGAAACGACAAG
>CAZUKF010000170.1:0-3962 GCA_964620765.1 uncultured Rickettsiales bacterium | reverse complement strand
CGCCCTGATCAAAACCAACGTAACCGGGAGGCGCGCCGATGAGCCGCGAGACCGCGTGTTTTTCCATGTACTCGGACATGTCAAAGCGTAAGAGTTCCATACCCATGCAGCGCGCCAACTGTTGAGCCACCTCGGTCTTGCCAACGCCCGTGGGGCCGGCGAACAGGTAGTTACCGATGGGCTTTTCTTCTTCGCGTAAGCCCGCGCGCGCCATTTTAACGGCGGCGGCGAGCGCTTCAATCGCCTTGTCCTGGCCGAACACGACGAGCTTGAGATCCTGGTCGAGGTTTTTGAGGCGGGAAGCATCGTCCATTGTGACCGTCTTGGCGGGCATGCGGGCGATCTTGGCCACGGTATCTTCAATTTCATTTGCCGTGATGGTTTTGCGGCGCTTGTTGTAGGGCAGCAGCATCTGCGCGGCACCGGCCTCGTCGATCACGTCGATGGCCTTGTCGGGCAGCTTGCGGTCTGTGATATAACGGGCGGAGAGCTCGGCGGCGGCTTTCAGCGCAGAGTTGGTGTAGCGCACGCCGTGATGCTCTTCGTAATAGGGCTTGAGGCCGCGCAGGATCTTGATGGTGTTTTCCACGTTCGGCTCATGCACGTCGATCTTCTGGAAGCGGCGGGCGAGGGCGCGGTCTTTCTCTAAGTGGTTCTTGTATTCTTTAAACGTGGTTGAGCCCATGCAGCGGAAATTGCCGCGGGCGAGGGCGGGCTTGAGCAGGTTGCACGCATCGAGCGCGCCGCCGCTGGTGGAGCCGGCGCCGATGATGGTGTGGATTTCGTCGATGAAAAGAATCGCGCCGGGCATTTTTTCAATTTCGCGGATCACGGCTTTCATGCGTTCTTCAAAGTCGCCGCGGTAGCGCGTGCCGGCGAGCAGGGCGCCCAGGTCGAGCGAGAAGATGATGGCGGATTTCAGCACGGCGGGTACTTCGCCGCGCACGATGCGAAGGGCGAGGCCCTCGGCGATGGCGGTTTTGCCGACGCCGGGCTCGCCCACATAAAGCGGGTTGTTCTTGGTGCGGCGGGCCAGCACCTGGATGGTGCGTTCCACTTCTTCCTCGCGGCCGACGAGAATGTCCGTCTTGCCGGACTCGGCCTTCTTGTTGAGGTTGACGCAGTATTGCGCCAGCGCGTCCTGCACCGCATCTTTTTCTTTGTTGCCGGTAGTGGTTTTTTCCAGCGCTTCGGCTTCTTCTTCTATTTCGCGGCCGACCGCGCGCACGTTGCTGCGGTCCTGGTATTTCACAATGCCGTGCGAGATGTAATTCACCACGTCGAGGCGGGTGATGTCCTGTTCCTGTAAGAAATACACGGCGTGCGAATCGCGCTCTGAAAACAGGGCGACGAGCACGTTGGCGCCGGTGACTTCATGCTTACCTGCGCTCTGCACATGGATGGCGGCGCGGTGAATGACGCGCTGGAAACCGGCGGTGGGTTTAGCTTCGTCCACTTCCGCCACCACGAGGGAGGCGAGCTCGTTTTCCAGGAATTCGGTGATGTTCTTTTTAATGCGCGCGATGTCCAGCCCGCAACCGCGCATCACGGAGGCAGCATCCGGGTCATCCGCGAGAGCATATAACAGATGCTCAAGCGTGGCATATTCATGGCGATGTTTCTTCGCAAGCGAAAGAGCGCGATGGAGGCTTATTTCCAGGTTCTTCGACAGCATGAACACAACCTCGAGCTAGCGGTTAAACCGCCTAGGCGCGTTCTACAACGCACTGCAGCGGGTATTCGTTACTACGGGCTGCAGAAAGCACAATATCAGCTTTGGTTTCTGCGATATCCCTCGTAAATACCCCGCAAACGCCGGCTCCTTTGTTGTGCACCTCGAGCATGATACTTACGGCCTCTTCCTGCATCTTGTGGAAGATATCCGTCAGCACCTGCACGACGAACTCCATGGGAGTGTAATCGTCGTTGAGCAGCACCACTTTGAAGAACGGGGGGCGGCGGGTTTCGACCTTGGGCTCGGCGACTATAAGATCACCAAGCGGTTGGCCTGCCATCGTCACCTCACGTCCGGAATCTGCGGTGTACATGCTCATTATGCCCATGGAACGCTGAACAATGCGTTAAGTGAAGGTTATGAACCAATTTATTTTAGTTACAATTTTAGGCAAATGCCGTGGAACCATTTATACACCAACAAGCGGCTCATTTTCAAGGCGAAAATTCAGTTATGCGGCTGACTGCAAAAAATTCAGCGGGGCCGCGTGGTTACCAAAACCCGAAAACCGGCTCTGAGAGCCATTTTTAGAGGTTTTTTATGTTGAGAATGGAATTTTGTTAACTGGCGCGATGTATTATTATGTCTACCAACGCGCCGCTTCCCGTAAACAGGGGGCGTTCGTCTTTTTAGGACTTTCGCGAAGCAAAGGGCCTGCTACGATAACCCCAGTTTTACCCTGCCTCGGATCTTAGGGTTTTGGGAGTTCCCGCATTTTTGAAAGGAGGAAACGAAAACCGTTTCACTCTAGGGAATACTCCAAATTCCGAGCGTTTTTGCTGCTACGCAAGCAGCTGCCTTTCCCCTTAACGGAGAAGTGTCATGCCGAGGTATCTCGTCGTCACCATGACGCGCGCGTTACCGGACGGGACTGCGCAGGATGTTGCGCAGCTTATGGCCCAGTACTGCAATTCACTGGTCTTCGACGGCACCGTCGTTTACAGCGGCGGCCACTGGGCTGCCGGCGAGGTGCTGGCTCCGGCGAACGCCGTGTGGTACGGGCCGATGCAGGAGGGCAAGAGCCTGCCATTCCCGAACCACCACGTCCAGTGGCTGAAAAGCCATGGCGTGCAGGCGAGCGAGAACAGCGCGGCCCCGATGATTACGGGCACCGGCCCGTTGGCTGCCGTGCCGAAGCCGCCGATCTCGCCGGAAGCGGCCAGGGTGGCCGAGGCGCTGCTCGGCGGAGATTAAACCAAGGTGGCGTGCCACCGCATGCAGGGCGCACCGGGTAGAACCCCGGGCGCCCTTCGTGTTTTTGGGCTTTCCTTGCGGTTGGCGCCTGCTATACTCGGCGCAGTTCTACCACTCTCTAGTTCTCGGGATGCTGGTTGTGGACGGTCCATATGCCGTGTCCCGAATGTTCGTGCTGGAGGCTATCATGCCCAGCAAAATCGTGATCGAGGTTACCTCGTTCGAGCCTTCGCTACTCGAAGGCCAGTTGTGGGAGTACAAGCTCTCACTCCGCCATGCGGGGGCGACGCGCTTCCGCACTGGTATCGGCGGTAGGTTTATCGAGGGTGAGGGCGAGATCAACATGACGCTTTTCCGGAAGGTCGTGGTTGCGCATGTCCGGCACTACAGCAGCTCTACCCGCGTGTACGTGATCGACGGGCAGCAGCAGATCAACCCTCCTGGTGAGGGCAAAAGAAGAACCCCGTGGTTCTGAAGTAAAAGGCCGTCTGGCCGCATGCAGGGCGCTCCAACAGGGGCGCCTTTCGTGTTTTTGGAGCTTTTCCCGTCATCAAAACGTCACTTGAAGGCGCGGCGCTTTGCGCCTATATTCTTTTTATCAACGCCTATGCTGGCAAAACCCGTAAAAACCGCTGCCGGCGCGGGTTTCTCGAAGATATAAAAAACTCGTATTTGCTCTGTTGACATCCCCAAAAGGGGGGTGTATACACAGCACCCTTCCCCGCAATATGGGATCGAAAACCGAGGATTTCTGGGCAAAATCTGGTCCTCCTCTGCTGAGTGATATCGTGAATAGGTTTTTCTGAAACTTGCGTGTGCAGGTTCTGTTCGGCTTCGGTCGAGCGTTACTTTGCATATGCTGAGTGGATGATCTGGATGTGCCGAAATGCCGTGCATATAGAGCTGTTCTGCTCTGTACGCTGGTGATTCGAGCATCATTAAATCAAGAATTCTAAATAAGCATGATAAGGGCAATCAGTGGATGCCTTGGCAGTAAGAGGCGATGAAGGACGTGCTACGCTGCGATAAGCTA
>CAZUKF010000169.1:0-3963 GCA_964620765.1 uncultured Rickettsiales bacterium | reverse complement strand
TGCTTCAAAACCGTCTCCACCACGTCATCGGGCAGGGTGAGCAGCGGCAGGCAGCAGACCACCGCGTTAACCTTATGGACCTTTTCAGACTCCAGTAAATCCTTGAGCAAAGTCGCGTCCGCGCGCAGCACCTTGATGTGCGGAAAATGCTGTTCAAGATGCGTGCAAAGGCGGCGGTCCCGCTCAATGACGATCATGCGCTCCGGCTTCACACCCCAATCCAGCACGGCTTTCGTCACCGTGCCGGTGCCGCCGCCCAACTCGATTACCCAGCCCGGGTGATGCGGATCCACCTGCGAGGCGATCTTGCGGCCCAGAAAACGGCTGCTGGGCGTAATGGAGCCCATGCTGCGCGGCGCTCGTATCCACGCGCTTAAAAAGGCGCGGCGTCCATGTAATTCCTTGCGATGCTTACCGGTGGCTTTGGGCATGTTTTATCTGCTCCACGGCGGCATCCACTTTAAGCGAAAGCAGCTTGCGGCCGTATTCTGCGTTACCCTCGCTCGGGTCTCCGGCCACGCCGGCGGTGAGGAAATGATTCTCACTGTATTTGCTGATGAGATTGGCGCGCACGGCCTGCGGCCTGAGCTGCATCATCTCCGAGGTATCCATGAAACCGGCATGCGCCGAAGGCTCCACCGCCTTGATGCGGCGGTCGGCCGCCCATTCCTTCTGGCCGTTATTGCCGTAATAGTTGGAAACATTGAGCACGCGCACCCCGGCGCCGCGCCACTCGGCGGTCAGCTTATCCGCCACCTGCTGCTGCACGGCCTGGCTGCCGCCGTGATCGCCAATGAAACAGATCATGCGGAAGCCGTGCTGCTTGAAGCTGCGCGCCGCATCTTCCAGCACGGCGGCCAGCGTGGCATCGGAGACCGAGATGGTGCCCGGGAAGCGCATATGCCCTTCCGCCGGGTTGATGCGCCCTTCCGGGACGTAGGCAATAACCGGCGCCGCCACGGCATTGCCGAGCTTACCGGCGATCTCACCGGAGGTGTATTCAGCGATGAAGTTATGCTTGCCCAGCGCGATATGCGGCCCGTTCTGCTCAGTGCCGCCGGTGGGAATAATCACGGTATACGTGCCCGCCTTCATGCGGTCGCGCAGTTCCGGCCAGGTCATATCCTCGATGTAAACCGGCGCGGCAAAAGCAGGACCGCTTAAAGCGGCCAGTATCGTGAAAGTTGCAATTGCTTTGCGCATGGGATTATTTAACCAGCATGTCTTTGAAACGCAAGAGCATCGATGAGCTATTTGCCCGACTGGCCAAGGTTAATCCCGAGCCGGTGACGGAACTTACCCACAGCAACCCCTTTACCCTGCTGGTTGCCATTGTACTTTCAGCACAGGCGACCGATGCGGGCGTGAACAAGGCTACCCCTGCTCTCTTCAAGGTTGCAGATACGCCGCAGAAAATGGCCGGGCTGGGTGAAGCCAGACTCAAGGACTATATCAAGACCATCGGCCTGTTTAACAGCAAGGCGAAGAACATCATCGCGCTGTCGGAGAAGCTGCTGGCAGAGTTCGGCGGCAAGATTCCGGAAGACCGGGAGAAGCTGCAGACCCTGCCCGGCGTGGGCCGCAAAACCGCTAATGTATGGCTCAACTGCGTGCTGAAAATCCCCACCATTGCCGTGGATACGCACGTGTTCCGCGTTTCCAACCGCATCGGGCTTTGCAAAACCAAAACGCCGGAAGCCACCGAGCTGGCACTGGAAAAAGTGGTGCCCGACACGTGGAAGCTGCACGCCCACCACTGGCTAATCCTGCACGGGCGCTATATCTGCAAGGCGCGCAAACCCGAGTGCTGGCGCTGCGTGATCCGTGATCTGTGCGAGTACGAGTCTAAAACGCCCGCGCCTTAAATGTCATCCTGAACGCAGTGAAGGATCCACTTAAAGTAGATTCTTCGCTGCGCTCAGAATGACAAACTAAAACCTGTTTGTAAGCGGGTAGCGCCAGTCGCGGCCGTAAAGCATGGGCGAGACTTTCACGCCTGGCGGCATCTGGCGGCGCTTGTATTCGGAGTTGCGCATCATGCGGGCGATTTTTTCCACCACCTTCGCATCAAACCCGGCCTTCGCGATTTCTGCCGGTTCCTGCCTGCCCTCCACCAGCCGCACTAAAATCGCGTCCAGCGTGGGATAGGGCGGCAGCTCATCCTGGTCTTTCTGGTTGGGCGCCAGCTCCGCCGTCGGCGCGCGATCAATAGTGTTCTGCGGAATCACCGCACTTTGCGCATTGCGCCATTCTGCCAATTGGTAGACCTGCGTTTTGTAGACGTCTTTCAGCGGCGCGTAGCCGCCGCAGGAATCGCCGTAGAGCGTGGTGTAGCCGGTAGCGACTTCGGATTTGTTGCTTGTTGCGATCAGCATGAAGCCGCTGGCGTTGGAAAGCGCCATCAGCGCCGTGCCGCGGATGCGCGCCTGCAGATTACCGCCCACGGCGAGTTCGCCGAACCAGCCGGCGCGCGGCATGGCGGGCGAAAGCACGCTTTCATAGGCTTTCATGGGATCAAGAATGGGAACCGTTTCATGGCGGATGCCGAGGTTCTTCGCCAGCGCCAGCGCGTCATCGACACTTTCTTTCGAGGTATGCGGCGACGGCAGCAGTACGCCCAGCACGCGCTCCCGGCCCAGCGCGTCCACCGCCAGCGTGGCAGCGATGGCAGAATCCACGCCGCCGGAAAGGCCGAGCAGCACGCCGGGGAAATTGTTTTTGCGCACGTAATCGCCAAGCCCCAGCTTCAGCGCATTCCACACCGTTTCTTCATGGCCGAGCGGTTCGGCAGGCGCATGCACCGTCAGCGCGCTGGTGACTTCTTTGAACTCAGGCAACTGGTGCACCACCTTGCCCTTTGCATCCATGGCGAAGGAGCCGCCGTCGAAAACAATATCATCCTGCCCGCCCACGGCGTTGACGTAAAGCAGCGGCGCGCGCGCGGTTCTCGCCGCTTCCGCCGCTACGCTGTGCCGGTGCGCAAGCTTGCCGGATTCAAACGGCGAAGCGTTGATGACGATGACCAGCTCCGCCACCGCCCGGCCCAGATCTTCGGCCACGTGCGGGAACCACATGTCTTCGCACACCATCAGCCCCAGCGTGCGGCTGCCGAAGCGGAACGGGCGTGAGGCCTCGCCCGGGGTGAACAGGCGCTTCTCATCAAAAATGCCATAATTGGGCAGCATGCGCTTGGGCTGGATATGCGCGATCTTCCCCTGCGCAAGCAGCAGCGCCGCGTTATAGACCCAGCCTTCCTGCTCCCACGGGCTGCCGATAATTACGGCAGGGCCGGTTTTGGTTTCTTCCGCCAGCGCCTGCACCGCCTGCATACAGGCGCGCACGAAGCCGGGGCGCAGCATGAGGTCTTCCGGCGGGTAGCCGCTGACGCAAAGCTCGGGGCACACCAGCAGCGCCGCGTTGGCCGCACTTTCGCGCGCGGCGCGGATGCGCGCGGCATTGCCCGCGATATCGCCCACCACGGGGTTGATCTGCGCAGCGGCGATTCCTTCAAACATCAGCCTAAGAGCCTCTCCAGCTCAGGTAGTGCTGTAAATAAATCAGCAACAAGCCCGTAATCCGCGATTTCAAAAATCGGGGCGTTTTCATCCTTGTTGATGGCGACGATCACCTTGCTGTCTTTCATGCCTGCAAGATGCTGTATTGCACCGGAAATCCCCACCGCAATATAGAGGTCAGGTAAAATGATTTTACCCGTCTGCCCTACCTGGTAATCATTGGGCACATAGCCCGCATCCACCGCCGCGCGCGATGCGCCAATGCCTGCATTCAGCTTGGCTGCCAATGCCTCGATAATGGCAAAATTCTCTTTTGAACCCAAGCCGCGCCCACCCGAAACCACCACGCGTGCAGAAGTGAGGTCGGGCCGGTCGGATTTGGTTTCTTCTGCAGAAACAAAGTTTGAAAGCCCGCTTTCTGCTCCCGCTTCCACTTTTTCAATGGCAG
>CAZUKF010000168.1:0-4102 GCA_964620765.1 uncultured Rickettsiales bacterium | reverse complement strand
GAGCAGAAATTCTCTGGCTTCGGCGTTTCCGCCTGCGCCACCTGCGACGGGTTTTTCTTCAAGGGCAAGGAAGTAGCGGTGATCGGCGGCGGCAACAGCGCGGTCGAAGAAGCGCTGTACCTCGCCAATATCTGCAGCAAGGTCACGCTCATCCACCGGCGCGACAGCTTGCGCGCCGAGAAGATCGGGCAGGAGCGCCTGTTCAGGAATCCGAAAATCTCCGTAATCTGGGACACGGTGGTGGAAGAGTTCACAGGCACGGAAAACCCCACCTCGCTCACCGGCCTGCGCCTGAAAAACGTGAAGACCGGAGCGGTGACGGACTTCAAATGCGATGGCGCCTTCGTGGCCATTGGCCATTCGCCCAACACCGAGATTTTCAAGGGCCAGGTCAAGATGGACACGGAAGGGTATATCCTCACCACGCCCGGCAGCACCAAAACCAGCGTGGAAGGCGTGTTTGCCGCCGGTGACGTGCAGGACAAGATCTTCCGGCAGGCGGTGACCGCTGCAGGCACGGGCTGCATGGCGGCGCTGGAGGCCGAGAAATGGCTGGCGGCGCATGAAGACGGGCGCAAGGCAGCTTAGAAATAGCCCTGCCCGCCGCGCATGGGGGGCATGCCGGATTGGCGTTGCCGCAGTGGCGGTTATCTAGTATGTAGCTGCAAACCAAGGCCTTAATTTATGATGGATTGGGACAAGCTGCGAATCTTCCACGCCGTTGCCACGGCGCAGAGCTTTACCCGTGCCGGGGAAGTTCTTAACCTCAGCCAGTCCGCCATTTCCCGCCAGATCGCAGCACTTGAAGAACATTTGCAGGTGGCGCTGTTTCACCGGCATGCGCGCGGGCTGCTGCTGACCGAGCAGGGCGAAATTCTTTTTGAAACGGTAAGTGAAATACTGGGCAAGCTTTCCTCGGCGGAAAACGCGCTGCTGGAAACCAGGGAACGGCCGCGCGGGCCTTTGCGCGTGACGGCGCCGGTGGCGCTGGGCACGAACTGGCTGGTGCGGCACGTGTGCGAATTCTCGGAGCTTTACCCGGAAATCACGGTCACGCTGCTGGTGGACGACAAGGAGCTTGATCTCGTCATGCGCGAGGCGGATATCGCCATCCGGCTTTTTCCCGCCAAGCACCCGGACCTGGTGCAGAAGCATCTCACGTCGCTGCCCAACTCGCTCTACGCGGGGAATGAATATCTGCGCAAGAACGGCGTGCCGAAGAAATTTGAAGATCTGAACAAGCACCGGCTGATTGCCTACCCGGAAGACACGCGCCTGCCCTACACGGAAGTGAACTGGGTGCTGCAATCGGGCATCAAGGAAGCGGAGCTGCGCAAGCCCGTGCTGAAGATCAATAGCTTAGTGGGGATCAAGAAGGCGGTGGAGCATGGAATCGGCATTGCCTCGCTGCCGGATTACCTGATGCGCGATGGTGAAAACGTTACCAAGATACTCCCGGACGTTAAGGGGCCCACCACCGATGTGTTCCTCATCTACCCGGTTGAGCTAAGAAATTCCAAAAGAATCAATGTGTTCAGGGATTTTATCCTGCGCAAGCTGGCAGCGGACGGGTGGGGCAAGCCAAGCAAGAGTAATGCAGAAAATGCATAGCTCATATATCGTATTTGCAATTTTCGCATGGCATTAACCGTGTTATACCTCTAAATAGATTCAGTGCTGCAACAGCCCGAATCTTTATTGGGTGACTGATTAATTTCAGATTGGCCCGATAATCCTCCCTGTTTATAGACTCAGGGCCCCGAAAGGGGCCCTTTTTTTGTACTATCCCCCAGCTTTATGCCATAATCTCGGCTTTAAATCAGGGGAAAACCACATGCGTCCGCTTAAAGAGGGTGAGGAAAAAGCTTTTATCGCAGCCATAACTATCACTCCGGAAGAGGATACTCCGCGGCTGGTTTATGCCGATTGGTTGGATGAGCATAACCGTCCAGGGGAAGCGGAAATGATCCGCCATCAGATCCAACACGCACGAGGTAAGAAAATCCCTCCCGTAGTAAACGAGGAGACCATTCAGCCTTACCTGAAGCGTGATGGTTTTGGTATTCCGTCGGGTGGTGAGAACAAATACCGCCATCCTGACATTCCCGAGCATGTTTCGGATTATTGTTTAAGTCGTGGCTTTATCTATGGTGTTACGCTTCTGGGTCCTGCTATGTCCGGGGGAGCAGGCGATTTGGGGATGCGACACCCGCTGGCGGAGGTAACGCTCTATGAAATAGGACGGAAAGGTGGCGATAGTGCTTCCTTTGAGGACGTACAACACTGTCTCGATCATTTACCACCAAGCGTAAAGAAATTAAATCTTAACGGTAATCCCGGCTTTATGCAGATGGTGCTGGCTCATCCTAAGCTTGCGCAGATTGAAACTCTTGAGATTGGGGTTGATCCTGATGTTTCTCAAGACCGGTGGCATTCGGGAGTGAAGGCGGTTGGTTCCTTTATCCGAAAACTTACCGAAAACTCTGCGCTTACAAACTTGAAACGCCTTACACTGCTATTTCCAGAGGAATTATCCCCTAAAGCTTTGCGCTCGCTGGCGGAGCGGGTTGTGCGCTCCCCCAATCTGCAGCAGATTGAAGCGTTGCATTTCGGGGTTGGAGAAGTAACCGAATTAGCGCGTGAGATCGCAACGGTGAAAAAGCACTTCGCGCCTGACTGTATGCCGCATCTGCAAGAACTTGATGGAGAAGATTGGGACTCTCTTGCCACGGATATCCAAACCACGCGCATACCTCGGCGGAGGACAGGAGACGGTGGCCGTAGAGGCGGCGGCGGTGGCGACTTATAGAATTTACACCTCCCCCCTTCGCGCTTTCTCCTGCACACTTACCTTATACCTTATTCTCTCTCCCTAAAGGGGGAGAGTTAGAGAGGGGAAAAATACATCATTTCACGCAATAAAGCTATACAAGACCCCACAAAACTACGCATGATTTTTCAGTCAATACACTGAAAAAATAGCAAAAAGCTTAAAGCGTGACGACAGGCAAACTAGTCAGCTCTGCTGACCAGATCAAAGCGCCGCGCAGGCCTTGCCGATACGGTTCATGGCCTCTTTCAGCAGGTTTTCACTGGTGGCATAGGAGATGCGGAAATAACCCTCCATTCCAAAAGCGCTGCCGGCCACGGCGGCCACGTGCGCATCCTCCAGCAGGTATTCGCAGAATTCCGCCGAGGTGGTGATGGTCTTGCCGCCTGGTGTTCTTTTGCGCAGCAGCCCCTTCATGGAGGGAAACACGTAAAACGCGCCTTCCGGCTTAAGACATTTCAAACCAGCAATGGCATTGAGCGAATTGACCACGAGGTTGCGGCGGAGCTCAAAGCTCGCGCGCCAGTCATTCAAAAAATCCTGCGGGCCGTTCAGCGCCGCCACCGTTGCCGCTTGGCTGATAGAGCAGGCGTTGGAGGTAGAATGCGATTGCAAATCCGCGATTGCCGCCATCAGCTCTTTCGGCCCCGCCGCGTAGCCGATGCGCCAGCCGGTCATGGAATAGGCCTTGGAAACACCGTTGACGGTGAGGGTGCGCTCAACGAGCTTCGGCTCCACTGCGGCCAGCGTGGTAAAGCGGAAACCGTCATAGACCAGGTGTTCATAGATATCGTCGGCGATGATGTGCAGCTGCGGGTGCTTGACCAGCACGGCGGCCAGCGCCCTGAGTTCGCTTTCCGTGTAGGCCGCGCCCGTGGGGTTGCTGGGCGAGTTGAGAATGAGCCATTTGCTTTTCGGCGTGATGGCTTTTTCCAGCGCCGCGGGCTGCAGCTTGAAGCCGTGTTCTTCCGTGCACGGGACCACCACCGGCGTGCCTTCCGCGAACAGCACCATGTCCGGGTAGGAAACCCAGTACGGCGCCGGGATGATCACCTCGTCGCCCTCGTTGACGGTGGCGGCGAGCGCGTTGAAGATCACCTGCTTGGCGCCGTTGCCGACTACGACCTGCTGAGGTGTGTAGGTGAGATTGTTCTCACGCCGGAATTTTTCAACAATCGCGTTCTTCAGCGCGGGTGTGCCGGTCACGGGCGTGTACTTGGTCTGCCCCGCCGCGATGGCCGCCACCGCCGCCTGCTTGATGTGTTCCGGCGT
>CAZUKF010000167.1:0-4132 GCA_964620765.1 uncultured Rickettsiales bacterium | reverse complement strand
CGCAACACCTCATAATTTTACGTTAATTACCAAACCAGCCATGCAACAAGGCCGCTTACGCTCAGGATGACAAGATAGAAAGTAAAGTTGACAACGTTCGCGCGCTGCGCTTTCTTAACTCCCCCATCACCTCGTAACTCGCGACCATCAAGGGAGTCAACATGTCCAAGAAAACCCGCGTGGGCGGCATCGCCGCCGATCAGCTTCGCTCCATCATCGAACGCATCGAGAAGCTTGAGGAAGAAAAAACCGCCATCTCCGCCGACGTGCGCGACGTGTTCGCTGAAGCGAAAGGCAACGGCTTTGACGTAAAGGCTATGCGCAGCATCATCAAGCTGCGCAAGATGGATGCCAACGAGCGCGATGAGCAGGAAACCATCCTGGACACCTACCGCCGTGCGCTAGGCATGCTGCCGGAGCTCGAAGAGGAAATGGAAGCCGCCTGAGTAAGGGCTTTAGGCTTTGGGGGTTGGGGATTTCTTCCCCAAAGCCCAATCCCTAATCCCCAGTCCCCTTTTTCGTAAGTTCCCACACCTTCGCAAGGCGCGTAAACCGCCCATAGGCATAGGTCACGGCGTTGATAAACCCCGCCATGCCCTGCAGGCAATTGAGCCGCAGGATATAAGACTTGGCAAACGCCAACGGGAATATCACCACCAGTTTCAACCCCAGCAGCGCAGGCTTGCCCTTGCGCGCCACCATGTCTTTCGCCTGCATGGCCGAATAGCGGTTCAGCTTTTCAATGCTGTGGCCCACCCCGCGGGAGCAATAATGCCAGACGGGCGCCTTCAGCGCCCCAGCCTGGCCGCCGTTCATCTGCACGCGGTCATGTACCGGGCTTTCCGCGTAGCGGCCAAAACGGCGGTCATAGAGGCGCACGGGCGAAAGTTGGTGTGCAAAAAGCGAAGGCTCGCTCTGCCCGGGTAGTATCTCGCGGATATGCAGCGCGTAGGCAGCGCAGGCAGGCTCCAGTGCGCGTATCTCCTCGCGCAGTTCCGGGCTCAGTACTTCATCCGCATCCAGGTTCAGCAACCAGTCATGGCGGCATTGATCCTCCGCGAAACGCTTCTGCGGCCCGTAGCCTGCCCACGGGTTGAACAGCACTTTCGCGCCCAGCTTTGCCGCCACTTCCTGCGTGCCGTCCGTGCTGCCGGAATCTACCACGATGATCTCATCCGCCAGCCCCTTCACACTTTCAATCGTGGCACCGATGCGGTCGGCCTCGTTGAGCGCGATGATAAAGGCAGAAAAGGATTTCATGCGGGTTTCCGCAACACGGAAAGAATCGCCATGCAAAAAGCCAGTGTGAACCAGAACAGCACGCCCGGCCAGTTGGAAAACAAATTCTGCGTCACCGTGATGGGAAAGAGCAGCACCACCAGCGTGGCAGCAACCGCGGCCGCCTCCATGCCTTCCATACCGCGCGCACCGCGCGTAAACTGCCACCAGCGCCACACGCACCAGCCGGCAAAAAGCACAAAAAGCCCGGCGCCGATAATGCCCGTTTCCGCCAGCCAGTGCAGGTAAATGTTGTGCGCGTGCACATCATCGCGGAAGGGTGGGATATGCAGCGAAGCCTCGCGGAACCCCAGCAGGCCCGCGCCGAAGACGGGGCTCTGCAGCCACATTTTCCACGCCGCCGTGAACAGCAGCCCATACGGCGATTGCGGAAAATTCTGTATATCCTGCGCCAGTTTCACGGCCCGGTGCTGCACCACGTCCTGGAATGAAACGGCCACTGCCGCAAGCACCAGCACGAGCGCCGCTTTCATCACGTTCTTGCGTATCGGCGGGTAGCGCAGCCAGAGCACCAGTGCCGCCGCGGCAAACCCGATCAGCATCAGCAGCGTGGTCGTGCGTTCGCCAGTCAGCGGCACCAGCACCGCTGCCGCGCAGGCAATGCCCAGCGCCGCCTTGCGCACGCGCGGATCCTGCGTGGTGCAGAGCAGCCAGCCTGCCGCGGGCAGGGTGAGCTTGATAAGCAAATTGCCCACGTTTGCACTGGAAAGCGAGCCGCTCAGGCGGTCGCCGCGCATGGGCCGCCCGGTGAGCGACGTGCCCGTTGCGTATTGCCAGAGCGAATCGATGGTCACCAGCGCCACCACCGCCAGCGTGCAATACGCCAGCCGTGTACAGCGCTCCCTGTCATTCAGCAGCCAGAAACGCATGGCGGCATAAAACAGCGGAAAGCGCCCCCAAAACAACGCGGCTTTCAGCGCGCCATCGATGGGCGAGAAAAGCGTGGCGGCCACGATATAGATCCACAGGGCCGCCAGTATCTGCATATCCGTTTGGCGTAGCCATCTCCATTGCCGTGTCACCAGGCAGTGGATAAAGAACAGCACGCCGATTAGTGAAAGCCCGATATCGGCGGGCGCGCGCCCCGCCGCCAGCAGGAGCGGGATGGCGTACATGAGAAAGAGCGCTGCTCGCTCGGCGAAATCAGCCGCGCGCAGCAATTCGCCGCACTCCCTCCTGCGATGCAAAGAACTTGCTCAGCTCTTCAAGCAGGGAAAGGTTCACCGGCTGCAGGCGAAGCTTGGAAGAAATATAACGCAGGAAAATGGGGTTCACATGTGCAGCCAGCGGCTTGGCGGCGCGCTTTTGCTTCCATGCCGCCGAAACGCAGCGGCGGAACAGCAGGCGCTGGGCATCCTCGCTGAGCGTGATATTTCCGGCCAGCAGCATATTGCGGTTGGCGAGGAAGCGGTCATGGTTCAGCTGCGTCTTGTTGCCGGAGAGCACGCCTTCCACCTTCGGCACGAACATCACCGGCGCATCCAGCGCCAGGAAGCGCTTTGCGTGCGCGGCCAGCCGCAGGGGCAGGGATTCATCCTGGATAAAAATATTTTCGTCGCAGCCGCCGGCAGCGAGAAACACTTCGCGCCGCACCATCAGCGCCATGCGCACGTAATGCCCGCCCAGCACGGCCTCCATCGGCTTGTCGCTTACGCGGAAGGCGGCGTTGTCGGGGATGCGGCGGTCGAGCAGAGCAGAGCCCTCCACGTCCGTGCGCGCCCACTTGCCGTAAACCAAATCGCCGCGATGCTCTTCCATCAGCCGGTGCAGCGTAACGGTGGCGTTGGCGGCCATGATGTCGTCGGAATCAAAAAACTGCAGATACTTCCCGCGCGCCAGCCGCGCGCCCTGGTTGAGCCGCACGCTCGGGCCCGCATTGACGGTGTTTTTCACAATCGTCACGTTAGATAAACCGCGCGTAAGATCTTCAATCACGGCCACGGAGCGGTCGGTAGAACAGTCATCCACAAAGATATATTCGCACCTTTGGGGGCCTTCCTGACCCAGTATGGAACGGGCCGTGGCGGCTATATACGGCTCTTTATTGTAGACCGTAATAACGTAACTAACTGATATTTCTTTATTATCCATAGAATTTCTCCCCTAAAACGAAGGCTAGCAGAAGATGATGCGGTTGCAAACGCTTTTGCGTATAACCTTACCTATGAAAACCTTGCTGCTTGCAGACGATGACGCCTCCATCCGGACCGTGCTGACCCGCGCGTTCGAAAAACAAGGCTGGCGCGTGCTTTCCACGGCGGAAGGCGGCCAGCTCATGCGCTGGGTGGGCGAAGGCGAGGGCGATGCGGTTGTTACCGATGTCATCATGCCCACCGGCGGTTTCGGAGACAGCGGGCTGGACCTGCTCGCCCGCATCCGCCGCATGCGGCCGCAACTGCCGGTTATCGTCATCAGCGCCCAGAGCACACTCATGACCGCCGTACGCGCCAACGAGGGCGGGGCGTTTGAATATCTCGCCAAGCCGTTTGACCTGCACGCGCTGGTCGCCACCGCCGAAAAAGCAGTGAGCACGCCGGAAGCGCATAACGACAAGACGAGCATGGAAACCACGATGGCGCAGCATGCCATCATCGGCACGTCGCCCGCCATGCAGGAAATCTTCCGCACGCTCGCCCGCGTGGTGAATGTAGATCTCACTGTTCTTATCCAGGGTGAATCCGGCACCGGCAAGGAGTTGGTGGCCCGCGCGCTGCATGACCTCGGCCCCCGCAAAGCCCGGCCGTTTGTCGCCGTCAACATGGCCGCCATCCCGCGCGAACTGGTGGAGAGCGAATTGTTCGGCCATGAGAAGGGCGCCTTCACCGGCGCGCTC
>CAZUKF010000166.1:0-4316 GCA_964620765.1 uncultured Rickettsiales bacterium | reverse complement strand
GGATCTCAGGCATCCTCCGTGTCGCTCGAGATCCCCGCTCAAGGCGGGGATGACAAGGCATTAAAATCGGCGCTGTTCATGTCGGTGCTGCTGTTCCTGTACGGCGGTGTGCTGGGTCTGTTGATCGAGGGGCAGAACGTTACCATCCCCGCGCATTACCACGGCTCCATCGTGGGGGCGACGCTGGCGTTCATGGGGTTTGCTTACCTGTTGCTGCCGCATTTCGGTTATGCGCCGGTGGCGCAGAAGCGGCTCGCCTTCTGGCAGCCCGTTCTCTACGGCGGCGGGCAGATTATTCACATCACCGCGCTGGCGTGGTCCGGCGGATATGGCGTGCTGCGCAAGGCCCCGGGCGTGGAGCTTTCCGCGCAGGTGAAAGCCGCCATGGGGCTGATGGGGGCAGGTGGCCTCATCGCCATCCTTGGCGGCTTTCTTTTCGTCATTATTGTCGCGCGGGCTGTTTACCGGCGCAGCGGCGGGGGATAGCCCTCGATGCACTGGCTGGCGCTCTGGCTGCCGCAGCAATAGCTGCAATTGGCCCAGGGTTGCTGGTCCTTGTGGCTGCTGGGGTGCGCTTCAACACAGCAGAATTCACCGGTGTTGTAATTGCTGCTCGGTGCGAGGCTGTTGTAGTTATCAGATTTGGGCATGCTACAGGCGCTGAGGGCAGCGGCTGCGAGCACGAGGGGTAATATCTTCATAGGGAACTCCTTGTTGAGGTATGCAGCCTCACGCTAGCCACGTCAGGATAAATCCACGATGCGGAGCGCCGGGAGGAACAATAAAGTATGGGTAAGGGAAGAACTTAGAGTTCTTCGAGGCCGCTGCCGGAGAGGAAATGCGTGCAGCCCAGCCCGCGCGCGTCTTCGCGCGTTTTGCCGAAATCCGGCAGCGCGTGCACGGTGACAAAGCCTTGCTCCTGCAGCGCGATCACGCTGCCGCGGTCAACGGGCGAGGCGATAAAGACGCGCTTCTTCGGTGCCGGTGCCGCAAGCAGGCGGCTTACCGCGCCCACGTAAAGCGTAAGGCCCGTGGCTTCGCGGCGCAGGGATTCGCCGTCAATGCGGTAGCGGCCGCCGCAGCCAAGCTCGGCCAGCGAGCCGGGCGCGAAGAAGGAGAAGGTGATGCCCGTGTGGTATTCCAGCCCGCGCGCCTCGGTGATGTCCAGCGTGATGCGGCAGCCCTGCGGCAGCGCCGGTTTTAAGAGGCCGACCACGCGGGAGAGCGTGTCCAGCTGAGCGCGGGCGGCATCCGGCAGCGAAACGCGCGAGAGCCGGGCCAGCACGTCCTCCGCCGGGCCGACGGCGTGCAGGAGCTCGGAGAGCGCCTCGTTATGCTTGAGCTTGAACGCACCGATGGCGGAAACATCCTTGTGCGCCACCGCCTGCAGGATGGCGTTGATGGATTCAATCTCCATCATTTCCTCGGCCAGCAGCGAGCCGACAATGCCGGGCATGTTGAGGTCTATCACGAATGTCTGCAGGCCGGCGCGGCGCAACGCTTCTGCGCCCACGGCAATCACTTCCGCATCCGCTTCCGGCGAGGTGGGGCCGATGAGTTCCAGCCCGGCCTGCGTAAGCTGGCGGCTGCCGCGGGCTTTGTCTCCCTGCGCGCGCAGCACGTGCCCGGCGTAAGAGAGGCGCAGCGGCAGCGGCGCGTTGACAAGCCGCGTGGCGGCGATGCGGGCAATCTGCAAGGTGATGTCGGCGCGGATGCCCATGACCTTGTGCGAGCCGCCATCCATCAGGCGCAGCACCTGTGGCGAGAGCGAGGCGCCGCGGCCGCCCAGCAGGCTTTCGGTGTATTCCATCAGCGGCGGCGAGGTGAGTGCATAACCGAAGGACTCAAAGGTTTCGGTCAGGCGGGCAATAACCTCCGCCTCCAGCCCCGCGAAAGGGGGGAGGAGGTCATAGCAGCCCGGCGGGAGCAATGTTTTAACCATGTGCCGCGAAACTAGCCATTCCCAACTTGCTGCACAACTGCTAAATCAGGCCCGTAATGGAACTCCATGATATGATCGGCACGGTGGCCACCACCCTCACCACGGGGGCATTTTTCCCGCAGGCGCTGCATATCATGCGCACGCGGGATACCAAGGCCATTTCCCTGCCCATGTATGCCGTGTTTACGGCCGGGGTGGGCCTGTGGCTCATTTACGGGCTGATGATCGGCAGCTGGCCGATTATCGCGGGCAACTGCGTGACGCTGCCGCTGGCGTCTTTCATCCTGATCATGAAAATGAAACTCGGCTAGGCCGCGTGCAGATCCACCTGCTGCGCCCGCACATGGCTGCGCTGCAATTTGCGGTAATGGCTCACGCTTAAGGGGATGGCTGCGATATACACCACGCTGGACAGCACAATGGTGAACCACGGCTCGATGAGCAGCATCGCCACGTAAAGCGCGGCCGTGACCATTACCGGCACGATGAGCTCGGTTTTGATGCGCACGTTCTTGGCCGCAAAGGTGGGGATGCGGCTGGCCATCAGCACCGCGATGAAGAATACGTGCAGCACCACGTAAAACACCGGCAGCTTCAGGGTATGCTCTGAGAGCAGGAATACGAAGAGCGGCCACAGCACCAGCACGCCGCCGGCGGGCGAGGGCACGCCGGTGAAGAATTTTTTCTGCCAGGGTTCCTGCGTTTGCGAGACAAGGCCGGTGTTGAAGCGGGCCAGGCGCAGCGCGCAGCATACCGCGTAAAACAGCACCACCGCCCAACCGATGCCGCGCACTTCATGCAGCTGGAAATGGTAGAGCACCAGCACGGGTGCCACGCCGAAGCAGAGAAAATCCGAGAGCGAATCCAGCTGCGCGCCGAACACCGAAGTGGCGCCGAGCAGGCGGGCGATGCGGCCGTCCATACCGTCGATCAGCGCGGCGGCGAGAATGAAGCCGACGGAGATTTCCCATTTGCCGTCCATGGCAAAGCGCACGGCGGAGAGGCCGCAGCACAGTCCTGCCATGGTAATCAGGTTGGGAAAGAGACGGCTAAGGGGTTGCTCCCGCAGGAGACGCCGCCTTCTTTCACCTTCCTCGCGTTCGCGTAGCCTCATTAATTTTTACGTTTCTCCGATATGACCGGCGGGGGCGCAGGATCTGTCGGCTTGCGTTCGCGCACCCAGCCGAGCTCGGTTTTGGTGTATTTCACATCTTCCTTTGCGGCTTTTTTCTCCTCCGGCTTGTCTGCCGGTTTGTTGTCTTTCTGCGGCCCCGGCTCTGCATCGGCAAGGCCTACAAAGCCTACCAGCATTACGGTTGCCAATAAAAACGTCAGCATTCGTTGGCGTGTATTCATAACACTCACTCCCCTGGTGTTTAGTGCTTGGTACCTACACGTTGCGGTTCTTCGCTTTTTAAATCGGCGATCACGGTTTCGCCGCCGATGGCTACCTGCCCCTCGATCACCATGGGCGTGGCGTCAAGCGGGAGGTAGATGTCAAGCCGGCTGCCAAAACGTATCAGGCCAAAACGCTCGCCGGATTTCACGGTCTGGCCTTCCTTCACGTCGCACAAAATGCGGCGCGCAACCAGCCCCGCGATCTGCACCACGCCGTAGGCCTTGCCGTCTGGCATGGTGATCTTGAGGAGCTGGCGTTCGTTGTCTTCGCTTGCCTTGTCCAAAGCAGCGTTGACGAATTTGCCGGGAATGTAATGCGCGCGCGTGATGCTGCCGCCATGCGGGATGCGGTTCACGTGCACGTTAAAGACATTGAGGAAGATGCTGATGCGCGTGCGCTCATCGGCGCCAAGCTGCAGGTCGGTGGGCGGGGTGACGCGCGTAATCGCCTGCACGATGCCGTCCGCCGGGCTCACCATCAACCCTTCGCGGATGGGGGTGACGCGGGCCGGGTCGCGGAAGAAATAAAGGCACCAGGCCGTGAGTACGAAACCGATCCAGCCGAGCGGTTCCCAGATCTGCCCGAGGATGAAGCTGGCGGCGGCAAATGCTGCGATAAACGGCCAGCCTGCGCGATGAATCGGCGTGATACCGGCGCGGATGGTTTCCAGCAGCTGATTGTCGGGCATTGTCATGGGTAAAGGGGGCTCCTTCGAATGTGGGGAAGGAGTTTATAGCACCCGGAAAGTATGAAATCAATTCAGACGGTCGAGCAGGCGCTGGCGGGGGCGGTAGAGTGAAGAATAATAAAAGGTAGCAGGCCTGAGCGCGGGAATAAATTCACCGGTGGCGGCGAGCAGTGGTGTATAATTAAAAAAGATTTCTACGCCGATGACGTTCTGGTTGTTCTCCACCGTATAGCCGGCGGGCAGGGTGGGATCACTGCCGACAGCGCCGAAACGGCTGCCGAAAGGTC
>CAZUKF010000165.1:0-4354 GCA_964620765.1 uncultured Rickettsiales bacterium | reverse complement strand
AGCGGCGCAAATTCCTTCACCGGCTCATCCGTGGTCAGGCGCGGCACCACCGCCCGGCCCGTGGCCAGGCGCGCGCACATGATTGCAAGCTGCAGCGGCGTGGCCAGCACGTAGCCCTGCCCGATGCCGCAGTTCACCGTATCGCCCGTCGTCCAGCGCTGCTTGTAGCGGTTCATTTTCCAGTTCTGGTCCGGCACCAACCCCGGCTTCTCCGACGGCAGCCCGAGCCCGCTCGTTTCCCCTAAGCCGAACATGCGCGCCACTTGCGCAATCGGCTCGATGCCGGTGCGCTGCGCCACGGTGTAAAAATACGTATCGCAGGATTGCGGAATCGCCGTCAGCAGGTTCACCGTGCCGTGCCCGCCTTCCTTCCAGCAATTGAACTGGTGGTCGCCGAGGAAGAAATGCCCCGGGCAAAACACCGCCGTCTCCGGCCGCACCGACCCGCTCATCAGCCCGGCCAGTCCCACCAGCATCTTGAACGTGGAGCCCGGCGGGTACTGGCCCTGTATGCCCTTGTTCAGCAGCGGGTCACGCGGGTTATCGAGCAGCGATTTGTAATACTCCGTGGGAATGCCCTTGCTGAAAATATTCGGGTCGAAACCCGGCACCACCGGCATCGCCAGTATGTCGCCATTGGTCACATCCATCACCACCGCCGCCGCGCTTTCGCCCGCCAGCAGCTTGGCGCCATATTCCTGCAGGCGCCGGTCAATAGTAAGGTGGATACGCTCGCCCTCCACGCTTGCGCGCGTTGAAAGCTCGCGCACGGACTGCCCGTGCACGTTCACCTCGATCTGCTTTAAGCCCGCGGTGCCGCGCAGGCGCTCTTCCAGCATGCGCTCCACGCCGGATTTGCCGATCTTATATTCCGGCAGGCGGAGCAGCGGGATGTTGCCGTAACTTTCCAGCTCCTTCTCGTCCACCGCGCCGACATAGCCCAGCAAATGCGCCGCATCCTCCACCAGCGGGTACGAGCGCAGCTGGCCGATGTCGATGTAGAAACCTGGCAGCTCCAGCTGGTGCAGCTCCACCTTGGACACTTCCTCCCACGAGAGATGCTCCTTCACCAGCAGCGGTGAGGCATAAGGATTCGCCCTCAGCTCGTCCATGGCCTGCTGCACGCGCTTTTCGCTTAAGCCAACCACCGTGCCCGCCTTTTCAATCGCCTCCTTCACCTGCTTGCGCGTGCGCCCGCCTACATCCACGTAAAGCAGGTAGTTCTTTTCGTTCAGCGCCAGCGGCCTGCCGTCGCGATCCAGCAAATGCCCGCGCCCCGGCGCCAGCAGCTGCAGCTTGATGCGGTTATTCTCCGAGAGCGTGCGGTATTCGTCGCTTTTCACAAACTGCAGGTAATAAAGCCTGCTGGCCAGCGCCGTTAAGCCCGCCACCTGTATGCCGCCGAAGATGAAGGCCCGGCGGCTGAAAACCCTGTGCTTGTCGTTGTACTTGGCCATTATGCAGTTCTGAGAATGTGCCAGTATTTACGGTAGAAGCGCCGCTCGATGCGCGTGAGAAACGCGTGCAGGCCCGGGTAGAGCAGCACGCTGATTGCCCATTGCATCAGCACCGGCGCGAGCGAAATACGCTGGCCGCCATTGAAACCCACGGCAAGGCATTGCAGCGCCAGCACGGCAAACAGCATGAGCCCGCACGAAACCCACGCCACCACGAACCCCTGCCCCACGATCTGCTTGCGCTGCGTGACGATGAGCAGGCGGAACAGCACCCACAGCACGGCATTCAGCCCGAACGGCGTGGAGAGCAGCACATCCTGCAGCAGCCCGGCACACATGATGAACACCAGGCTCAAACGCCCCGGCCGTGTCAGCGTCCAGTAAAACAGCGCCAGCAGCGGCAGCGCGGCGAGTATGCTGGTCAGCGCAGTGATATTGCCGGGAAGCGCGGAAAGCAGCAGCAGCAGGATAATGCTCGTGGCAGGCAGCGCCTGCCACATCATTGCGACCGACTTTTTACGATTAGGTTGCACGCAAGCGACTCTAGCTTAGAGCGATACTTTTGCACAAGCCAAGTTGTCATCCCCGCGAAGGCGGGGATCTCATCTTGCTTTCGCATGGTGTTTTGAGGATATGTAGATTCCCGCCTACGCGGGAATGACAGGAACTAAAATTCGTAATTTACTACGCTGACGTATTCCATCCGCGTCCAGTCGGCCAGCGGGGTCACGGCCACGCCGTTCGCATCAATCGAAGAAATGACGCCGACAGGAATGCCGGGCGGGAAGATGCCGCCGTCACCGGAAGTGACCAGGCGCTCGCCCACCACCATCTTGGTGCTGCTCTCCACGTAATCCAGCGCCAGCGCGCCGGAGTTGTTGCCGCTGGCGATGCTGCGCTCGCGGGAGCGCTCACCCATCACGGGAACGCGGGAGTTGATGTCAGTCAGCAGCAGCACGCGGCCGGAAGAGCGGCCCACTTCGACGACGCGGCCCACCAGGCCTTCGCCGGCGATCACGGCCTGCTGCACGGCAATGCCGTCTGCCGCGCCGCCGTTGATCAGCGCGCTGCGCACATACGGGCCGCCGCTCTCAGAGACGATGCGTGCCGCCACATAAGAAACTTTGCCAGCCGGCACCACCTGCACAAGCTTGCGCAAGGCGTTGTTCTCGGCCTGCAGCTCGCCCGCCATGCCCTGCCACTGCGACATGCTGGCGACTTTCATTTTAAGAGCTTCGTTCTCGGCCCGGAGCGTGGCCATGTCGGCCAGCCACAGGCGGGCATCGCGCACGGCGTCCACGGGTTTGGCAATAACGGACATTACCGGCACCAACACATCGGTCATCGCGGCGCGGCCGGAGGCTACGAACGCGCTGTTGGTGCGGGCCAGCACCATCACGGTAACGCCGAAAGTAAGCATGAAGATTAATGCAAGCCGGGAAGCCCAATTTTTACTGGGCAGAACACGTATGGCAATGCGTGCGGGTCGGCGGGCTGGCATGTATTTCAGGTTGTACACAGGTTGTTTTGAAACTCAAGCGCTTTAGGAACCTGCGCTGAATTCCCTATATATATTCTAGGCATGCACCGGTTAAAAAAGCCTTAGCAAACCCGGTTGGCGGCCTAATCCGCCGCATTGCCGGCCCGAAGCTTCTGCCAGTAGGCCAGCCTTTTCAAAATTTCTCTTTCAAATCCGCGCTCTACGGGGCGGTAATACTGCTCACGGGACATGGAATCGGGGAAGTAATTCTGCCCGGAAAACCCCTCCTCCGTGCCATGGTCATATTCATAGCCCTTGCCGTACCCCACCTCTTTCATGAGCTTGGTGGGGGCGTTCAGGATATGCATCGGCGGCATAAGCGAGCCCTTCGATTTCGCATCTGAAACCGCCTCGCCATACGCCACGTACACGGCGTTGGATTTGGGCGCGGTAGCGAGGTAGAGCACCGCCTGCGCAATGGCGAGTTCTCCTTCAGGCGAGCCTAGAAAATCATACGTGTCTTTCGCCGCCAGCGCCTGGTGCACGGCCTCCGGGTCGGCGAGGCCAATGTCTTCCACCGCAAAGCGCACCAGCCTGCGCACGATGTAAAGCGGGTTCTCCCCGCCCTCCAGCATCCGGCAAAGCCAGTAAAGTGCGGCGTCGGGATCAGACCCGCGTAAGCTTTTATGCAGCGCGCTGATGAGGTTGTAATGTCCTTCCTGGCTTTTATCATAGAGCGGCGCGCGCTTCTGCAGCAGCTTCGTCAGCGCCGCCGCATCGAGTGGCTTCTTGCTTGCAAAAATACGCTCGGCAAAATTCAGCAGCGCTCTGCCGTCGCCATCGGCCATATCAATCAAACGGTCACGCGCTTCCGGTGTCAGCGGTAGTTTTTTACCCTCATGCGCTTCCGCGCGCGCGAGCAGCTTTTCCAGCGCCGCCTCATCCAGCCGCTTCAGGATCACCACGTGCATGCGCGACAGCAGCGCCGCATTCACCTCGAAAGACGGGTTCTCCGTCGTCGCGCCCACCAGCAGCAGCGTGCCGTCTTCCACGTGCGGCAGCAAAACATCCTGCTGTGCGCGGTTGAAACGGTGGATTTCATCAACAAACAGCAGCGTGCGCTGCCCTGCCACCTGCCTGCCCTTCGCGCGCTCAAAAACATTTTTCAGCTCCGCCACGCCGGATGCAACCGCTGAGAGCGTCTCCATCACGCAGCCGCTTTTTTCCGCGATCAGCCGCGCCAATGTAGTCTTGCCGCAGCCGGGCGGGCCCCAGAGCAGCAGCGAGGCATATTCCCCGCTCGCCACCATCTGCGCCACCAGCGTACCGGGCGCCAGCGCCTCTTCCTGCCCCACCACGTCGGCAAGATCGCGCGGGCGGAGCCTGTCTGCCAGCGGCGCCTTTGCGCGCGCCTCCG
>CAZUKF010000164.1:0-4380 GCA_964620765.1 uncultured Rickettsiales bacterium | reverse complement strand
CGGCCTCGGTTTGCTCTTCCTTCAGCATCGCCTTCAGCTCCTTGCGCAGCGGCATGAGCAGCGCCTTGCAGAAACTCCGTATGAAATTGAAATCCATCAGCCACGGGCTTTTCTTCGGCAGGCGCGTGGTTTTAATACGCAGGGGTTCTCCCCCCGTTGTCACGGATGGCATATATAACCTCTTCAAATGATGGGAACCGGGTGGCAGATATAGGACTGCACCCTACAATATCAGCCTAAACCCGCCCCAAACCGCCCGGAAGGGTATTTCTTACTAAAGCCTTCCCCCTTGATGGGGGGGGGATGTCATCCTCCTGTCACATTGCGTTTCCGCGAAGCTTCATACCCCCCACCCGTATAGAATGCTAATCTCAGTTCGTGGAGAAGCGCGGCCTCATTCCGGTGCAGTCAGTCTGAGCCGCGCCGCGGCGGGTGGTCCCTCATCATGCAAACGAAAACCACCCGCCGCCCATATACCCATATGTTGCGATATGGAAAACGGGACATTATTTGAGCGGTTAAGAGACACGGTCCGCACTCTCCTCACGGGAGAGGAACCCTCCGAAACACCCACTTTTTTACCCACAGAACCGCCTGCCTGCGCGAAGCCGGAGCTTCGCTTCGGCGAAGGCAGGCCGCTGGAGCGCCCCGGCATCCGCAGCATGGACGTTGTTGTTGGCGGCGTGGTGCTGCCGCGCATCGTGGCCGAGCAACTGCGCCAGCTGGGCGTCAACTTCAACGCCTACAGCCACGGCGAGCTGACCAGCGCCGTCGAGGGCTGCGCCGTGGATTGCAGGCTGGTCGATGACGAAGACGGCGTCAATTTCGTAGACCGCCTGCGCCTCACCCCGGAAGAGCGTGAGGCCCGCATTACCCGCGCCGAACCGTGCGGGGTGGTGGAAATCGAAGGCCCCCATTCGCACCGGCTGCGGGCGGAACGGGTGCGGGCCTTTGCCCATTCCCTGCATGGACCGCCAGGCATTTCCTTTTAAAATCCTGAAAATAACAGATGTAATAAAAACGTAATTTTTCCTAAGGGCTTGCCCTGTATATTATGGGGTATCAAAATCTTTCCTGGGGAGACAAGTCATGGTCAAGAAGAGAACACATGATGGCACGCACGTTGAATACCGCGATGGCGATCTTACCTACACCGTGCGGGTAAACGAGTATGCTGGGCACCAGCACCGCGCCATGGTCGACGTGGAGCATAAATCCGGTTTTAGCGTTGAAGGCGAAGAGCAGACACGCGAACTGCTCCGCCGGGTGCGCGACGAGCGGGCCGGCTATACCCCTGATGATCCCGATGCGCATATTTCTGCTGATACGCGTGCAACCAGAAACCCCGAAATCGACAGTGTGAAGAACCTAAAGCTCGCACTGCCGCTAACCTCACCGGTAGAAGCAGCCGAGCAGGCACGCGAGATGATCGATGCTCTGGACGACGAGCTGGGCCTCAATACCAAGCCGCATAAGCGGGCACAGATCAATGAGCTGTCGCGTAATGCGCTCACAGAAGAGGCGGAATGGTCACGCGGCGCCCCCCACCGCGGCGACAGGAGCGGCGCGATGCGTGTTGACTTTAGGAGGGCACGTCAGCTGAAAGGGGAGTCTTCCTCCGGCCGGGATACCGGCGAGGAATAACCCTTTCCCTTTAATTACCCGATTGTAACTTTCTTCTTCCCCTTCATTTTGCGTTAGGATATATCTAACTTAATATTTGGATTTATCCAACAATAAAAAATGAGGGATGCATGGCCAGTGAATATGAAGATTCACCGTTTATTTTTCCGGAGTTTGCTTTCGCCCTCCCCGCGCCGGACCCGGATTTAAAGGCCCGCGCCGAGATCGGGCTGTGGCGCGCGGTCATCACGCAGGCGCTGATGGATGCGGGTTCTGAATCACGCAAGCCTGAGGCGCTCTACCACAAGTTTGAGGCCACCGCCTGGCTCCCCGGCAACAGCCGCGATTTCGTCACCGTCTGCGACTACGCAGGCCTAGACCCACGCTACGTCCTACGCATGGCGGCGCGGGCGCTGGCCAATGGCTGCAAATGGCGGGCCGAGCCGGAGATGGAGCCGGAACTATGCTGAGGAAGCGCGGACGCCCCAAAATTGACCGCCCCTCGCGGGATGCGGGCACGCCGGAGCTCGCCTTCAAGCGCGCGCACGGCGAAACCATGGAGCCGCTGGATCTGTGCCTGGAGCGCGGCCTGCTCACCGCCGCGCAGCACTGGTGCGGCATTCACCTACGCTGGCTGTATACGCTGCGCTACGGCGCGCCGGGTGTGCGGGCGGTGGATACCACGCATCTGGGCGGGCTGGAGCTGAAAATGGATGACCCGGGCTGGCGCGCCGCCCGCGAGGAAGAATACCATATGGCCCTGCGGCTGCTGGGCCGGGAGCGCGGGCAGATGGTCCTGGGGCTGGCGGTGCACAATGAAAGGCCGGCCTTCCTGGCCCGCCCTCCTTCGGCCCGCCTGCAGGCATGGGCGGCCCGGGCGGAAGCGGAGCTGGCCAGGCTGAATGAGGCTTTCGGCCTGCTGGAAAAGCATTGGAGATGATTATGGAGGAGCGCAGCGACGACTAGCGAGCGACGCGAGCGCAGCCTGCGTGGCGCCAAGCGCGAAGCGCTGAACGCACCCCCGCCTTTAGGTGGGGATAATCAAACATTTTATCAAATATTAACCTTTAAGTAACCGCCCCTGCTATAAAATAGGTAGTATGTGGAACTCCATGCGCACATTCCTGGCCGACGAAAACGGCAGCACCGCGATAGAATACGCGATGATCGCTGCCCTCATTTCGGTCGGCATTATCACGGCCATCACGGACGTGAGCACGACCATGTCCGGGAATTATTTCGGCCTCATCGGCAGCCTGCGCTAAAAAATTTCTTTCCCCCTTATTATTTTCCTACTATAAAAACACACCCTTGCTGAAATTATTCATAAAATTTTAGCAAATTATTATTAAAAGTACCTGATTTAACTAAATAATTACCAAAAACTCGTTGCCCCCCTCAGCCTAGTTTGTTATTCTTAATATTAGCTGATGTGTTCAGCGTATTTGTGTAATCAGTAAAAGGATGTTGCATATGAAAACCTTCATGAAAGACGAGTCCGGTGCGACCGCTATCGAATACGGTCTCATCGCCGCCCTGATCGCCGTGGTGATCATCGCTGCCGTTACCGCCGTTGGTAACAGCCTGAACGCGACCTTCACCACCATCAACACCAAGCTGCGCTAAGCGCACGTTTGAGTGCTTAAAAAAACCCGCCCCACCACTTGCAAGTGGTGGGGCGGGTTTTTCATTTGCCTTTTTTGATGAAAATCTCGGCCTGGGTGTCCCTGTAAACGGAAACGAACGCCGGGTCATTCTGCCAGCATTTAAGCGAATCCTTCAGCTCCGGCACCACGGGATAAACCACGCCCTTCAGCCTGTACTGCGCAAATAGCTGTGCATCCGCTTCCCTGCCCTCGCAGTGGTTGATGAGGGCCAGGTAATCATCCATTACCTTTTCCGGATAAACGGTGCCGGCGCGGCTATCGATAAATACCGCGGGGCTACCGCGCCCCAGCCAGATCAGCGCGCCGCCCATGTTGTAATGGTTCAGAAAGCGCTCGCCGGGATAGTGTTCCTGCAGATGCGCTACCGCATCTTGCGCATAATAGCGCGAATCCACCGGGGTTTTTTCGCCCATGCTTTTATACAGCACCATGCCGCACGCCATCACCGTTGCCGCCAGCGCCGCAAGCCGGAAGGGCCGCGTGGTCATGTCATGGCTGAATTCCTTATCCAACTCCGCCAGCTTCCCACGCCGTAAAAACACCGTGGCAGCCTGTGCCAGGTGCGGCGCCGCCAGCGGCAGCAGCACACTCCAGAAGCGGATGGATTTCACCGCCATCGCCGCCCAGAAGATGATCAGCAGCCGGTCGGCCAATAGGAAGCGCGGCTTTTTCCAGCGCCAGCAGAGCAGCATCAGCAGCAGCCAGAACGTGCGCGGCAGGTCATTCTTCCAGTCCAGCGGCATCCACTCGCGGATCTCCTTGGTCATGGTGCTCTCAAGCGTATCCTGGATAAACGTAAACAGGCCGAACCCATAAGGGTTCAGCAAAACAGCGGGAATGCACGCCGCACCGGCCAGCAGCAGTGCCACTGCCCTTGCCCGCTCACGCCTGGCGCATGCCTCCACAAAAAACGCCCCAATCACCGTGAGCCCCACGGTAAAACCGCTATGGCAGTTCGCCCACACCACCATCAAGAGCGGCAGCGCCATGAGCGGCACGTAACTTTTTCTCTCCCGCGCGCACATCAGATAAAACACCACGGCAAGGATCACCGTCACCGTGTGCGGGCGCAGCAGCAGCGAAGAGGCCA
>CAZUKF010000163.1:0-4391 GCA_964620765.1 uncultured Rickettsiales bacterium | reverse complement strand
CGGTGATCGCACTTTCATCGACGCTGGCGATGCCATCCAGCACCTGCCCGTCGCAGGGAATAAAATCGCCCTCCTCCACCAGCACGAAATCATCCTTGCGCAGGGCGGAGGCGTTGACCACCTGGTAGTCGCTGCGCTCCGTGCGGCTGGCGAGGCGTTTGGCCTTGATTTCCTTGCGAAGGGATTTGAGTGACGCAGCTTGCGCCTTGCCGCGCCCTTCGGCGATGGCTTCGGCGAAATTGGCGAAGACCACGGTAAACCAGAGCCACAGCGAAACCGCCAGCACGAACCAGCGCGGCTCGTCCTGCCCCGGGATGGGGAAGATGATGATCTGGAAATACATCAGCGTGGTGACGGCCGCACCGATATAGACCACGAACATGACCGGGTTGCGCAGCTGCGTGAGCGGCGAGAGTTTCTTCAACGACCCGATGACCGCCTGGATCAGGACTTTTTCATCCATGACTGCAGCTGGCGGTTTCATTGCAGCCCCATGATCTGCATGTGCTCCACCACCGGGCCCAGTGCCAGCGCCGGGATATACGTAAGCACATCCACCAGCAGCACGGTCATGACCAAGAGACCGCAGAACAGCGGCGTGTGCGTGGGCAGCGTGCCGATGCTGGAAGGCACAGTGTTTTTTGCGGCCACCGCCCCGGCAATGGCCAGCACGGGGATGATGGTAAAGAATCGCCCACAGAACATCACGATGCCCAAGAGTGTGTTGTAGAAATGCGTATTACCGGAAAGCCCGGCCAGCGCGCTGCCGTTATTGCCTGCGGCGGAGGAAAGCGCGTAAAGTATTTCAGAAAAGCCACGCGGACCGGGGTTGAGCGGCCCGGCCATGCCGCCCTCCGTCAACACCGCCAGCGCCGTGCCAAAAAGCGTCAACGAGCCGGGGATAATGATGGCGAGCGATGCCATCTTGATTTCAAACGGCCCGAGTTTTTTGCCAAGATATTCCGGCGTGCGCCCCACCATGAGGCTACCGATAAACACCGCGATAATCACGAAGAGCAGCATGCCGTACATGCCCGATCCCGCGCCGCCGAATACCACGCCACCACACTGGATGAACATCAGCTGCACGAGGTTGGAAAGCGGCATGTAAGAGCCGTGCATGCCATTGACCGAGCCGTTGGAGGTGGCCGTTGTGGCCGCGCCCCAGAGCGCACTGGTGGCGCTGCCGAAACGCAGCTCCTTGCCTTCGATATTTCCCACGCCCTGTTCGATGCCCAGCTGGCTGAGCGCCGGAGGGGATTTGCTTTCCTGCCACACGGTAAGCGATGTGAGAGGTATAAAAAGCAGCGCCGCCGCTGCGAACAGGGCCCAGCCCTGCCGCCGGTCTCCCGCCATCACGCCGAATGTATAGATCAGCGCCGCGGGCAGCAGCAGGATGGTGAGAATCTGCAGCACATTTGAAGCCGGGGTGGGGTTCTCAAACGGGTGCGCGGCATTGACGTTAAAGAAACCGCCGCCATTGGAGCCCAGCATCTTGATGGCCACCTGCGAGGCCGCCGGGCCGCGGGCAATGTTTTGCGCCGCTCCTTCCAGCGTGGTGGCTTCCGTATAGGGGCCGATGCTCTGCACCACGCCCTGCCCTGCTAGGAACAGGGAAAAGGCAATGGAAAGCGGCAGCAGCACGTAAAGCGTGATGCGCGTTACATCCACCCAGAAATTGCCTATCGTCTGCGCCTGCCTGCGGGCGAATGCCCTGAACAGCGCCGCCGCGACGGCCATGCCGGTGGCGGCAGAGAAGAAATTCTGCACCGTGAGCCCTACCATCTGGCTGAAATAGCTCATCACGGTTTCACCGCCGTAATTCTGCCAGTTGGTATTGGTGACGAAGCTGATGGCGGTGTTAAAGGCAAGATCCGCGGGCAGGCCGGGCAGGTTCTGCGGGTTGAACGGCAGGGCGCCCTGCGCCAGCAGCAGCACATAAAGCAGGAGCACGCCCATGAAATTGAAAAACAGCACGGCAAACGCATAGGCCCACCAGCCCATTTCCAGCCGCGGCGAGACGCCCAGCAGCCGGTATATCAGGTGCTCGGCCCGCACCAGCAGCGTTGCCTCGCCGCTTAAGACATGGGCGATATAGGCCCCCAGCGGGCGTAAAAGGAGCAATAGCAGGACCGCAACGGTGACGAATTCAAAAATCACGGGAAGATCTCCGGCTTCAGCAGGGCCAGCAGCAGGTAAATGAACAGGACGCCCGTGACGAGTGCAAGGAGCGAGTAAACCAAGGTCATGTTTTATCCTTCAGGCGGTCGCATAACACGACGAGGCCCCCGCCCAAGCCGAAAAGCAGAGCAGCCAGCAGCAGGTAGAGAATTGACATAAGCGGGGAATATAGGCGGGTGGCACGGCGATGTCAAAAATACCCTTCCGGCTGTATAGAAGCCCGGTTAAGCTGGATAAAAAAGGAGATAAAGATGGTTGACATTAACCCACGGCAGCAGCAGGCGCTGGCCGCTTTTGAACGTGAAGCAGACGCGATGATCGATGCCCTGCATGACCGGCTGCGTACCCGGACCGAAGGTATTTTTCAGCAAGTGCTGCGTGACCAGGGTACGCGGTTTTCAGACATGCTGGAGGCGATGCTACGGCAGACGCTGGATAACGTGCTGGCCGGCGCCACGCCGCGCCGGAGCGGCTTTGGTTCCAGCGCCCTACAGCGCGGGGCAGATCTGCTGGCGTCGTTGGAAAGGGCGAAGAGGAATCTTTAACTGTCATCGCCCGAATCGCATAAGCGATTCTAGGGCGATCCATAGTGCCACAGGAGAGATGGGTTCCCCTAGAGTTGCTTCCCGCCTTCGCCAAAGGCTTTGGCGGGCAGGCGCAACTCGGGGAATGACGAGGCTAAATGTGCAAATAAAAAACCCGCCGGGGTAGGGGCGGGTTTTTTGTGAGGTAGTGTTTAAGCGACCTTACGCGCCCATAGTGAACTGTGATTCGGCAGCCGTCTTGGCATGTGTCTTCTGGACGTGCGTATGATGTTCCGACGGAACCGCGAGACCTGCCTTCTGAGCGTGGGTATTAGTGTCCATCGGAATATTGACTCCGCCATGACCGACCACTGAAGAACAATGGCAGTTGTTCTTCGGCTCGCCGCAATGCACTTCCAGCGTGCCAACGCCGGTGGCAGCAGCATTTCCACCCGCGGCGGCGACCTTTTTGCCTTCTTCCGTCTTAATAAGATCACGGGTATCGTGGTCCAGCTTGCGAGTAGTTTTATTCAGCTTTTCAGCGGCTGCCTTTGCAGCAGTCACGTCCCCCTTATCAAGGGCGGCAGTCAGCTCAGCCATCTCGGCATTGCGTTCCAGCTTGTCTTCCTTGACTAATTCTTTTTCGGCTTTCACCTGCTCGACATTAACCTGCAGATTGATCGGGCCAGTCTTGGCCTCGACAGTTTTTTCCTTGGCGATAACAGTGGTGGGCGCTGTTACAGTGGTAGTATCCGTAATATGCGTCTTATTACCATTTGCATTCAAGGCATTTGCCTGCTCAACATTTGAGCCCGGCGCGTCGTGAGAACCTTGTACTTTTCCGTGCGGTGCGGCGAGCTGATGGCCCGGGCCGTCCACAACATCTGTTTGTTTTACATCTTTTCCGCTCATGTGCCCTGCTCCTGATTCCTGATCTGTTTGTCCGTGTGAGCGGGAAACCCGGATTACCGGTATTTCCCGCTACTCACGTAAACCTTAGCCGCGGATATGCGAAGCGGCTTGCTTTGTAAGGTCGGCAAATTTGCTGGCTTCGGCCGGGGAGTGAACCGCGCCCATCGCCGTGCTGCCAGCCTTGCGGAAACCGCTGACCAGGCGTCCGACGATTGCACCGACACCGGCGCCCACGAGGCCGCCTTTGCCCTTGTTGTCGTCGTCGCTCATCATGTAGCCGATCACTGCACCGGCGCCTGCGCCGCCCAGCGTCATGCCCATGTGGCCACCGGCTTTCTTGCCGGCATCCGCCGCGTGGTCGAGAGTCGAGCTCTCGGTCTTGGAAGCCGCTTCGGCGGCCGCCCGTTCACCGGCACTGAGCTCATCGAGGCTCCACTTGAGGTTCAGCTTCACGCCGCTGCCTTCAAGGTTGCCGACGATGGTCTTGGCTTCATCGATCGCGTTGCGGTGCAGCTCGATCTTGTCCGTGTACTGGCTCATCACCTTGTCGGAGAAGCCTTTAAACTTCTCGGCGAACAGGTCAAATTCTGCCTGCGTTTCAGTGGAAAGAGTTTTGCTGCCCTTGGTGATGCGCTTGACTTCTGCATCATGGATCTTGTTGAGCTCTTTGCCCATCTTCTCGGCGGCTGGTGCCAGCGTTTTTTCCGCCCGCGGGTGGTCGACGATGGGTTTCTGCAAATGGCGCTCAAGCGGGTTCGCCTGCTTCGTGTGCGC
>CAZUKF010000162.1:0-4418 GCA_964620765.1 uncultured Rickettsiales bacterium | reverse complement strand
CTTGAACAGCAGCTGCTCCTTGGGCTCCCAGTCTTCCGGCGGCGGCTTGCCCTTTGGCGGCTCCAGCACGCCGGTGTAGAGCGGGCCTTTCTTTTCCGGCGGGCCGATGGCCTCTTCCACCTTGCCCGATTCACAGATCACGCGCTCACTGGTGAACACGTCATGGCGTATACCGATCACCTGCAGGTCTTCCTTGATGATGGCCATGTTGGCCTCCACCGCGAACTGGCGCACCAGCGGCAGCCACTGCGCGCGGTCCATGGAGAGCAGCTTCTTGCCGTATTGCGCCGACAGCCCCTCGCCGATGGCCTTCATGTATTCGCCGGGGTACAGGCCTTCCGGAATTTCGCCGATATTCTCGCCCAGCGCTTCGCGGTAGCGCAGGAAGGCAGAGTCGGCGAGTTTATCGATCTGCGCGCCGCCATCATTAATGTAGTATTCCTTGGTGACGCTGTAGCCCGCCTTGATCAGCAGCAGGGAAAGCGCGTCGCCGAACACGGCGCCGCGGCCGTGGCCCACGTGCATCGGGCCGGTGGGGTTGGCGGAGACGTATTCCACGTTCACCTTCTGGCCCTCGCCCGCCTCGGAGTTGCCGTAGCCGCGCCCTTCGGTGATAATATGCGGGATGATGGCCTGCCACGTAGCCGGCTTCAGCGTGAGGTTGATGAAACCCGGCCCGGCCACTTCCGCCTTCACCACGTCCGGCAGCTTTTTAATTTCCTCGATCAGCTTTGCAGCAATCTCCTTCGGGTTGCCCTTCACCTGCGCGGCCAGGATCATCGCCGCGTTGACCGCCACGTCTCCATGCCCTTCCTCGCGCGGGGGCGCGGCTTCCATTTTTGTCACCTCCGCCTGCGGGAAAAGCGCTTTAACTATCGCTTTAATTTCAGCTTCTATATTTTTGTATATGTTCATTTTCTATTCGCTATCACTCAAAAACTTTCCGGTATTCCTCCAGCGCGAAGCGGTCGGTCATCCCGGCGATAAAATCGCACACCACCTCGGCGGTTTTTTTCGTGCCCGCACCGTCCGTCTGTGCCCGCCAGTCCGTCGGCAGGCATTCCGGCTCGGTGTGGAAAAATTCAAACAACGCCTTCACCACGCGGCGCGCCTTGCTGGACATGCGGTTCACCTTGTAGTGCCGGTACATGCGCTGCATGAGAAACGCCTTGAGGCGCCCGCTTATATCCTGCATCTGCGGCGAAAACGCAACCAGCGGTTTGCCCAAGTTGCGCACGTCCTGCACCGAGCCCACCTTCGAGGCTGCGAGTGCCGCTTCGGTGGTGGCCAGCACATCCATGCACAGGCGGTGGATCAACCGCCGCACGGCCTCGTGCGTGAGCCGCGCATTGTCGATGCCGGGGTGGAGCTTTCGTACCTCTTCGAAAATCGCGTACACCTCCGGCACCTCTCTTAAATCATCCACCACGAACAGCCCGGCCCGCAGGCCGTCATCTACGTCGTGGCTGTGATAGGCAATATCGTCGGAGAGCGCGGCCACCTGCGCTTCTAAGCCCGCATGGGTGTGCAGTTCTAAATCATGCTTACCGTTATATTCCGCCAGTGCGCGCGGGGCTTTTTTCACCGGCCCGTTATGCTTGGCGATGCCCTCCAGCGTTTCCCATGTCAGGTTCAGGCCGTCGAACCCGGCGTAGCGGTGCTCCAGCTTGGTGATGATGCGGATGCCCTGCGCGTTGTGGTCAAACCCACCGAAATCCTTCATGGCCTCGCTCAAGCCATCCTCGCCAGCATGGCCGAACGGCGTGTGGCCAAGATCATGCGCCAGTGCCAGTGCCTCCGCCAGGTCTTCGTTCAGACCCAGCGTGCGCGCCAGCGAGCGGGCAATCTGCGCCACCTCCAGGCTGTGCGTGAGGCGGGTGCGGTAATGGTCACCCTCGTGGTTGACGAAAACCTGCGTCTTGTATTCCAGCCGCCGGAAGGCCGCGCTGTGAATAATGCGGTCGCGATCACGCTGGAACGGGGGGCGAACGGGGTCTTCCGCCTCTTTATACAGGCGGCCGCGGCTTTCCGAAGGGATTGAGGCGTAAGATTTAAGTGGCATGGCTTTATTTTTGGCGAGGGAAGCACTATATTAGCAGATATGCTGAATATCAATGAACCCGTTGCACCTAAAGCACCCCCCGCCCCTTTTACCGTTACCGAGGCGGCAGCTTCCCGTATTACCCGGCTTTTAGCCGACGAACCGCCCGGCACGGCGTTCTGGATTGCCGTGCTGGGCGGCGGCTGCTCGGGCTTTCAGTACCATTTTGAGCTGGCAGCAAAGGTGCCCGGCGCGGGTGACCTGGTCATCGGCAACGTGGTGGTCGACGAGGTAGCGCTGGACATGCTTAAGGGTTCCACACTGGATTATATAGAAGACTTGGCAAGCGCCGGGTTCGAGATCAAAAATCCCAACGCCACCGCCAAGTGCGGCTGCGGCAATTCCTTTTCCGTTCCCTTCTGATAAAATTTCCTCCCCCTGGAAGGGGGAGGGGTAGGGTGGGGGTCTTCTATCATCCGCAATTTGCTGAACCAGACCCCCATCCAACCTTCCCCCTTCCAGGGGGAAGGCTTAATTCTAATTCGCCTGCTTGCGTAAACCCACGCACTGCGCCCTAAGCTCAGCCAGCTTGCCCGCGTATTCGGGCTGCTTTGCAAGGTTGCGCTCCTCGAAGCGGTCCTGCTTTAAATTAAAGATCATCTCAGCCTGCGCTTTCGGGCCACGCCAGTAGCGCATGTATTTCCACTCTTCCGTGCGCAGGCCTTCACACGGCGTCGTTTCGCCGACAAACGCCACCGGGTGCTCATAGTAAAACGCCTGCCGCGTTTTCCCCCCGTTCATGGCGGAAACCAGCTTCAGGCCCTGCATCCGCTCGGGGATGGCAACGCCCGCCATATCCAGCACTGTCGGGCCTATATCTATATTGAGCGTCATCGCCGCCACATGCCGGCCGCCATAGCCGGGCGCACGGATAATCAGCGGTGCGCGGATGGATTCCTCGAACACAGTATTCTTGCCCTCGATGCCGTGCTCACCCAGCATGTAACCGTTGTCGGACGTGAAAACCACGATGGTGTTTTCCAGCTCCCCAGCCTTGCGCAACCCCTCCACGATATTGCCAAGAACCGCATCCACGCCGGTGATCAGCGCGTAATAGCCGCGGGCATGGTTTTGGAAAGCCGCGTAATTATACCTGAAATCGTTATAGCGGGAGATGTTGTTCCTGCCCGTGAACAACGGGGCAACGGCACGGAAATGCTCCTGCGTATCCGTGCACGCCCGTGGAATTTTCACGCCATTGTAAAGCTTGCGGAAGCGCGGCTGCGGCTCAATCGGCTTGTGTGGCGCCTTGGTGGAAACCACCATCAGGAAGGGTTTCTTCGTGTTGCGGTTACGCAGGAATGTCAGTGCCTGCATGGTCTGAAAATCATTCAGGTGCATGGGCCCCTTGTGCGAATAAGCCCGGTAATCACCCTGTCCGCCAAAACCGTGAAACGCGTCAAATCTCCCCGCGGGCAGCGGGTGTCCGTCGCCAAAACCCCATTTGCCGATGAAACAGGTTTGCCAGCCGGCGCGGCGCAGGCGCACGGGGAATATCTGGTCCAGCTGCGGCGGGCGCAGAATGTCTGTAAAGCCGTAAACCTTGTGCCGCCTGGCGTACTGCCCGGTCATGATGCTGGCGCGGCTGGTGGGGCAGATGGAGGTAGTGACGAAATGGTTGGCGAAATAGCAGCCTTCTTTTGCCAGCCGGTCCAGATGCGGCGTGCGCACGATACGGCTGCCCGCCACGCCCATCGCATCCCAGCGCATGTCATCGGCGATGACGACGAGGATATTCGGTTTGTTTAGAAAACGCGGGATCAGGAAGGGTAGCCCCACCCCGCCAGCCACGGCGGCGGCTCCCCCCATTTTCAGCAGCAATCGCCGGTTGAGTTTCATTCGTTCCGCGTTTAACGTCATAGCATGAAAATTTCCACGTGGAATGTGAATTCTGTAAAATCGCGCCTGCCGCACGTGCTGGAGTGGCTGAAAAAAAGCGCGCCGGACGTGGCGCTGCTGCAGGAACTCAAATGCGTGGAAGACGCCTTCCCGCGCATGGAAATCGAGGAGCTGGGTTACAACACCGCCGTTTACGGCGAGAAAACGTATAACGGCGTTGCCATCCTTTCCAAGTTCCCGCTTGATGACGTTCGCAAGGGCCTGCCGGGTGATGATGCGGATACACAGGCGCGCTACGTGGAAGCCGTAATCAGCCACAACAAATCCGCCATCCGCGTAGCGTCTGTTTACGTTCCCAACGGGCAGGAAGTCGGCTCCGATAAATACGCCTACAAGCAGCGCTTCCTTTCCCGCCTCAGCGCGCATCTTGCGGATTTACGCGAATATGAAGAGGCGGTGGTGGTGGGCGGCGACTACA
>CAZUKF010000161.1:0-4426 GCA_964620765.1 uncultured Rickettsiales bacterium | reverse complement strand
AGCTTGACGGTGGAGGGGTTGGTGGATTTACCATTGAGAATATCGTAAATGAACGAGGTTTTTACCCCGGCGTTGCGCGCCAGTTCCACCGCGGTAAGGCTGCGTTTCTCCAGTTCCTGCCGCAGGCGGTCCCGTATGAGATGGTGGGGTTGCATAGCTGCTTAACTTACCTTAGGGGGTCTCTTAATTATAGCAGAAAATTGCTTTGCTGCGCAGACGTTTACTAAATTTTCACCTTTGTCGGGAATAGTGAGTATTAAATTAAAAAGCGATGCGGTTTTAACGGCTCCTTTAGCACCTGAAAAATCTTTTTTATGCACGATAATCTGCGCCTTGCCGAAATGCTCTGCACCCGTCTCTGCCATGACCTGACCGGGCCTATCGGCGCGGTTAACAACGGGGCGGAGTTCTTAAGCGAGGAGGGGTTCAACCTGCAGGGACAGGCCGTTGATCTTATTACAACCAGCGCGTTCTCTGCCGTCGCCCGCCTGCAGTTTTACCGTATTGCCTATGGCCGGGTGAAAGACCACGGCGAGGCTTCGCTTGCCGACAACCAGCGCCTGGCGGCGGATTTTTTCGTCGGCTCCAAGATTACGCTCGACTGGCCGGATACCCAGGCCGATGCTTCCGGCGTTTCCATCAGCATGCGCATGATGCGCCTGCTCTTCAACCTGCTGATCATTGCCTCCGCCTCGCTGCTCAAGGGCGGCAAGATCACTGTCCGCATCATCGGCAATGCCGGTGAGAAGAAAGTGGAGGTGAAGGCCGAGGGCGAGGCCGTCAAGTGGGACAAGGAAACCGAGCAGGTCCTGACAACTTCGATGGACATCAGCGAAGTTTCGCCTAAAAATGTGCAATTCTTCCTCACGCGCCAATTGGCGGATGAATTGCAGGCAGAAGTCGGTATCCAGGCGGATACCGGTGCCGTTTCCATTCATGCCGTGCAAAAAGTGCAGGAGGAGGCATAATAGCGCGGCCACGTACGAAAGAGATGTGACGAATGGATAACCTGGTTAGAGAATTCACCGCTGAAACCTTGGAAAGCCTGGGCCTGCTGGAAGCAAAGCAGGGCAAGGGCAAGCGCGGCGCCAAGACAGCCAAGACAAAAGATACGGCGCAGCTTACCGAGATTGCGAAGCTGATGAACACCGTCCGCCGCGCCTCCGAGTTCATGGGCTTTTCGCAGCTGCAGGCGCTGGCGCAGGCCGCCGAGGGGCAGGTGAAACAGGTGAAAAAGGGCGACATGAAAATCGCCATGCTGAGAGAGTCGCTCGCGGGCATTCGCAAAATTGTTGAATATATCGATGAGCACGGCGTTGAGCCCGGCGCCGCGGCGCATGTGAGCGCCGAGGAAGTGGCGGCCGATCTTTCGTCCTATTTCAAGGGTGATGACGAACTTGATCAGCTCATTGCCGAAGAAAAGAAAACCCCGCCCGTTGAAAATTCCGCGGCGCCGCAGCTTGCTGCGCGCCATGAGGGCGGCATCCTCACCATTGATATTTCCGAAGTGGAAGGTGCCGGGCGTGCTGAGATCCACAGCTTCCGTGAAGCCATCGAGAAAATCGGCGGCGTGGTGGCCGTGTCGAGCAAACGCATCAGCCTGTGCGTACCGGTGCCAGCAAATGTGCAGGAGCCCGCGGTAGAGCCCGCACCTGCGGCTGAAAAATCTCCGCCGCGCTTTGGCAGCTACCTGCTGTTTTCAGCGGGGCCTGGCTTGCCAAGGGCCGTGCCGCTGGAGCAGGTGCTGCGGCTGGAGAAAATCGATGTCAGCGAAATTGACATCGTGGATGATGCTCCGGCGGTGAAGCTGCATGGTGAAATTGTGCCGCTGGTGTCGATGCACCCGTCACTGCAGATTCCGAATGAAGGCCTGTTGCAGCTGGTTGTCTTCACGCGTGAAGGCAAAACCATCGGCATGGTGGTGGATGGCATTGTTGATATTGTGGATGCACCGCTTTCTCCTGCTATTGCCGAGCTGGTGGACCTGGAAGTGCAGGGTGCTGCCGTAGACGTCATGGCCGCCGCACCGCCCTCCTTCGCCCTGCCTACGCCGGAGCGAAGCCCCGGCTTCGCGCAGGCAGGTAAAGCTACGGAGGGCAAGCCCGAACCGGCACGTACTGCTGGTGCCCGCGTACTGCTGGTAGAGGACAGCCCTTTCTTCCGCCGCCTGACGGAGAGTTTTCTCGCCAGCGCCGGCTATGCCATTACCGCTGTCGGCGGCGGGCCGGAGGCGTTGCGCCTGCTCAGTTCCGGCGAGGCGTTTGATCTGATTCTGACCGATGTGGACATGCCCGGCATGAGCGGTTTCGAGTTCGCCGCCGCCGCCCGCACGGGTGCGAACGTCGCGGTGCCGATTGTGGCCTACGCTACTTCCGTCACGCAGGAAACCCTGAAGAATGCGCAGGAAGCGGGTGTAGCCTCCTGCGTGGTGAAGACCGACCGCCGCGGGCTGCTGCGTGCCGCTGCCAAATGTATCAGCGCGCAAAAAGAGCTGGTGGCTTAGCTCTATCCAACCTGGCGTTTGCGGTTGTTTGCCAAGGCACGCTCCAGTGCGATAAGCGCCTGCTCGGAAGCGCCGGTATCTTCAGCCCATACTTTCTGCAGCTGCGGCAGCTTTTTCTCGCGGATGGCCTTGGTGAGCGCACGAATTCCCTCTTCGCCAATATCGGGATTGGATTTGATATCAAGGTACCGCAATTGCTGCGCCAGAGGTGAGCGAATCAGCGCATGGACGGTTTCAGCTGAAATCCAGCCGTCAACTAAGGAAAGATCAGTAAGATTTTTTGCTGCTTCCGAGGCAAGCAGCACGGTGGCGCCGTCATCGCAGAGATGATAATATTCGAAGTCGAGTTTTTCCAAGCCTACGGTTTCCAGTGCTTTCACTAATCTCCTGACGCTTTCCACGGGGCAATCATTATCCTCATTCATACAGCTGAAATGGATGCGGCCCAGCGGTTTTATCCGTGACCTGATCGCTTGCGCGTTCTGTTCCAACGTTTCGGCAAGTTCGCTTATCTCAAGCGTGCTGTAAAACGACAGATATTCGAGATTACATAGCCCCTTGCCGGTAAGCAGGGCGCCCAACGCCTGTCGTTGATCTTCATGCGAAGACATCAGCGCATCGCCGCGGCGTGTTGCGTATTCTTCACCCAGCGTCATTGTCAGGGAGCGGATATTGCGCATGCAGTCATGCTCTGCCAGTGGAACACACAAGTCGGGATGTGCTGACAAGCTTGCTTCATGAACGCCCGGAGCGAGAGCGAAGGCTTCGGTAATTTTCGGCAAATCCGATGCCTGAAGCGCGCGGGTATTATTTTGCAGGTCTGCAGTTATGTGAGAGCAGAATCCTTTTCTTGTCAAACACCAGAAGTTAGAGCCTTCGCTTTTCAGTTCGAACTCATCCCCGCTTCTTGACGTGGTGTCTTTGAACCAGATATCTTGGTAGTCGCGCCATAGTTCCGCCAGCCGCGCGCATCGCGATTCGTGTTCCCGCTTTTGTCTGACGCCCGGCTTTGGGGTAGCCTTGTACGTCTCTTCCGCGATGCTCAGCCGGATATATTCGGCTCTTGCAGGACATTCATGCTCATCCAGCCAGTCGGCAAAGACCAGCTTAGGCGTGTCATCATAGGTGAGGGCGATGGCATCAAAAAAAGTCTTTGCCTCAGGATATTCGCGGGCCAGCTTCGCATCCGACGTTTCCACCCAGCAATCCTTTCAAGTCAAAAAGGGCGCACGAGGCACCCTTTTCGCAGGTTTATCGAAACATCTTAAGTTACGCCACTTCCTCTGCCGCGGTAGACTCGGCGGCGTCGCCGGCTTCCGGGTCTTTCAGCACGTAGCCGCGGCCCCACACCGTTTCGATGTAGTTCTCGCCGCCGGCTGCCGTTGCAAGCTTTTTACGCAGCTTGCAGATGAAGACGTCGATGATCTTCAGTTCCGGCTCGTCGATGCCGCCGTAGAGGTGGTTTAAGAACATTTCCTTGGTCAGCGTGGTGCCCTTGCGCAGGGAGAGCAATTCGAGAATGGCGTATTCCTTGCTGGTCAGGTGCAGGGGCTTTGCGTCCACTTCCACCGAGCGGGTGTCCAGGTTAACGGACAGCTTGCCGGTGCGGATGATGGATTCGGAGTGGCCCTTGGAGCGGCGGACAATCGCCTGGATGCGGGCGATCAGTTCACCTTTGTTAAAGGGCTTGGTCAGGTAGTCGTCGGCGCCGTAGCCCAGGCCCTTGATCTTCTGGTCTGGGCCGGAGAGGCCCGACAGGATCAGGATGGGGGTGGTGACGCGGGCGGCGCGGAAGCGGCGGAGTACTTCGTACCCATCAATATCCGGCAGCATGAGGTCTAATATGATAATGTCGTAATCGTAAATCTTACCGATTTCGAGGCCTTCTTCGCCCAGCTGGGTGGTATCGCAAATGATGCCTTC
>CAZUKF010000160.1:0-4467 GCA_964620765.1 uncultured Rickettsiales bacterium | reverse complement strand
CACCACTTCTTCCAGGGCGCGGACGGACTTTTCGCGGCCCACGAACAGCGGCACCACCATGGAGGGGAACACCACGATATCGCGCAGCGGCAGTACGGGGAGGACCTGGGTGGCGGCTTCAGCAGGAGTCAAAGTCGTCATAATCTCTCGGTTGGTTTTGGGGTATGAGTATTGATTAGAGCAGAAGTATGTTACGGCTTGATGACCGTATGAGATGTATATGGGCTAGGATACACATATTACGATAGGGGAGCCAAAAATATTTTTTCTATTGACAGAAGCCTAAAGGTTGACAGCTTATAATATCTTGTTTTTCATGCGGATGTGGCGGAATTGGTAGACGCACCTGGTTTAGGTCCAGACGCCGCGAGGCGTGGGGGTTCGAGTCCCTCCATCCGCACCACCCTACGCTCTTTGAGCTTCGGGTGGCGCAGCCAGGCTGACTAGTCAGGTATATAAAATCGCTTTATTCATTTTATTATTATAAATCAATATATTGAATTGTTAAAACCTGTGTTTTTTAAGCAGCAAAACATAGGTTTCTTGTATTTGAGTTTGTATTTTCATACATATTTGAAAAAATCACCCACCTCCCGCCTGCCTCCATACTCCCTAAAACATAGCTGAAACCACCGTCTCTGGAAGGTAATATCTTGGTGGATCAAGGGGTGGCCTTGTCATCAAAGATTCACACACGGGCGGGCGGGTACGGGCTATGATAATAGCGTACCCCTAACCTGTAAGCATGGGCCATGGCAGAAGAAGCAGACATAGAAGGATTTAAAGCGGCCACCAGGGAGCAGCTGGCGGAATACCGCCGCATCCTGGAAGATCATATCCAGCGTAATCAGCTTGGTTCACTCAGCAACCCTGCGTATTTAAGGACGCTGCCTGCCGGTGATGATCCGTATTTTGTGGCGTATATGACAAGTGTGTCCGCCAAGCTCCCGGAGCCTGCAAAAATCGCGGAGAATAAAGCTTTCAGAGACCAGATACTGAACGAGCTGGACGCGCATATCCTGAAAGATAAAAGCGACCGCTATGCTTCACCCACTAACACTGCACTGCCGCCGGGCCATGGTGGCACTGAAGCGGCCAAAGCCACGGAAGAGACGCGCAAGGGCATATTCGGCGCGATTGGCGGTGTTGTAGGAAGCTTCTTCAGCAACATCGGCGGTTTCCTCGGCCCGATTATCGGTAACATCGCGCAGGCTCTTCCCGCCATGCTCTTTGGCAAGCAGCTGGGGCGGTTGGCGGACAGGATGCAATTCGGCCCTGACAAGATGGGTGAAGTGATCGAGATACGCGATGCCTGGGCGGCAAGCAGCGGTGCTGCGTTCAGCAAGGTTTATACGTATGAAGGAAAGAAATACTCTTTCAGCTTTAATCCCACTATGGAGGCGGGAGATCGTGAAATTCATGCGAGTTATATCCGGGATGCCGTAGCGAGCAGGCGCGGTGGCAGAGCCGGGGGCAGCGCCGTTTCCGGCAACACTGGCGGCAGCGGCGGCGGCATTCAGCCCGGCGCGGATGCAGGTGGGCTCCATCCCGGTGCCGCGGTACCACAGGGGGCTGCCGACCGTATGGCCGAGCTGGCAAGGCTTCCCGCTCCGCCGGAGCCGGAACCGACGGATCCCAGCGATGTGAGGGTACAGCGGACTCCGCCTGCCCAGCCTGTTGTAGCCGGTATTACCCCGGGCCCGTAAGCCGCTTCAAGCCCTCAAAACAGCATTTTACCCCTTGCCAATTAATGCAGGGTATGGTCTTTCCGTAATCCCCACTTATATATACTGTTATCCTGAGTAGATTTCTTCGCTTACGCTCAGAATGACAAAGAAAAAAGGACAAGACCATGCAGATCCAGCAGACGGGCGGCGAGAAGCTCCGTAAGAATTTCCGTATCACCATCGAGGCGGCGGACATTAACCGCGCCATGGAGAGCGAGTTGAAGACCATCGGCCAGCGGGTGAAAATTCCCGGCTTCCGGCCCGGCTTCGTGCCGCTTAAGGTGTTACAACAGCGCTACGGCAAAAGCGTGCAGGGCGATGTGCTGAAGAACGTGATCAGCGACGCGACTGAAAAAGCCATCCGCGACAACAAGCTCAGGATTGCCATGCAGCCCGACGTGAAGGTAGAAGATTATAAAGAGGCGGGCGACCTGGTGTTCACCATGGCGGTGGACACCATGCCGGAAGTGCCGGAGCTGAAGCTCACCGACATCGCGCTGGAGCGCGAAGTGTTCGAGGTGGGCGACGACGCGGTCTCGCACGCGCTGGACATGCTGGCCAAGGGCAACCCCAAGGTGGTGCCGCAGCCTGCCGGCGCCAAGGCCGAGATGGGCAACGTGGTGACGATGGATTTCAAGGGCAGCATTGACGGCGTGCCGTTTGAAGGCGGCGAAGCGCAGAATTTCCGCATCGAGCTGGGCAGCAACCGCCTGATCCCCGGTTTCGAGGACCAGCTGGTGGGCGCAAAGACCGGCGAGCAGCGCGAGCTGAACGTGACCTTCCCCGAGAACTATTTCAACAAAGAGATGGCCGGCAAGAAAGCCAGCTTCGACGTGACGGTGAAGGAAGTGGCCAAGCTGGAGACCGCTGATCTTGATGACGCGTTTGCCAAGGAACGCGGGCTGGCTGATCTCGCGGCGCTGAAGGAAGCCGTGCGCGGGCAGCTGGGCAAGGAATACGGCGACATCGTGCGTACGCGCCTGAAGAAGCGGTTATTTGATGAGTTGGAAAATCTCTGCGATTACCCGCTCCCCGCCGCCATGGTGGAGATGGAATTCAACGGTATCTGGAGCCGCCTGCAGCAGGCCAAGGCGCAGGACGAAGACGTGTATGAAGGCAAGTCCGAAGCCGAGGTGAAGAAGGAATACCAGGCGATCGCCGAGCGCCGCGTGCGCCTCGGGCTGCTGCTCGCCGACATCGGCCAGAAAGAAAAGATACAGGTTTCCCGCGAAGAGCTGACCAAGGCCGTGATGGAACAGGCGCAGCAATTCCCCGGGCAGGAGAAGGCGGTGTTTGACTACTACCGCAAGAACCCGCAGAAGCTTGATGAGCTGCGCGGGCCGATCCTGGAAGAAAAGGCCGTGGACTGGATTCTTGCCAAGGTGAAGATGAAGGACAAGAAAGTGACCACGAAAGAACTGGCCGAAACTGGCTATGATGAGGCCGGGCCTGTGGATAAGTCAGCCGGAAGTGAGAAAAAGGCCACACCGAAAAAGAAAGCGCCCGGTGGCAAAAAAAAGACAGGGAGTGACGAAGAATAATGTCACCCCGCATTTATTGCGGGGTCACCTGAAGTTCCGGGAGATGCCGCAAGAAGTGCGGCATGACAGTTTAGCGGGACGATAACGAATCGTTAACGATTGCAGCATTAGGGTGGGAATTAAGGAAGCTCTTCAGACAAAGGATTCTCAAAATGGCCGATATCGTTGATACCTACATGAACACACTGGTCCCCATCGTGGTGGAACAGACCAGCCGTGGCGAGCGCTCTTATGATATTTATTCGCGCCTGCTGAAAGAGCGCATCATCTTCCTGACCGGCCCGGTGGGCGACTACATGGCCACGCTCGCCGTGGCGCAGCTCCTGTTTCTCGAAGCCGAGAACCCGGACAAGGAGATATCCATGTACATCAATTCACCCGGCGGCGTGGTGACTTCCGGATTGTCTATTTATGACACCATGCAATATATCCGCCCCAAGGTGTCTACGCTCTGCGTCGGCCAGGCGGCCTCGATGGGTTCGCTGCTCCTGACGGCGGGCGCGAAGGGCGCGCGTTACGCGCTTCCCAACGCCCGCATCATGATTCACCAGCCCTCCGGCGGTTTCCAGGGGCAGGCGACGGACATTGAAATTCACGCCAAGGAGATCCTCTCCTTGAAGGCGCGGCTGAATAACATATATGTAAAGCATACGGGCCAGAAACTAGCGAACATTGAAAAGAACATGGAGCGCGACAACTTCATGAGCGCCGAGACGGCCAAGGATTTCGGCCTGATCGACGAAGTGGTGGAAAGCCGCGTTGCACTGCCTGGAGACGACGAGAAGAAAAAATAACGCCTAACGGAGCATTGAGTGACCAAATCCGGCAGCAGAGAATCCAAGACGACGCGTTACTGCTCTTTCTGCGGTAAGAGCGAGCACGAGGTGCGCAAGCTGATTGCGGGCCCGACCGTATTCATCTGCGATGAATGCGTGGTGCTGTGCATGGACATCATCCGCGCCGCCGACAAGGGCGTGCTGGCCAAGGAAGGCGATGAAGTCGCCAAGCCGTCTGAAATCTGCAAGGTGCTGGATGATTATGTCATCGGCCAGTTCAAGGCCAAGCGCATTCTCTCGGTTGCCGTGCATAACCACTACAAGCGCGTGGCGCTGATTGAAAAGGGTTCCAGCGAAATTGAAATCGCCAAGTCCAACATCCTGCTCATCGGCCCCACCGGCTCGGGCAAGACGCTGCTGGCG
>CAZUKF010000159.1:0-4522 GCA_964620765.1 uncultured Rickettsiales bacterium | reverse complement strand
CCATGCGCTGCACCAGGATGCCGTTGATTTTGGCCTGGGGATGTTTTTTGCCGACGCGGTCCAGAATATCGCGCGCGGCTTGTTTCAGTGCCGCGGCATCGGCGATGTTCAGCACCACGCCGCCGGCGTCGGTCTTGTGCGCAATATCAGCCGACAGAATTTTCGCCACCACCGGGTATGGCACGTCGCGACGTACCTTGCGGTGCAGCTCGCGGGTGCGCTTGACCTGTTCGAGTTGTTTCTTGAGTTTGGCCATGCGGTCGCGGATCAGGCGCCGGTCGATTTCGATCTGCGATTCGCCGGGGCCGCCGATAAAGCCGAAACCGCCGCGCTGGCGCTCAAGGTGCGTCCAGCTGCGGACCAGCCGGGTTTTTTGGTAATTAAGCGCCGCCAGCTCCACCTGCAGCTTGCCTTCCGCCGTGCGGGCGCGGGCGCCGAAGATTTCCAGGATGAGGGCCGTGCGGTCGATGACCTTGGTGCCCATTTCTTTTTCAAGGTTGCGTTGCTGCCCCGGGGTGAGCGCGCCGTTGACGATGACGAGGCCGATCTCGTTGGCTTCAACCAAGCCCTTGAGTTCTTCTACCTTGCCCTTGCCGATCAACGTGGCCGGGCGTGTTTCGTTGAGGGGAACCAGCAGTTTCAGCGCCACACCCAGCGAAATAGCGTGTGCGAGGCCTTCGGCCTCGTCAAGCTGCGCCTGTGGCAGGCGCGCTTCCTTGCTCTGTTTTAAGTACGGGTGGAGTACGAGTGTGCGTGACGTGATGCTTACTCGACCGGCTCGGCGGCCTGCTGGGCGGCGGGCGCTTCGTCATCAAACAGGCTGACGGGCGCGGCGGGGACCACGGTGGCGATGGTGTGCTTGTACACCAGCTGCACCTGCGGGCCGCGGCGCAGCAGCACGGAGAAATTGTCGAAGCCGCTGATGTTGCCCTGTAGCTTCACGCCGTTGGCGAGGAAGATGGTGACAGGGATTTTCTGCTTACGGAGCTTATTGAGAAAGACATCCTGAATGTTCTGCGGGCGTTCGTGCATTTCTAGGGTCCTTTTATTTGTTTTTTTAATTGTTGGAATGACGCACTTTAACTCCCGGCAGGGTAGTGAATTGCCGGTAACGTGGCAAGTGTTTTGTTAGCACTGCTTAAGCGGCTGGGCTCACACTTTCTTCTTGTACCGGAAGTATTTTTCGCGCCAACCAGATGGCAAAAGCGCCGATGGCCAGCCCGCCCAGCAGGTCTACCAGGTAATGCCCGCCATCGCCTATCACCGAGAAGATGAGTGCGCAATTAAGGGCCAGTGCAGGCCAGCGCAAAGGCTTGATGGTCCAGAAAAGATAAATCAGTACCAATCCTGCCGTGGCATGGAAGGACGGGAACGTTACCAGCCCGCGCGTGTTGGAACCCATGGCGCCAAACGTGCCGCTGCGCAAATGCTCTACATCAGTCTGGTGCAGGAAGGCAGCGGCAGGGTGCAGGTTGGGGAAATCCACGGCAAGATTAATGTCATAATGAATGAACCCGGCCAGCGCCGGCCACAGCCCGGCAAAGGATAGCGTCAGCACCAGCGAGACGGTGAAGATGAATGGGTATTGCACCAGGTGATCCATCTTCCTCCAGATGCAGAGCAGCAGCGGCAACACCATGATCTGTGGAGCCATAGAATCATACGAAATACTTAAAATCCGCGCGAGCATCGGTTGGCCGTTGAGCCAGTGCATGAAACCCAGCCAGCTAAAACCAAGCGCCGCGTCCATGGCGACCAGCTGGTCATCCACCAGCGGGCGGCCCATGCTGGCGACGAGGTAATTGAGCAGGAGATTGGTTACCGAGAGAACGATGATCTGCAGCAGGGTGTTGACGAAGAGAAAGGCCGGAAAGCCGTTTTCCTGGCGGCGTACATACCACATCAGCGGCAGCAGCGGCAACAGTACCCACGCCTGTCCCAGGTAGCGCAGGTCAATGTCCCAGCCGCCATGCCAGATCCAAGCCGCGTCAACCAGCGCAATGGCAAGGTTGAGCAGCCATGTCAGCTTGCACAGGAAAAGCTGCTGTTGCTGGTGCGGTGTCAGCGCGGTCACAGCAGCGCTTTAATGCCGCGGGAAACCACCACCTGCCCTTCGCGGACGAAGGCCTCGTGGTTATCATCAATCTTGGAGAGGCGGTAATGGTAGTTGGCCATAATGCCGCAGGATTGCTTCATGCCTTTCTTCGAGGTATCGCCCAGCCAGTTGAGCCGCTCCAGCCGCGCGCCGTTGAACAGGTGGAAGGAGGCGACGGGGTCATGCGGCCTGCCGTTTTTCTTCTCCTCCATGAGGTAGCGGGCGCAGAGGCGCAGCAAAATGGGTTGCAGCGCGGCGCGGTGGTCTTCATCGCGGTACCAGTCTGCGTTCAACAGTTCGAGCAGGCCGTAGGCAGAGTTTTCTGCCTTGGGCTTCAGGCTGCGCAGGGCTTTCAGTTCAGCGGCCTGCAGGACGGAAGTGTCGCCCTTGGTAAGGAGCGGGTCCAGCCATGCGCGGAAACCCGGCACCGGCGAGAGGGTGGCAAAATTCTTGATGTGCTTGAGCTCGGCAGCAAGTTCAGAAACCACGCGCTTGATAAGGAAATTGCCGAAGCTGATGCCCGATAAGCCACCTTGCGCGTTGGAGATGGAATAGAAGATCGCGGTGTCGGCCTTCTCCATTGCAAACACCGGGCTTTCCGTATCCAGCAGCTTCTGGATGTTGTCTGCAAGACCATCCACAAACGCCACCTGCACGAAGATGAGCGGCTCCTGCGGCATCTTGTTATGGAAAAAGGCATAGACGCGCCTGTCCGCGTCCAGCCGGTTTTTCAAATCGTCCCAGGAGCGGATTTCGTGCACGGCTTCATAGGCGATGAGTTTTTCCAGCAGCGCGGCGGGCGAATCCCATGTCAGCTGCACGAGGTCCAGCAGGCCGATATCAAACCACGAGGAGAGAATGGCCTTGAGATCATTCTCCAGCCCCTTGAGCTTAGCGTCCTTGCCCGTGACCTTGAGCAGGTCTGCGCGCATGTCGACGAGGAATTTAAAACCCCGGTCCAGCGCCGTGAACTGGCGTAAGATAGTGCTGCGCGGGCTGACCAGTGCCTGCCGGAGCGCAGCTTCCGCCTTGGTTTTCTCGGTGGCAGAAGAGGTTTTCTGCCATGCCTTGATTGCGTCTTCGAGCTTATCGGCATCAATATCAAAGTCATTGGCGAGCAGCTTCAGGAAGCGCGCCTTGCCCGCTTCATTGAGGCTTAAGTAGGTGTGGCCCAGCTCCGCCGTGTGGGCGCGGGCCGTGAGCTCGCCGCCCTTGGGGTTCAGGCAGTCCAGCATCTGCTTGCGCAGGGGCTCAATGTCTTCCTTGGGCAGCGAGGGTTGGATCTCGGCACCCATCAGTTCGCGGGCCGTGCCCCTCACCTCGCGCCATGCGCGCATGACACTCACCACCGTCTTGCGCCGCAGGTGCGTGAGGTTGGAGGAGTAGGATTTGGATTCTGTTTCGACGGGCTCAGCCATATTCGCTTTATACCGTGGAGGCTTGCAACACTGCAACAGATGTTATATGCAGCGGCTATGAGTAAGAAAATCAACAAAGTCGTCCTCGCCTATTCCGGTGGGCTGGATACTTCCATCATCCTGCGCTGGCTGCGGGAAACCTACCAGTGCGAGGTGGTGACGTTCACGGCGGATCTCGGCCAGGGTGAGGAGCTGGAGCCCGCGCGCAAAAAAGCCGAGATGATGGGTGTGAAGCAGATTTACGTGGAAGATCTGCGCGAGGAATTTGTGCGCGATTACGTGTTCCCCATGTTCCGCGCCAACACGCTGTATGAAGGCACCTACCTGCTGGGCACGTCCATCGCGCGGCCGCTGATCGCCAGGCGCCAGATTGAAATTGCCATCGAGACCGGTGCCGATGCCGTGGCGCACGGTGCTACCGGCAAGGGCAATGACCAGGTGCGTTTTGAACTGGGTTATTACGCGCTGAAACCGGATATCAAGGTGATCGCTCCGTGGCGGGAGTGGGACCTCACCAGCCGCACCAAGCTGATCGAATACGCGGAGAAGCACCAGATTCCCATCCCCAAGGACAAGCGCGGCGAAGCGCCCTACTCCACCGATGCCAACCTCCTGCATATTTCCTACGAGGGCAAAGTGCTGGAAGACCCGTGGGTGGAGCCGGATGAAGACATGTTCACCCGCTCCGTTGCGCCGGAAAAAGCGCCGGATACGCCGCAGGTAATCGAGATTGAATTCGAGCGCGGCGACGCAGTGGCGATAGACGGCAAGAAGATGTCACCAGCCCAGTTGCTCACGCACCTCAACAAGGTGGGCGGTGCGAACGGCATCGGCCGGCTGGACCTGGTGGAAAACCGCTACGTGGGCATGAAATCCCGCGGTGTGTATGAAACGCCGGGCGGCACCGTGCTGCTGGCAGCGCACCGGGCCATGGAGAGCATTACACTGGACCGCGGCGCCTCGCACCTGAAGGATGATCTCATGCCCCGCTACGCCGAGCTGATTTACA
>CAZUKF010000158.1:0-4531 GCA_964620765.1 uncultured Rickettsiales bacterium | reverse complement strand
CACCGATTCCCAGGCACCGCGGGCGGTGATGCCCATCTTCTTGTGGTCATAGCCCACCGAGCCGCCGGAAGCGAAAGCATCATCCAGCCAGAAGCCGTATTTGCGCGACATCTCGTTCGCATAGTCTGAAAAGCTCGCCGTGCCCTTGTCTGCCGCCACGACAAGATACGGATCATCGCCGTCATGCCGCGCCAGATTTTCAGGCGGCTTCACTTTTCCATCAACAATGTTATCCGTGAGGTCCAAGAGACCGGAAAGATACATGCGGTAACATGCCACGCCCTCGGCCTGGAATTCCTCGCGGCTCGCCGGCGGTTTTTTCAGCACGAAGCCACCCTTGGAGCCGGTAGGCACGATCACGGCGTTTTTCACCATCTGCGCCTTCATCAGCCCCAGCACCTCGGTGCGGAAATCCTCGGCGCGGTCAGACCAGCGAATCCCGCCGCGCGCCACTTTGCCGCCGCGCAGGTGAATGCCTTCCACCCGCATGCCGTAGACAAAAATCTCGGCAAACGGCACGGGCTTCGGCAAGCCGGGCACCTCGGAGGAGCGGATCTTGAACGAAAGCACCTGCCGGTCCGGCTGGTAGTAATTCGTGCGCAACGTGGCGCGTATCAGCTGCATGTATTGCCGAAGCACGCGGTCATCGGTAAGGCTCGTCACTTCCGAAAGCTGCATCTCGATGTCGCGTATGAGCCCATCCTGCATGGCCTTCCCGCCGTTCGGATCAAACCGCGCCTTGAACAGCGCCGCTAGGTTGCGTGTAATTTCCGGGTGCGCGAGCAGCGCCTGCTCGATGGCGCCCTGCGCATACGGGAACCCAATCTGCCGCAGGTACTTGGCATAGGCACGAAGCAGCATTACTTCCCGCCACGGTAACCCCGCGCGGATCACCAGCGCGTTGAAACGGTCATTCTCCATCTCGCCGCGCCACACTTTCAGCAGCGCTTCTTCGAAAAGCGGCTTCACGTGCATGAGTTCCATCTCCTGCCCCTTGGGCAGTTTCAGCGAGAAGTCACGTATCCAGATCTGCCGTCCTTCCTTCGATTTCGGCGTGATGAGGAACGGGTGCTCGTCAATCGCGCGCAGACCCATGTTCTCCAGCATCGGCAAAATGTCAGACAGCGCCACTTCTTCGCCCGGGCTGTAGATTTTGAGGTGCAGCATCTCGGCTTCGGTGCGCAGGCGGTAGAAATCCACCGCCAGGCCCGAGGTGGCAATCGCCTCGCGCGAATTGGCAATGTCATAGGCCGTCGAGCTGATGTCGTAGCGGTTGATATAGCCGGAAGGAAAGGCCTGCCCGTATTCCTGGAACAGTGCGTCCGCCTCCGCCTCGCCAAAGCGCTCGGCGAGCTTGGCGTGCAGATCTTCCTTCCAACGGTGCGTGAAACGGCCGATCTCGGCTTCCAGCGCCGTCATATCCACTCGCGGCTCAGCGCCCGGCGCGAGCCGGATGATCACGTGCACACGCGCCAGCGGCGATTCCGTCATCTGCGTGTAGAAATTCTCCACGCTGCCGGCAAAGGCTTTCTCCAGCATCTCGATGAGCGTGATGCGCAAGCTGGTGGAGAAATATTCGCGTGGGATGAACGCCATGCAGCTGACAAACCGCTTCAGCGGGTCCCTGCGCACAAAAAGCCGCGTGCCGGGCTTGGCCTCCAGCGCCAGCAGGCCGAGGCTGATCTCGAGCAGCTCGTCTTCCGACATCTGGAAAATTTCATCGCGCGGCAGGAACTCCACGATGGTCTTGAACGCTTTGCCGTCATGGCTTGCCGGATCCAGTTCCGAGCGCTCCAGCGCCCGCGTCATCTTCTGGCTGAGCAGCGGAATCGCCTCTACCGTCTGATGATAAACCGACGAGGTGAACAGGCCCACGAACTGGTGCGCCGCGCCGGCCGAATCGCGAACGGTGATCACGTCCATCAGCACCGAGCGGTGCACCAGCGATTTGAGGTCGGACTTGATAACGGTAACAACGCCATTCAGCGGCAACCGCTGCACCACCGGCTCTTCCAGCCCGCAGATGCCGAGCTTTTTCTTGCCGCCGACATAGCCCAAGAAAATAAAATTACGGTTGCGTAACCAACCCAGGAAATCCGCGGCCTCGCCCGCCGCCGCGCCGTCCTTACGCCGAGCCTGCTTGCGCACATCCTTTTCCACTGCCTGCACCTGCGCCACCATTTCCTTCCAGTCCGCCACCGCGGCGCGTATATGCGTCAGCGCCCGTTCCAGCCCCTTCTGGATGGAATCCGCCGTCACCTCGGCAGGCGGCGTGGAAAGCTCGAAATGAATCAGCGATTCGGCCAGCGTGCCCTTGCTTTTTTCCTTTTCAGAAACTTCTATCAGCGCGCCTTTTGCGTCGCGCTTCACGTGGAAAATCGGGTGCAACGTCTCATGCAATATGAACCCTCTGCGCTGCAACTCCGCCGAGAGCGAATCCACCAGGAAGGGCATGTCATCATTAATCAGCTCCGCTACAAAACGGCGGCCGTCATAGCCGTGCTCCCCGGCGCTGGGCGTAAACAGGCGGATCTTGGGCATCCCCGGCTTGCGCTCGCTCGCAAACTTCCATGCCGACAGCGCGATCTGCGCCGCGCGGAGAGGATCTCGCTTCTCAAGGTCCCCCACCGGCACCTTGGCGTAGAACTGCCGCACAAAGGCTTGCGCCAGCGGACTCGTTCCATGCGGTAATTGTATGATGATGCGTTTCAGCGCGGCATTGAGTCTTTCGCGGTAATCGGGTTTCATGGTAACGTCCCTTTTTATAAAGCAGATGATACTCTCGGAATCCGACATCAATCAACTCCTCACTGTGACCCGCGAGGCGGGCAGGCGGATCATGCCCTATTTCCGGGCCGAGCACGGCGCACGCAAAAAGCAGGACCGTTCCCCGGTGACCGATGCAGACCTGGCCGCGCATGATTACATCTTGCCCGCGCTGGCCGCCGCGTTCCCGGGTATTCCCGTGATTTCCGAGGAAGACGCGCTACCTGCCGGGAGCGCGCCCGGTAAATATTTTTTTCTCGTCGATCCGCTGGACGGCACGCGCAGCTTCGTGCGCGGCGAAGAAGAATTTTCGGTTAATATTGGCCTCATCGAGGGCACGCGCCCGGTTTACGGCATCATCGGCTCGCCGGTGAGCGGTGAAACCTGGCACGGCGGCGCGGGCCGGGCTTTTCACGGTGATGTACCGATCCGCGTGCGCAAAGCCCCGCCGGACGGCCTCACGCTCACGCGCAGCCGCTCGCAGCCTTCGGCGGAAGCGAAGGCGTTTATTGCCACGTTAAACATTAAGGAAATGATCCCCTCTTCCAGCGCCATCAAGCTGTGCTGGATTGCGCAAGGAAAAGCGGATATTTACCCGCGCTTCGGCCGCACCATGGAATGGGATACGGCGGCGGGCCACGCCATTCTTGAAGCTGCGGGCGGGCGGTTAACAACCGTGGATGGTGCCCCACTCGTTTACGGCAAGCCGGGTTTTGAGAACCCGGGCTTCATCGCCTACGGAGCTTAATTGTCATCCTGAACGAAGTGAAGGATCTACTTAAAAAGTAGATTCTTCGCTGCGCTCAGAATGACAAAGAGTTAAAGCTTCTTCTCAGCAAGATCCCAAAACATTTTAGCCGCTTCCGTACCGTAAAGTTTGTTCAGCCACGTCAAGCCCGCGGGCGAGGTGTGGTTAATTTCAATCAGCGCCTCGCCGATGAAATCCAACCCCACGAAAAACAGCCCGAGCTTCTTACACACCGCGCCGATTTCCTCGGCGGCCCTGCGCTGGGAGGACGTAATCTCCGCCGCCACCACTTTTCCGCCCGCGAATGTATTGGCGCGGAAATCCCCCTCCGCCGGTATGCGCGAGAAGGAACCCGCGATCTTCCCATCCAGCAGCACGATGCGCCGCTCTTGGTTCTTAACCTCCGGCAGAAAGCGCTGCACCACCAGCGGCAGACCGTTCTCTAGCAGCTTTTCATCCACGCTGTCATTTTTGCCGAAGCGGTAAACCGCCTTGCCGCTGTAGCTGTATAAATCCTTCACCACGATCTCGCCATGCTCGTGCTGAAAGGCGCGGATATCCGCAAGTGATGCCGTCATCAGCGTGGGCGGGATGAGATGCGGGAATTGCAGCGGGAAGATTTTCTCCGGGTTGTTGCGCACACCCGCCGGATCATTCAGCACCAGCACCTCCGGCTGCAGCCGCTCCAGCAGGTAGGTAGCGGTGATATAGGCCATGTGAAACGGCGGGTCCTGGCGCATCAGCACCACGTCCATCTCCGTCAGGTCCAACGTCTTTTCCTCGTGCAGGTCAAACGCGAGGACATCTTTTTTAAACCGCGCGGCGTGCGCATGCGCCCGTACCCTGCCGTCCTGCACATGCAGCGCATCCGGCGTGTAATGGAACAAAGCGTAACCGCGCGCGGCGGCTTCTTTCGCCACGTAAAAAGTTGAATCCGTCTCCGGCTTGAGGTCCTCAGGCCGGTCCATCTGTATGGCGATAGAGAGCGGCATTACTGATTACGGCGTGGGTCGTCCT
>CAZUKF010000157.1:0-4637 GCA_964620765.1 uncultured Rickettsiales bacterium | reverse complement strand
GCGGCGGCCACCGGGTCCATCAGGCGGAGATAAGGAATGTTGTATTTGCGCGCAAACAGCCAGAACGCCAGCAGCACTCCCGCGAGGCCGCCGTGGAAGCTCATGCCGCCTTCCCACAGCGTGAAAATGTGCAGCGGGTTTGCGAGGTAATAGCCCGGCTTGTAGAACAGCACGTAGCCGAGGCGGCCGCCGCCCACTACGCCAAGCACAGCCCAGAGGATGAGGTCATCCAGCGCCTTGCTGCTGAGGTTGGGGATGGCGTGGCGCGTGGAGCTCCAGCGCACGTAAAACCAGCCAAGCACAATGCCCGCTACATAAGCGAGCGAATACCAGCGGATGACGAGTGGGCCCAGCTGCAGGGCGACGGGATCAATTTCAGGAAAGGGCATTGGGGGTTGGGGCTTGGGGATTGGGGTTCACTCTCTAATCCCTAATCCCCAAAGCCCAATCCCTCAACTTAATATTCATCCCAGGGTTTTTCTTCCAGTTTTACGGTATCCGCAGGGACAATACCGCGCGTGGTATTGACGAATTTGTACTGGGAGGCGATTTCCATGCGCACATCATCCGGCGGGTCCCCGGTGCCGGCGGCGACAACCGTGCCGTAATCGGACGGGTTGAACTGCTCGCCCTCCTGAATGGCGGTGTGGATGCGCATGGCGTCTTTCAGCTTGAGTTTGAGGAAGGAATAGATGCGGTTGCCGAACGAATTTTTACCGTTGAGAAGGATGACGATTTCCTCCTCCAGCAGGCCATTCTGCATGAGGTCCAGATTCTTACCGATCGATTTCGTATTCCACTGGGTCGACATAACACAAGCTTTCAGGGGCCCAGCTTACACTGCGCCTCTTATAACTTTAGAGGATATGAACCGGAAAGTAAAAGAAAAAACAGCCTTTTTAGGCTGCCAATACGTGAATAAATGGTAAATAACCTTAGGGGTATTAGCCGCCGGGGCCTCTGCCAGTCGTCTTTTCGGCCGATATAGCGGACATTGTCATTTCCGGGGCTTCCGGGGCGCCGGGAGTTTGGAACTGTTCGGTATCTTTGTCTGCGCCGGTAAACTTATTGAAGGCTGCTACCGTAGCCACCTGATCCGCCGCGACCGAAATAGCACCTGTCCACATAAAGGTCCCTGTCATATAACTCTGGATCGCTTCTTTTCGTGTGTTTGTCTCGCTTACAAGTTCATCTTATCGAAAGGACATACCCCCCTCAAGCGCGCAAACGCCGGGAAATGCATTATTCACGGACCCGTAACCGACTCGTAACTGAACTGTAACATTAGGTTCACTGCGCTGTCACAATGTGTGGAAAACTACGCGTGTTTTACGTTTTGGAGAGGAATTGCGCGTATACTAGACTGCCGTCCCACCCACGGTGAGCTTTTCAATCAGCAAAGTGGGCTGGCCCACGCCAACGGGCACGGACTGCCCCGCTTTCCCGCACGTTCCCACGCCTTCATCCAGGCACATGTCATTGCCGATGCCGCGCACGTATTTAAGCGATTCGGGGCCGTTGCCGATGAGTGTTGCGCCTTTCACCGGCGTGGTGATTTTGCCGTTCTCGATGAGATACGCTTCCGAAGCGGAGAACACGAATTTGCCGGAGGTAATGTCTACCTGCCCGCCGCCCATGTGCGCGGTGTAGATGCCGCGCTTCAAACCGGCGATCATATCCGCCGGTTTGTCTTTACCGCTGAGCATGAATGTGTTCGTCATGCGCGGCATGGGTTGGTGCGCAAAGCTTTCGCGCCGCCCGTTGCCGGTGGCCTTCATGCCCATTAGGCGCGCGTTGAGGCGGTCCTGCAGATAGCCGGTGAGGATGCCGTCTTCTATAAGCACCGTGCGGCCGCTGGGCGTGCCTTCGTCATCGATGGAGAGCGAGCCGCGGCGATTCATCATGGTGCCGTCGTCGATCACCGTCACGCCTTTGGCCGCCACTTGTTGCCCCATTAATCCTGCGAAGGCGGACGTGCCCTTGCGGTTGAAATCTCCTTCCAGCCCGTGGCCCACCGCTTCATGCAGCAGCACGCCGCACCAGCCGGGGCCGAGCACTACCGGCATCTCGCCGGCCGGGGCAGGGATAGCTTCCAGGTTTACCAGCGCCTGCCGCAGCGCCTCGTCGGCCTGCTTCTTCCAGTTGCCCGGCGCGATATATTCGGCGTAGCCCATACGCGCCCCGGCGCCGTGGCTGCCGGTTTCCATGCGGCCGTCCTGCTCCACCACCACGCTGACATTAAGCCGCACCAGCGGGCGGATATCAGACGCTGCCCCCCCGTCGGCGCGGAGGATGTGCACCGCCTGCCACGAGGCCGCCAGCGAGCAGGCCACCTGCTTCACGCGCTTGTCTTTTGCGCGTACATAAGCGTCGATCTCCTGCAGGAGCGCCACTTTCTTCTCGAAGGCCACCTCGTGCAGGGGGTTAACATCGCCGTAGAGATTGCGGTTGGTGCCGAAGGCGGGCGCGTGCACGGCCACCGCGGCCGTCTGCCCGTGATCGGCCGCTCGCACCACCGCCGCCGCTCGCTTCAGGGCAGGTTCGGAGATCTCGGAGGCATGGGCATAGGCTGCCGTCTCGCCCTTGACCGCGCGCAGGCCCAGGCCCTGCGCGGTGTTGAAGCTGGCGTTTCTGAGCTTGCCATCGTCAAAGGCGATGCTTTCCGACTGGGTGTATTCAAGAAAGAGCTCGCCGTCATCCATGCCTGAAAGCGCTTCCTTCGTGATGGAGCGGGCCCGCGCGCTGTCAAGCGCTTCATCGTTAAAAAAGAGGTTATCGGCGTTGGACATAAAAGCGTTGCCTTGCGGGGTGGAGCATATTAGAAAATGCGGGATATTCCGTTCACCTTAGAAACGTATTCTATGTTCCGCAAATACTTTCCTTTTGCCCTGACCGCGCTCTTTGTGCCCGCTGCCCGCGCCGAAGAAGCGCTGGGGCATGCAAAACCCTGGCAGCTCGGGTTCCAGGAATCCGCCACGCCGACGATGACACAGCTGGCATGGCTGCATGACAAGTTCCTGCTTTACATTATTACCGCCATCACGGCGTTCGTCCTGCTGCTCACTTTGTATATATGCATACGCTACCGCCGCAAGGCCAACCCGGTTCCCAGCAAGAATACGCACAACACCACGGTGGAAATTATCTGGACGGTGGTGCCGATCATCATTCTCGTCGCCATCGCCATTCCGTCTTTGCGCACACACTACTTCATGGAGCGCGAGGTAGATGCCGAGATGACGCTGAAAGTCACCGGCCGCCAGTGGTACTGGTCTTACGAATACCCGGACCAGGGTGGCATCAGCTTCGACAGCTACATCATCAAAGATGAAGATATCAAGCCCGGGCAGATCCGCTTGCTGGAAGTGGATAACCGCGTGGTCGTTCCCGTGGACACGGTGGTGCGCGTGCAGCTGACGGGTGCAGACGTGATTCACTCCTGGGCCGTGCCCGCCTTCGGCGTGAAGAAAGACGCCGTGCCCGGCCGCCTGAACCAGACCTGGTTCAAGGCCGAGAAGACCGGCCTGTTCTACGGCCAGTGCTCGGAGCTCTGTGGCGTGGGCCACGGCTTCATGCCGATTGCCGTGCAGGTGGTGAGCAAGGAAGATTTTGCCAACTGGGTGAAGGAAAAGCAGGGGCCGGGTGCCGCTGCTGCTACGCCGGATTCAGTGACGGAGCCGGTGCCGCAGCCCAAGGGCGTGCCGGGTGCTCCGGGGGCAACTGAATCGCAGGCCAAGACCGGCGTGCCGAACCAGGGCAACACTGAAACCAACAAGCAGCCTGATAAAGCTGCCGATGCACCTGCCAAGAAGGAAGCGGAGAAGAAGGAGGAGGCCGCTCCGGTTGCCGCTCCGAAGAAGAAGCCTGCGCCGAAGCCCGTAGAAGAGGAAGAGGGCGTGGTGGAAGAAATTATTGAACGCGACGAATAACCGAGACGAACGTACAGGATAAACTATGGGTCACGCAGCGCACGACGATCATACTCCCTACGGATGGCGGCGGTGGTTATATTCCACCAACCACAAGGACATCGGCACAATGTACCTGATATATGCCTGCGTGGCGGGGCTGATCGGCACGTTCTTCTCCGTGCTGCTGCGCATCGAGCTGGCGCATCCGGGCATGCAGTTGTTCGGTGATAACTACCAGTTTTACAACATGGTGATCACCGCGCACGCGCTGGTGATGGTGTTCTTCCTCGTCATGCCGGCGCTGATCGGCGGCTTCGGCAATTTCTTTGTGCCGATGATGATCGGCGCGCCGGACATGGCCTTCCCGCGCATGAACAATATCAGCTTCTGGCTGCTCATTCCCTCGTTTTTCCTGCTCATCGGCTCCGCCTTCGTAGGCGAGGGCGCGGGCACGGGCTGGACGCTCTATCCCCCGCTTTCGGAAACAGCCTCGCATCCCAGCGCCGCAGTGGACATGGGCATCTTCGCGCTGCACCTGGCGGGCGCCAGCTCCATCCTGGGCGCCATCAACTTCATCGTCACCATTTTCAACATGCGCGCCCCGGGCATGACGCTGCTTCGCATGCCGCTTTACGTCTGGGCGATTCTTGTTACCGCCGTCCTGCGGGTGCTGGCCGTGCCGATTCTGGGCGGCGCCATCACCATGCTGCTGACGGACCGCAATTT
>CAZUKF010000156.1:0-4649 GCA_964620765.1 uncultured Rickettsiales bacterium | reverse complement strand
ATTACCTTAGCTTCCCAAGCTAAAGACGAGGGTTCGATTCCCTTCGCCCGCTCCACCCTACGCCTACGGCTTCGGGTGGCTTACGCCAGCCGAATGCCGTTCTTAGGCGTAGGAGTGCGCTCCGAAGCTCACGCAGTGAGCGAAGGAGGGCTGGTGCGGCTCCTTAACCGCTTCCTTACCCGGCGCGCGCCGCTTTCGTACATCGTTCTTACCCGGAACTGCTTAGCCTTGAACACTCCCCAACCCCAAGGAGTCTTTATATGGCAGACAGCAGCGCTTCAGCCTTTTCCGGTGGCTTACTGGTGGTTCTCGGCATCATCGTGGCCGTGATCCTCGCTTTCTTTTTCTTCCAGAATTTTTCGGGCGGTTCTTCCGGTCCGGACCTCACGGTAAACATACCGGCCCCCACCACCCCCGCTAACCCCTGATAACGGAGAACACCATGAAGAACGCCATTGCCATCCTGGCCATCCTCGCTGCATCCACTGCGTATGCCGAGGAAATAACCCGCACGACCACCACCACGACCACGTGGAACACGGAGCGCACGTACTGGCAGGAAAACTATCCCACGCGCACCTACTACACCACCACGCGCAACTACACCACGTACGAACCTGCGTATAAATACGGCGTCACGCTGTATGACCAGTACGGCAACCGCGCCTACACGGAGTTGGATCAGGAGCAGCTGCGCAGGGGCTGGGAGCAGGCGCGCGGCACTTCCACACTGACGTGGGAAGAAGCGCAATATGCTACGCGTGATGCCTATGGCCGTCTGTATGACACCCGCACGGTAACCCGCACGGAATCTTCCCCAGCTCGCTAACCCTACTCGATCTTGTCATTCTGAACGGAGTGAAGAATCTACTTCAAGTAGATCCTTCGCTTCGCTCAGGATGACAGCTTAGACATCGTTATTGCGTCTGAAATCATCGCCCGCCGTGCTGGGTTTGCCGTAATCCAATTCGTTCCACTCCGTTTTCCGGCGGCCGAACAGGCGTGAGAAAAAGCTGAAGAGCGCTTTCATGCGGGCATTTCTATCAGGGTTTGCGGATCTTCTCAAGGGTCCGCAAACTCCCCAGCCCCAGCATGCCCATCAGCACCGTGGAGAGTGTCGCCATGTCGAACGCCGGCAGCTGCACTTCGCCGCCGCTATTGGCAATGCCGAACGCCAGCAGCGGCTGCAGGATGAAATGATACGCAAACGCCACCCCGCACACCCAGCCGATAAACGGCCGCCAGCCGGCGACAAACAAATCCGCGTGCGCGGCTTCCCGGTCATTGATCGCGGCCTGCTTCTCATCTGCTGAAAGCGCAAGCCGCAAGGTTTCCAGCTCGGCCTCGCGCTCGGATTTTAAAAGCTCCGCCTGCGCCCGGGCCCTGGCATCCGGGTCCGGGATCAGCTTGTCCAGCAGCCGCGAGACCGGTTCAATTAAAAGCGGCCATGCGGCCATAAAACCCCCTTGTTTTTCTTCAATATCCCATGCAGCCGCTGCAGCCGGAAGAGTGTTTTGCAGGAGATTACAAAGAAAAGAAGGGGCGCTTACTGCGCGCTGGCTATTTCGCCCGCGTGTGGGACGACGAGGCCTGAGCAGGCCGCTGCGGCACGTATAAAGTTTTCCGTCAGGTTCACGCTTAATTCGCTGACTCCGTATTCCGGGTGCCACTGCACGCCGATTGCGAACGGGTGGTCGGCATACAGCCCGCGTTCCGCCGGCTCGATTGCTTCGATCACGTTGTCGCGCGTGGCGCGGGCGGCGACGCGGAAATCTGGCCGTACCACGTCGATCACCTGGTGGTGCAGGGTATTGTCGAAAACCATCGGTTTCATTTCCGCCAGCTTGTAAAGCCGCGTGCCGGGGATCAGGGTAATGGGGGCGGTCGGCTGCACGTCCACGTCCAGGTGTCCGTCAATATGCTGCACCAGCGTACCGCCGCCAATCACGTTCAACCGCTGCATGCCGCCGCAGATGCAAAGCAGCGGCACGTCCGCCGTCAGCGCGAAGGAAATCAGCTTCTCTTCATAATCGGCGCGGGCGGTATTGCTCTCGATGCGTGTTTCGGGGTGGCGTTCCTGCCCATACTTGCAGGGGTCGATGTCATCGTCATTCCCCATCACGATCACGCCTTCGAGCCCGACAAAATCCTTTTCCACGCAGCGTTTTGCATGTTGCCGCAGCAGCACCGGGTCACCGCCTTTGGCGCGCACGGCGCGGCAGATGGCGTCCAGCGAGCGCGCGGCACTTTCGCCGCAGCTGATGCCGATACGGGGCTTGGAGAGGTGTGATTCCACGCCCCACAGCCTGGCATAGGCTTATGACGCCCTTATAACGGGCTTGTGAAATTTTGATGACAATCTATCGGTTTTCGCGCGTCCGCTCGAAGCTGATCTTCGACCAGTCCTGTTGGATTCTGTTTAAATGCCAGTCATTTGGCGCGAGGTAAGCCAGCTGCCCGCCGGCGTCCTCGGCAAGGTTATATTTATTCTTGTCGGTGAACTCCTCGAGCATTTTTTTATCCTCGCATTTCACCCAGCGCGCGGTGGTGTAGGAGACGCTCTCAAAGCTTCCCTTCACGCTGTATTCGCTCTCAAGCCGGCTGGCGATCACGTCAAACTGCAGCGGTCCCACCACGCCGATAATCCACGGTGTACCGTCCAGCGGCTTGAAGATCTGGCTGGCTCCTTCTTCCGAAAGCTGCTCCAGCGCCGTCTTCAGCTGCTTGGATTTTAAGGGGTCGGAAAGCTTCCCGCGCTGGAACACTTCCGGCGCGAAATTGGGGATGCCGGTAAAACGCAATGCTTCACCCTCCGTCAGCGTATCACCGATATGCAGATGCCCGTGCCCGGGAATACCCAAAATATCCCCCGGCCACGCTTCCTCCGCCAGCTCGCGCTCGCGCGCGAGGAACAGCACGGGGTTGTTCAGCGCCAGCGTTTTGCCGCTGCGCGCATGCAGCACCTTCATCCCGCGTGAATATTTGCCGGAGCAGATGCGCACGAAAGCAATGCGGTCGCGGTGGTTCTTGTCCATGTTGGCCTGGATCTTGAACACGAAGCCCGTGAATTTCGGCTCGCCCGGCGCCACGTTGCGCGGGTCCGCCGCCTGCACGCGAGGGGCAGGCGCGTAACCGCACAGGCCCTTCAGCAATTCACGCACGCCGAAATTATTGATGGCGCTGCCGAAGAACACCGGCGTCAAATGCCCTTCCAGATAAGACTGGCTTGTAAAAGCGGGGTAGATGCCGCGCACCATCTCCACCTCTTCGCGCAGTTTCGCCAGCTCCGCCTCGGGGATGCGCTCCGCGAGTTTGGGGTCATCCACGCCGGTGAATTTCTCTGCCTCCACCAGCTTGTCGCCGCGCCCGGAATCAAACAAATAGAGCGTGTCGTCGCGCAAATCAAAACAGCCGCGGAAGCGCTCGCCCATGCCGATCGGCCATGTCACCGGGCACACATCCAGCGCGAGGCGGCTTTCAATTTCATCCAGCAGCTCGAACGGGTCCAGCGCCTCGCGGTCAAACTTGTTGATGAAGGTAATGATGGGCGTGTCGCGCAGGCGGCACACCTCGAACAATTTGAGCGTCTGCGCTTCGATGCCCTTCGCGCCGTCCAGCACCATCACGGCCGAATCCACGGCGGTGAGAGTGCGGTATGTATCCTCGCTGAAATCCTTGTGGCCCGGCGTGTCCAGCAAATTCACCGTGTGGCCTTCATATTCAAACGTCATGACGGAGGCGGAAACGGAAATACCGCGCTCCTTCTCAATCGACATCCAGTCCGAGGTGGCCGATTTGCCGCCCTTCTTCGCCTTCACCGCGCCGGCGAGGTGAATCGCGCCGCCGAACAGCAGCAGTTTTTCCGTCAGCGTGGTTTTGCCCGCGTCCGGGTGCGAGATGATGGCGAAGGTGCGGCGCTGTGCAACCGCTTCGGGTAGCGCACTCATGTTACTATTGCTGCGGGGGCTGTTGTTCTTTGCGCTTCTTCCAGATCACGTACACAGGGTACGCCACCACCATCAGCGCGGCGCCGCCTAAGAGCCCGGCAAGGCCGAACGCGTAGCCCAGGAGGCCAAGCGCCGCACCCGGGCCGATATAGGCCAGTGCAGGCGAGGGCAGGAGCAAAAGGAGAAGAAGTGCAAAGCGCATGCGGCAGTTAATACCCGAAAAGCTTCGCCGTTTCCAGCGTTTCAGGCGGCGGGGGCGGCACAGGCCCGGCCGGCACGTGGATGCGGGCCGCCAGTTGCTCCACGTCGCCCTCAAGGCCGCAGAAATCCAGCATTTTCTGCACCCAACCGTGCGGGTCGGCGCAAAGGTCCTCATGCCGCACGATGAGGCTGTTGGCCTTCAAACCTGGGTTTTGCGCCAGCGTTTCATGCACGTGGCGGTAGATATTGTTCCAGTAGCCCGCCCAATCCCCCGGCTCGGTGCGGCAGCCGGCAAGAATGAAGCGCGTATCCGGCCCGAATTCAAAATGCCCGGCCACGCGCAGGTAATGCTTCACGCGCGCATCCGCTGCCGCCTGCGCGAGGAAATTTTCATGCTGCCGTTTCAGCGATGCCACGTGTGATGCCGGGTTGCGCACGGGTATGATGAACCGCCCATCAGGAAAAACTACATACAAACAGGCCACGCCCGTCTTCTGATCA
>CAZUKF010000155.1:0-4733 GCA_964620765.1 uncultured Rickettsiales bacterium | reverse complement strand
TGCGCCCTGTTCGGCCTGCAATGCGTGGTCTACATGGGCGCGAAAGACATTGAGCGCCAGGCCCCCAACGTGTTCCGCATGAAGCTGCTGGGCGCGCAGGTGGTGCCGGTGGAAAGCGGCAGCAAGACGCTCAAAGATGCGATGAACGAGGCGCTGCGAGACTGGGTGACCAACGTGCACGACACGTATTACCTCATCGGCACCGCCGCCGGCCCCCACCCCTACCCCGAGATGGTACGTGATTTCCAGAGCGTGATCGGGCGGGAGGCAAGGGCGCAGATGCTGGAAGCAGAGGGCAGGCTGCCAGATATCGCGATGGCGTGTATCGGCGGCGGCAGCAACGCAATTGGTTTGTTCCACCCGTTCTTGGAAGATAAAAACGTAAAGCTGATCGGCGTGGAAGCGGCGGGCAGGGGGCTGGGGACGAATGCGCACGCGGCCTCGCTGCTCAAGGGAATGCCCGGCGTACTGCACGGCAGCCGCACGTATTTATTGCAAGATGATGGCGGGCAGATCGCCGATGCGCATTCTATTTCCGCAGGCCTTGATTACCCCGGTATTGGCCCGGAGCATTCGTATCTGCATGAAACAAAACGCGTGGAATACGTGGCCGCGACGGATGATGAGGCCCTCGCCGCGTTTCAGAAAGTCAGCCAATTAGAGGGCATCATCCCTGCCCTTGAGCCTGCGCATGCCCTCGCGCATGTCATGAAAATCGCACCGAAGTTGAGCAAGGATACGCTGCTGGTGGTGAATGTCTGCGGCCGCGGTGACAAGGACATCTTCACCGTTGCCAAAGCGCTGGGGGTGACGCTGTGAGAAAATATAACATTGTCATCCCCACGAAGGCGGGGATCTCTTATTTCCCGCACACATACCTTATGAGGCTACATGAGATGCCCGCCTACGCGGGCATAACGGAGAACAGAAAATGAGCAGCCGCATTGCCGCCACCTTTGCTACACTGAAAAAGCAAGGCCGCGCCGGGCTGATCCCGTTCATCATGGGCGGCGACCCGGATCTCGCGGCCACTGCCGCCCTGCTCCCAAAGCTCGCTGAATCCGGCGCCGACTTCATTGAGATCGGCCTCCCCTTCTCCGACCCGATGGCCGACGGCCCGGTGATCCAGGCAGCGGGCCTGCGCGCGCTGGCGGCGGGCACCGACGTGAAAAAAATCCTGCAGCTGGTTGCCGATTTCCGCAAAACCAATGACGGCACACCCATCATCCTCATGGGCTATTACAACCCGCTCTACCGTTATGGTGCCGACAAATTCTGCACAGATGCAAAAAAAGCAGGCGTGGACGGCCTGATTTTAGTGGACCTCCCCCCGGAGGAAGAAAACGAATTCCGCCCTGCATGCGAAAAGGCAGGCATTGCTCTCATTCGCCTCATCGCCCCCACCTCGGTGCCGGAGCGCCTGCCCCTCTTGCTCAAACACGCTCAGGGTTTTGCCTATTACATCTCCGTCACCGGCATCACGGGCGCCAAGAGCGCCGACGAGGCACAGCTGGCAGCTAAGATCGCGGAAATAAAAAAGTACGCGAAAATCCCTCTCGCCGTCGGCTTCGGCGTGAAAACGCCGGAACAGGCGCGCGCCATTGCCAAACATGCGGACGCGGTGGTGGTGGGAAGTGCGCTGGTAGACGCCCTACATCGCGAGGGTGGGACCGGCGGTCTTGCTCTTGTCCGACGCATCGCGGACACGCTGCGCCAGGGGGAGGTCCCCCGCACGAATGCCCTCGGCTAGGGCAGCGGCGGTTTTCACCACTTCGCTGTCCTGCTTCATGGCTTCGGCCACGTTATGCGCCGCTACCTGACGGTCCGTCATGAAATCCGTCGCGGCTTTCGCAATCACCTGCGGCTGCAGGCCCTGCCCTGCGGCGATCATGTCCGTCGCCAGCGCCACGGCGAGCGGCCCCTTCGGGTCAAACGCGCGGTCAAGCGTGGCGTGTAAATCGCGCTGGATCTCGGCATTGAAATAAAGGTGGATCACCGCGTCCGCCGACATCTTGTGGGTCTTGGGATCAAACTCCGGCTGCGCGAGGCTGTTGACCAGCGCCTGCGTCTTTTCCTTGCTCAGGCCCGGCTGCGGGCGCGCCTTCTCGCTCTCAAACCCGGCAGCCTGGCGGTTGACGAAATCCCGCGTGATGTTTTCCGCCGCTTCCGCGCCCAGCCACGGATAGGTGCTGCGCAGCGTGGAACCCAACCCTTTTGCAAAGCCGCCATCCGGGCGCATCGCATAGGTGAGGGCCTTTTTGATTTTCTCGTCTTCAGTGGGTTGGTTTACAAGTGCTATCATCAAGGCATTCTGCCATTTTCCGGGCCTTTTTGCAAACGGTTCTCAACTACATAGCCGGGGTAAATTGTACTGGGCCAGGGCGGCATCCCCGTAAATCTGGAGGCCCGGCTCACACTTATGGGCCAAACCATGGTGTATGCCCTTTAAAATGGCCGCAATCACTGCTCCCGGCTCGGCATCCGCCCCCGCCACCCGGTGCTCGATGTGCCGCCACGGGGCTCCGGCATCCGGCAGGCGGATGGCGCAGGTGCGGTTATTGGCCCCCCAGCTGGCGGTAATGGGGGCGTTGCTGCCCGCCACGAAGCGGGCACGGGATTCCGCCGTGGGCGCAAACACGGCCATGTGCTCATGCACGGTGGCAAGCAACCCGCCGATGGACCATTTCAGTGTGTCGCTGATCTCCTCGTCTTTTTTGAAGAACATTTTGTGGCCGGAGGCGTCCTCCAGGTGCACATGCACGTGCAGCCCGCTGCCCGGTTCGCTGGCAAACGGCTTGGCGGTGAAATCCGCCCCGCGGGCGGCCAGCTGGCTTTTAACGGCAAGGAGATTTTCCACCGCGCGTTCAGCATCGCTCATCGGCAGCGCCACTTCCCACTGGTCCCTGCCCTTTTCCTGCTCGAATTTTTCAACAAGCAAACCTTCACGGAAATTGTCATCCGGTTCAATGCCGTGCAGGTAAAACTCGATTTCAGTGGCGACAACGGGCGTGAGCCCGAAATCCCGCTTAAGGTCAGGCAACGACGGAATCAATCCATTCCACCAGTTTCGACTTCGGCAGCGCGCCCACCTTCTGCGACACCATCTGCCCGTTCTTGAACAGGATGAGAGTGGGGATGCCGCGCACGCCATATTTCTGCGGCGTTTCGGGATTCTTATCGATGTTGACCTTGGCGATGGTCACCTTCCCGCCCATGTCGGCGGCGATTTCATCGAGGATCGGGGCGATCTGGCGGCAGGGGCCGCACCACTCGGCCCAGAAATCCACCAGCACGGGACCCGCGGATTTCAGGACTTTCTGGTCGAATTCGGAGTCATTGATATGCTGAGCGGCGCCCATAGTGAACCTCTTTTCTGGCTGATTGTTTAAGCTCTAAGGAATTTAGGCTCGCCTGCACCCTGCGTCAAGGGCTGGCACAGCGCATCGAGGGCGGCGGGCGGCAACTCAACCAATGCGGGCGCAGACGTCCACAGCAGGGCGCAGCGGATTTCACGGCCCGGGTAGATGCCCGCCAGCAACGCACGGTAGGCCGCCATCTGCCGCAGATAGCGCGGCGGGGTTTCCCCGGGCACCGCGCCGGTCTTGTAATCCAGCACCCAGACCTCGTTTTCAGTCACCAGCAGGCGGTCCACCTGCCCGGCGAACATCTGCTCCCTGCCCTCCATCAGCACGCGCCCGCCCAGCGGCACCTCGGCCAGTGAGCCTTCGGCAAAGAAATGCGCGAATTCCGGTGCAGCCAGCAAATGTAGCACTTCCGGCAGCATCTCCTCCTCCGCGCCCATCAGCTTCGCCACGCGTTCACGCTCGGCCGGCGGCACTTTCGGCAAATGCTGGAGCAGGCGGTGGATCAACGCCCCGCGCTTGTAAATATCCGCGCCTGCCAGCGGCGAGGCGGCCGGTGCATCCTTATCCCACAGGCGCGAGGGTGAAAGCGGCACCCCTGCTTCGCTCTCCGCGGGCGCGGGCGTGCGCAAAACAGCGGGCAGGGGCGGTGAGGCGAGCAGCGCTGCCTCTTTGCGCACCGGGGCCGTGCCCGGTGTTGCCAGCACCAGCCTGTCGCCTTGCACCTCGGCCACGCCTTCCAGCGCTTTCCAGGCGGTTTTGTGCCAGCAGTTTTCCGGCGCTTCCTTTTCACCGCGCGCACCGCAGATATAGAGGCGGTCCTCGGCCCGCGTCATCGCCACGTAAAGCAGGCGCCTGTATTCTTCCAGCTCTTTCTCCCTGCGCGCTTCCTTCCACTCCGCCAGCTTTTTCGGCAGTTCTTTTGAACTCATCCAGAATACGCTGCCTTCATGCCATAGCAGCCAGTCTTCGTTACGCGGCACGTGGGCCGTGTCCGGCAGGATCACCACCGGCGCCTGTAGGCCCTTGGCGGCGTGCACCGTCATGATGCGCACCTGCCCGTGCGCTTCTTCCATGTCACGCTTGATCTCGGTCTTGCCCTGCCCCATCCAGTGCAGGAAGCCCTGCAGGCTCGGCGCGTGGCTGCGCTCATAAAGCAGCGCCTGCCCGAGCAGCTCGTCCAGCACGTCGTTCACCGCGTGGCCCATGCGCGCCACAAAACGCGCACGGCCCGCCTCCAGCACGTGCGCCAGGCGCTGCCGCGAAGCCAGGTTCAGCAGCGCGGCGGCGGCGAAGCCGAGCGCCTCGTGGCCGCGGTGGCGCGGATCGGCCAGCGTGCTCACGCCGCGGTTGGTCAGGAGGTGCAGGCGG